>JALGUJ010000024.1 GCA_029820945.1 Candidatus Zipacnadia bacterium | reverse complement strand
AAGCTGCCATTGCGCCATTCGATCGCTGCGCACATGAGTATGTTCGCAAACCTAGACACGAGTACCTGCCTCAACAACAGAAAAACTCGCATAACCTAAAACCGATGCTCCTGGGCGGCTGGGGGGCCGGTTGACCGTGCGTTAGGGTTGTGGTAGACTGCAGTTCCCGACGATGGGGGCTGGCGACGCGCACGGGTGCCGTAGGCCCAACGGCGGCCCCACGGGCGCGCATAATCTAACGTACCAACGTCGGCGCTTCTCGGCCACCAGCGACGCCGAAGCGCCTGGACGTGCGGCCAAACAGGCCGTGGAACGGAGGAACCGTCTCTTGGCACTGGTGACGATGAAGGAACTGCTCGAAGCGGGCGTACACTTCGGTCATCAGACGCGCCGATGGAACCCGAAGATGAAGCCGTTCATCTACCACGAGCGCAACGGCATCTACATCATCGACCTGCATGCAACGCTCCGGCTCGTCGAGTCGGCGTGTGAGTTCGTGCGCAAGGTTGGGGAAGAGGGGGGGACGCTGCTGTTCGTGGGCACCAAGCGGCAGGGGCAGGAGTCGATCAGGGAGGCCGCGCAGAAGTGCGGCATGCCCTACGTGACGAACCGATGGCTCGGCGGCATGCTCACGAACTACCCGACGATTCGGGGCAGGATCGACTACCTGCGCGAGCTGACCGAGGCCGAGGAGCGCGGCGAGTGGGCACGCCTCCCCAAGAAGGAGGCGCTCAAGCTGTCTCGCGAGCGTGAGAAGCTGGAGCACTCACTGGGCGGGATCAAGGACATGAACGGCCTGCCGGACGCCGTGTTTATCGTGGACACCAAGCGCGAGGAGACAGCAGTAGCCGAGGCCGTGAAGCTGGAGATCCCCATCGTGGCCGTCATCGACACCAACTGCGACCCGGAGCCGATCGACTACCCGGTGCCCGGCAACGATGACGCGATCCGCGCCATCCGCCTCTTCGCCAACCTGATGGCGGAGGCCATGCTCGAGGGCCGCCTCGCCTACCAGCAGCAGTTGCTCGAGGAGGCGCACAGCCTGGCGCAGGCCAGGGAGATGGCGGCGCGCGAAGGGATCCAGCTCGACGAGGAGCTGGTGGCCCGGGCGCTGGCGGAGGAGGAGGCGGCCGTGGCCGCCGCCGAGACCGCGGTGGCGGAGGAGGCCGTCGAGGAGTTCGAGGCCGCGGTTGAGGACCAGTTCGTGGAGGAGCAGTTCATCGACCTGATCGACGAGGAAGACTAACAGAGTCGCCGGTGTACCGCGGGGGTGCGCCGGCGCTTCAGGAGGATGCAGATGTCAGTCAATGCTGAACAGGTCAAGCAACTGCGGCAGAAGACGGGCGCGGGCTTCATGGACTGCAAGAACGCCCTCACGGAGGCGGGGGGGGACATGGAGAAGGCGGTGGACCTGCTGCGCCAGAGGGGCATCGACGTCGCGATGGCGCGGGAGGGGAAGGCGGCCGAGGAGGGCATCATCGCGTCCTACGTGCACGCGGGGAGTCAGATCGGGGTCCTGGTGGACCTGCGCTGTGAGACCGATTTCGTGGCCCGGACCGACGAGTTCAGGGAGTTTGGTCGCGACCTGGCGATGCAGGTGGCGGCGATGGCTCCGAAGTGGATTGCGCCCGATGACGTGCCCGGCGAGGTCCTCGAGCACGAGCGGGAGGTGCTGAAGCGGCAGGCGCTGGAGGAGGGCAAGCCGGAGCACATCGCCGAGAAGATGGTGGAGGGGCGGCTGCAGAAGTTCTACGAGGCGGAGTGCCTGCTCAAGCAGCCATTCATCCGGGACGACAGCCTGGCCATCGAAGACAAGCTCAACGAGCTGATCGCGCAGTGCGGGGAGAAGGTCGTGATCGCCCGTTTCGTTCGCTATCAGGTGGGTCAGGACGAGGAATAGGTCCAGGTGACGCAGGTGAGCGGCGGTGCGCCTTACAGCCGGGTGCTGCTGAAGCTCAGCGGCGCGGCGTTCAAGGGGCCGGAGAGGAACGGGCTCCATTGGCCCACGGTCGATCGCATCGCGGGGGAGCTTCGCGATGCGAGAGCGACCGGAGTGGAGATCGCGGTGGTCGTGGGCGGGGGCAACATCTGGCGGGGCGAGGAGGCCGCGGCACAGGGGATGGAGCGTGCGGCGGCGGACTACGCGGGCATGGTCGCGACCGTGCTCAACGCCCTGGCGCTGCAGGATGCGCTCGAAAGCAAGGGCGTGGATACTCGGGCACAGACCGCCATCGACATGCGAGAGGTGGCCGAGCCCTTCATCAGACGCCGGGCCACCCGCCACCTCGAGAAGGGCCGCATCGTCATCTTCGGCGCAGGGACGGGCAACCCGTACTTCACCAGTGACACCGCCGGCGTGCTCAGGGGGCTTGAGATCGGCGCCGAGGTCATCATGAAGGCCACCGACGTCGATGGCGTCTACGACAGCGACCCCGACAAGAACCACGCCGCCAAGCTGCTGCGCGAGGTGTCACACCTGGAGGCTCTGAACCGGAACCTGCGCGTGATGGACGCCACCGCCATATCGCTGGCGAAGGACAACAACCTACCGATCATCGTGTTCAACATGAACGTCCCCGGGAATATCGTGCGGGTCGTGATGGGCGAGCCGATCGGCACGGTGGTGCGCTAGCCGGCTATCCCCGCCTGACGGAGGGATGCGGATGGATCGACTGATTGCACGCGCCAAGACGGACATGGAGAAGACGGTGGAGGTCGTGCGGAGGGACCTCGCGGCGTACAGGACGGGGAGAGCCAGTCCGGGCCTGGTGGAGAGCCTGGAGGTGGAGTACTACGGCACCAACGTCCCACTGAACCACATCGCGTCGATCCAGGTGATCGACACGCGGCTGCTGGGTATCACGCCCTGGGACAAGAACGCCCTTTCGGCCATCGAGAAGGCCATCATGACCTCGGAGCTGGGGCTGATGCCCACGAACGATGGCAACATCATCCGCCTGGAGATTCCGTCCCTGACCGAGGAGAGGCGCGAGGAGCTTTGCAGGCAGGTTGGCAGGCGCGTGGAGGAGGGCCGCGTCGCGATTCGCAACATCCGGCGCGCGGCCAACGAGGCCATCGACAAGATGGAGGAGGCCGAGGGCCTCTCCGAGGATGAGGTGCGCGTCGGCAAGAAGGAAGTGCAGGATCTCACCGACGAGTACATCGAGAGGATCGAGGAGATCGGAGAAGAGAAGATCAACGAGATCAAGGAGATATGACCGGCGGCCTTCCGGACACAACGGGGTATCCGCTCGAGCGGGCTCTGGAGCTGCTCGAGGAGGCCGGAGCGGGCCCGGTGACGGTCTCGTGGGTGGGGCCGCCCCACAGCGAGGGTGACCGGGCCTTCGTGCTGCGCCAACGGCCCGGCGATGAGGGGCCGGAGCTGACCGTGTCGGCGGTGTGGAGGACGCCGTTCCCGCCAGATGAGGGCCGGTGAGGGCCGGCGCGGGGCTCGGCGTCACGAACGGTGCCGGTAGAGGGCTGAAGGCCTGGGGCCCCGGGAGCCCAGGCCGTTTCGCGTTATCGGGGAGAGGGATGGGATCGGTGGCAACCAGCGGGCAGGAGATCGTGCTGCCGCGGCACGTCGCGGTGATCATGGACGGGAACGGGCGGTGGGCCCGGGAGCGGGGCCTGGATCGGGTGGAGGGGCACCGCGAGGGCCGCTACGCCGCGCGGCGGTTCGTGCGCGCGGCGCGGGAGCGCGGGATCGAGGTCGTCTCGCTGTATGCCTTCAGCACGGAGAACTGGAGCCGGCCCGAGTCCGAGGTCGAGGCCCTCATGGGGCTGATCGAGACGGCGCTGTTGGCGGAGCTGGAGGAGCTGTGCGAGCGTGGTGCGCGCCTGCGCGTCTCCGGCCGGCGTGAGGAGCTTCCCGCCCCGCTTCGCTCGGCGCTGGCCACGGCCGAGCAGGCCACCGCCGAGAACGACGGCCTGGTGCTGAACCTGTGCGTCAACTACGGGGGGCAGGTCGAGCTCGTCGATGCGGCGAAGAAGATCGCGAGCAAGGTCGTGGCCGGGGGGCTGGACGTGGAGGACGTGACGCCGGAGGTCTTCGCCCAGCACCTCTACGTGCCCGACATCCCGCCGGTGGACCTGCTGATTCGTCCCGGCGGCGACCTGCGAGTGAGCAACTTCCTGCTCTGGCAGATCGCCTACGCCGAGTTCTACTCGATGGCCGAGTACTGGCCGGACTTCCAGCCGGAGCACCTGGACAGGGCGATCGAGGACTACAGCAGGCGGCAACGCCGGTTCGGCGGCCTTGCGCTCGACGAGTGAAGGGCCGCGCAATCGCACCATCCCAGCCGGGAGGCGAATGCAATGACGAGGTCTGGCGGACTTCTGGCGACGGCGCTGTGTGCGGCGCTCCTGCTTGCCGTCGCGCCGAACGCCACGGCGCAGTTGGCGGGCGAGGTCACGATCCTCGCCGACGACGACCTCAAGCCGGTGACCATGGCGAGGACGGTGCCCGAGAGCTTCGAGATCGGGCTGGACGGCCGCGTCTTCTTCGCCATCCAGACCTCCGCAGCGGGCTACACGGCCGCCGAGAGGGCTCGGATCGTCAACATGCGCATCGTGCACATCATCTCCTACGCCGATCTGGGCCCGAGCGCGGTGAGGATCGTCGCCATCCGCGGGAAGCCCACTATCTACGTGGACCGGGTTCGGCTGGTCACGGTCTACCCCAACGATGTCGAGGCGGCGGGGGCGGGCTGCATGTGGCAGCTTGCGGAGGAGTGGGCGGCATCGCTGGTCGAGGGTCTTCCGGCGGTGGCGCCCTGGCACAGTATCATCGGGGAGATGTGACGCCGCAGCGTGAATGGCGGGGCGGGCACCGCGGCCCTCCGGAAGTGCGCTCTCTCCCTGTCGCCGCCGGTCAGGCCAATGCGACCTCCGTCACCGTGCGCAGGCCGGGCTCGGCATCCAGCAGCGGCCGGATCAGGTTGACCACGATCCCCGCCGTGGCGCGGTCGCCGTGGATGCCGCCGTGGACGACCGCGTGCACCGGCGGGTCGCCCTCGATGCGGATCTCGTCGCGGTCCTCCGCGCCCAGGGCCATGACCAGCTCGAGCGTCACGTCACCCATCGCCACCCGCTGGTGCTGGCCGCGTACGCGGCCGGGCGCGACCTCGAAGTGCTCGCTTGCGATGGGCTCCTCGGCGATGAGCGGGTCAAGGGTCTCCTGGAAGTGCTCCCAGGGCCAGCCGAGCGAATCGGCCAGCAGGGCGGCCGACTCGGCGAGGCCGACGTGGCCGATCTCGCCCTCGGCGGCCAGGGCGCGGAACTCGTCGGGGTGCATGCCGCTGCCGACCTTGGCCTGAAGCTGGCGGCGGCGGCGCGAGGCGTCGAGGAAGCGGCCGGCGTAGACGCGATCGATGCGCCGGCAGGCACGAGAGAGCACGAAGGGCAACAGGTCGAGGACGAAACCCGGGTTGACGCCTGCGCCGAGCAGTGAGGCGCCGCTGTCAGTGGCGACTGCGTCGAGCCGGTCCGCGGACGCAGCGGCGCGCAGCCACGGGAAGACCAGCTCCTCGCAGGTCGAGATGCAGCACAAGCCACACGCGAGCACGGCCTCGACTTGCGCCTCGATGCTCTCCAGGCGCGATCCGGTGCAGACGACGGCGACCTGCGCGCCGGCCTCCAGCCCGCGGTCAATGGCCTCGCCGATCCGGGCGCAGATAGCCGCGTCGGGCAGGTCGTCCTGCTGCGCGACGGCCCGGAGCGGCCTGCCGGCAATCTCGGGCGAGATGTCGGCGGAGGCGACGGGCTCGCAGATGCCGGCGCCGGTCCCCGCCTTGAGCACTTCGATGCCGATGGGCCCGAGGCCCACGTGTACGGTCTTCACCGCTTCGCTCATCTGCATGCTCCTCGCACGGCGCACGCGGCAGTGATTGGTAGGCTCCGGCGGCCCGAGGGCGCCCGGCGACGTGTACAGGCCATTCGGCGCGATGGCAAGAGCATCCTCCATATGCGGCCGGGCGGCCCGGTCCTCCTGAACGGACTGACAGCCGATACTCGCGCCCTTTACTCGCGACCGCTTGACCTGCGGGGCGGCCAGGAATGCAATCATCTCGTCGTCTGCCGAGGAACATCGTGTGAGGACGGTAGGAATGAGCGGGCACAATGACATCTCGGTGCGGCTGCGGAACAGCGAAGTTGCGGCGTTCGGTATTGCGCCTGCTCAGTGTTTCTACTGACCGGACTTCCGAGAGGTGGCAGCAACCACCGCGGGCGTAATCCAGGCCCGCGGTTCAGGCCTTAAGCAGACTGCACGACCACCGCCGGACCGCGGGCCTCCAGCAGAGGCTGGCGGCCGTTTGCGTTCTGCCCCGCCGCATTCGGCGTCAGCGCGAGCCCCACGCCCGAGGGGGCGCCATATTCGCATTCATGCACGGCAGGAGGGGTCATCATGCCAGACGCACCACCGCCGGTCGTGGATGGAGTGAGCAAGGTCTTCACGAAGCCACGGTCCCGCGGGCGCGGCGGCAACGGCGGAGGGAGGCGCGCCGCGCCGGCTCATGCTCTGCGCGAGGTGAGCGTGGAGGTCTCGCGAGGCGAGATCTACGGCCTGCCGGGCGCGAACGGCAGCGGGTGCTCTCGGCGGTGTCGCCCATCACCTACACGCTGCGCGGGATGCGGGCGGCGATGCTCGAAGGGGCATCGCCGGGGTCACTGACGGACGAGATCATCCCGCCGGTCGTGACCGCGGTGGTGCTGATCCCGCTGGGCATGCAGGTGTTCACGCTCGCGGAGGTCCACTGCAAGCGCACGGGCAGGCTCAAGCGATCGGGTTGACGGCGGGGACGCGAGCGATCCGCCGGTCGGCGTCCGGGCTCAAGCGTGGGCGCCGGCCGGCGGATATACGTACTGAGGGCGGCCATTGCCGGCGCCGCCCCCGCCGGCCATCATGGCTTCCCGAGGTGATGGGATGCGCGCGACGATTCTGCTGGCGATCGAGGACCAGAATGGCTTCGCGGCCCTGCGCAACTGCCTGGAGGACCTGGGCCTGACCGTGCTGACGGCCACGACCGGTGACGAGGCCCTGGAGGTGCATGCCGAGGCCTCGCCCGACCTGGTGGTGGCGGGCCTGGCGCTGCCCGACCTGCACGGCCTGGACCTGTGCCGGCTGATTCGCCGGGAGAGCGACGTGCCGCTCATCGTGATGGGCCAGGCGACGTCGGGCCTCGACGGCGTTCTGGCGCTCGAGCTGGGCGCGGATGACTTCATCGGCAGCGGATGTGGGCCGGAGGAGTTCCAGGAGCGCGTCAAGGCCGCTCTGCGGCGCGGCGCGGGGGTGGAGCCGGAGGGCAACGACGACGAGGTGCTGGACTTCGGCGAGATCGTCATCGACCGCAGGCAGCACAGGCTGACGGTCGGCGACATGCACCGGGAGCTGACGGGTATGGAGACCGAGCTACTGTGGGCGCTGGCGCGGCGCGCGGGCGCGGTCGTGCCGTCGAAGCTGCTGCTCAAGGAGGTGTGGGGATACCCGGAGGGGGTGCGGACCAGGACCCTGGACGTGCACATTGGGCGGCTGCGCAAGAAGCTGGGCGAGGATGGGCGGAACCCCAGGCACATCGTCACCGTCCGGTGCGTCGGATACCGGTTCGAGCCGGACGCCGACGGGCACGGCAGGGCTCGGCGCGGCTGAAGCCACGCCGGTCCATACGACAAGGGCAAACGGCGCACGGGCCTGGAGGCCCGTGTCACGGACCGGCCTGATCCGTGCGGGAAGGGCCGGAGGGCTCGGCGCGGGAGCAAACGGCGACGGCGAACGGCGTGCGCACGGGGCGTCCGCACCACGGAGGGAGTGAGCACGAGAGGGGGCGGGCCGGCAGGTACGCCCGCGTCTACCGTCTCGCCGGAACGCGCTGCGTCCACTCCGCCGTCGCATACCTGCGCTCGCGGAGCCGGTCCGCCTCGCTGCGCTCCGCAGCGGAGAGCCGGGCCGAGGCGAGCTGCACCTCGAAGGTCGCCGCGAACCCCCGCGCCACCGCCTCGCTCAGCTCATCGTAGCCCACCGGGCGGCCGAGCAGCTCGGGGATGCTGATGGCGGCATCGCGCAGGGCGCGCGGCGCCTGTGGTTGGGCGCTTGTGGGCATCACCGCCACCTGCGCCTCCAGGTCGAGGCTGAGCGGGATCGACCCGTGCTGGAGTATACCGCCGTGGCGGCGCACCTGTGCGCTCCCGACGACCTTGCGGCCGGCGGCCTGGAGGTCGCAGCGCGACGTGCGGGCGAAGCAGACGGCGCGGAGGCCCGTGCCGCGAACGGTCTCGCGGCGGGGGCCGGCCGCCTCCCCCAGCGCCACCTCGGCGCCGAGCAGCCCCAGCCCGGCGATGATGCCCCGCGAGATCACCCGGTAGGACTCCATCACCGAGTGCCCGCCGCGGATGTCGGCCTGGCGGATGCAGACGCTGTAGGTCAGCTCGTCGTCATGGAGGATGGCGCGGCCACCACTGGGGCGCCGCACCACGTCGTAACCGCGCTCGCGGCAGGCATCTGCGTCGATGCTCTCGTCCAGCGGCTGGAAGTAGCCCAGCGAGACGGCGGGCGGACGCCAGCCGTACAGCCGAAGCGTCGGCGGCTGCTCCCCACGTGCCACGGCGAGGGCGATCGCCTCATCTACGGCCATGTTCTCGAAGCCGTCGGCGTGCCCACTCTCGATCAGCCGCCATGCAGCCATCGGCTCACCCGGAACGCGAACGGCCGGCCCGTATGGCGGCCGGCCGCTGGTTGTCCCAGCTTCGTCCGCAGGCGCTCAGAACTCCTCGTCGTCATCGTCGTCCCTGTCGCCCTCCATGGTGTCGAGGTAGCTCTCGTACTCGTCCTCGGTCATCAACGAGTCCAGCTCTGCCGGGTCCTCCAGCTTGACCTCGAGCAGCCAGCCATCGCCGTGCGGGTCCTGGTTGATGGTCTCGGGCGCGTCGAGCACCTCCTCGTTCACCCGCGCGACCTCGCCGCTTGCGGGGGCGAGCAGGTCCTCGACGGACTTCACGGACTCGACCGTGCCGCAGGCGTCGCCACGCGTCAATGCGGCGCCCTCCTCGGGCAGCTCGACGAAGATGATCTCACCGAGCATGTCCTGGGCGTAGTCCGACAGCCCCATGACCGCGGTATCCTCATCCTCCACGCGCACCCACATATGGGCCTCGTCGAAGAGCATCTCACCGGATATCATCGTGCGCCTCCTCACGGCTTCCTGCCCGAGGCCGACGCCCGGGCACGGTCTGTATCGGAATGGGGGGGCTCGCCACGGCCCGCCGGGTCCTGTGTGAAGGTCGGGCGCGGCGGGGCCGCCCCACATATTATGCAAGCCCGCGCACGCTGTCAACCTGTGCCCGGAAAAAGCCCTTGGTGCTTCTCAAGCGCCCCTCTCAGCCGCCTGCGGCGGCCGCGACGGCCCGCCGTGGGCAAGTTGACAGCCGCGCTGCATTGGCCTATACTTCGGCCAACCAGGCCCCAGACGACACGACGATGGCAACTATGGCCTTCACCCGCGGCACCACGTGGACCATCAAGCCCCGCGAGCCCGATGTGGAGACGCGCATTGCGCGGGAGCTGTGCCTTCATCCGATCACGGCCGCGGTGCTGGCGGGTCGGGGGTTGGGGGAGCCCCGGAGCGCGCGGCGTTTCCTGACCCCGTCGCTTGATGACCTTCACGATCCCTTCCTGCTGCCCGACATGGCGCCGGCGGTCGAGCGGATTGTGCGGGCGCTCGAAGACCGTGAGTCGATCCTCGTGCACGGGGACTACGACGCCGATGGCATCACCTCGGCGGCTCTCCTGGTGCGGTTCCTGAGCAAGCTTGGGGGGGACGTGCAGTACTTCCTGCCGCACCGTTTCGAGGACTCCTACGGCCTGAGCGAACGCGCCATCAGAGCCTCGGCCGGCCGCGCGAGCTTGATTATCGCCGTTGACTGCGGGGTAAGAGATAACCGGGCCGTCGCGCGCGCATGCGCCCAGGATCAGGACGTGATCGTGGTCGATCACCACGAGCCCGGCGGGCGGCTGCCCGACGGCGCGCTCGTGGTGGATCCCAAGCGCGAGGGAGCGGATTACCCCGAGCGGGAGCTGGCCGCGGTCGGGCTGGCCTTTAAGCTCGCGTCCGCGCTGTGCGAGCGGCTGGATCTGCCGCAGAGGTCGCTGCAGCGTGCCTTCCTGGACCTGGTGGCAATTGGGACGATCGCCGACGTCTCGCCGCTGGTGGGCGAGAATCGGGTGCTCACGGGCGTCGGGCTGCAGCTTCTGCCCCACACGCGCAAGGTGGGGCTGCAGGTGCTGCTGGAGCTGTGCGAGGTCAATGAGCCGGTGAGGGCTCGTGACGTGGCGTTCCGCATCGGCCCGCGGCTCAACGCCGTGGGCCGGATGGCCGATGCCACGGACGCACTGGAGCTGCTGCTCACGAGCGACGAGACGGGAGCGCGGCGCAGCGCACTGCATCTCGACAGCCTGAACCGGCAGCGCCAGCGCGAGCAGGAGTCGATGCTGCGCGAGGCGCTGGAGATGGTGGAGCGGGAGGTGGACCTCGAGAGGGACCGGGTGGTGGTGCTCGCGCGCCGGGGGTGGCACCGTGGCGTGGTGGGGATCGTGGCGTCGAAGGTCCTGGAGGCGACGCGCCTGCCGACTCTCCTGATGGCCGTCGAGGGCGACATGGCGAGGGGCTCGGCCCGCAGCATCCCGGCCTTCAACGTCGCGCGCGCTCTCGAGGGCTGCGAGGACCTGCTCGACCGCTACGGCGGGCACTCGCTGGCGGCGGGCTGCGAGCTGCACACCGACCGCGTCGATGAGCTGCGCGAGCGCCTCAACGACATCGGTCGCGAGCTGATCGGCGCCGAGGACCTCAGGCCGGAGGTCGAGATCGACGCCGAGGTGGATCTCGCGCAGGTCGATGAGTCACTGGCGCGGGAGCTGGAGCGCCTCGAGCCGTGCGGTGAGGGGAACCCCGAGCCGCTGCTGGCCGCGCGCAGGGCGCGCGTGCTGCAGTCGCGCACGGTCGGGGCGGGAGGCAGGCATCTGAAGCTGCTGGTGGACTGCGGGGGCAGGCCCGTTGACTGCATCGGGTTCGGCCTGGGCGATCGGCTCGATGAGGTGCGCTCCGGCAGCCGCGTGGACCTGTGCTTCGTGCCGAAGATAGAAGAGTACAGCGGCGTGCCCAGGCTGCAACTGCAGATCGAGGATATCAAGGCGGAAGTGTAGCGGGACGGAGTGTGTGGTGGCTCCGAGCGACGGGGAGGTGTCGCGCCGCGTCGGCGCCCGCTGAGACGCCAAGGAGTTGCTTGATCGGTGACCAGGACTTTCGCAGTGCCAACCAGTTCGCGGCGCCAGGTGCTTGACATCACCAACGAGGTGGCGGAGGTGGTGCAGAACAACGGCGTCTCCGCCGGCCTCTGCGTCGTCTCCGTGCCCCACTGCACCTGCGCCGTCTTCATCAACGAGCACGAAGAGGGGCTCGTCCACGACGTGCTGACGCTCATCGACGGGCTCGTCTCCGGCGAAGACTGGCATCACGACAGGATCGACCACAACGCCGGCGCCCACCTGGGCGCGACGCTGCTGGGCAATAGCGTCCGCGCCCCGCTGGAAGGTGGGAATCTGGTCCTGGGCCGCTGGCAGCGCATCCAGCTCATCGAGCTGGACGGGCCCAGGCACCGGCGCATCAACGTGACTCTGATCGCGGGCTGAGCGCGCGGCCGCCGCCCGCCGCGATGGTGCCGCTTCGGCGCGTGTGAGAGAAGGCGCCGCCGTGCTCGGTGGCCCGCACGGTCGGACGGAGAGAGAGTGAGCTGATGTCGGAGACCGATCCGCTGCTGATGATCCCGGGGCCCACGAATCTGCCGCCCGAGGTGCGGGAGGCGCTCGGCGGCCCCGGTTTCTATCACCGCGGTGAGCTGATGGGCCGGCTGCTCGAGCGCTGCACCGCCGGCCTGCGGCGGCTCATGGGCATCGGTGGCGACGCGCTCATCCTGACCAGCTCCGGAACCGGGGCCCTCGAGGCGGCCGTGACCACGTTCCTCTCTCCGGGCGACCGCGTCCTGGCGGTGCAGGCCGGGAAGTTCGGCGAGCGGCTGGGCGAGATCGCCGAGGTTTTCGGCGCCGCCGTGACGCCGTGCGTCTTCGAGCCGGGATGGCCCGCCGACCCCGATGTGATTCGGCGCGAACTCGCCGCCGCGGATTCGCGCGCTCTTCTTTGCGCACACAATGAGACCTCGACCGGGGTCACGCACCCCATCGGCGAGATCGCCGCCGCGGCCCGCGACGCGGGCGCCTTCACCATCGTGGACTGCGTGAGCTGCCTCGGCGGCGTGCCCGTGCAGGGCGACGACTGGGGGCTGGACGCCATCGTCGCGGGCTCGCAGAAGTGTCTCATGCTCCCGCCGGGACTGGCCTTCGTCGGCGTGCGTGACGAGGCGTGGGCCGCGGCCGAGCGGGCGACCATGCCCGGCTACTACTTCGACCTGCGCAGGGCACGCGAGTCTCTACGCAGGGGTCAGACGCCCTACACGCCCAACACGTCGCTCATCGCGGCGCTCGCCGCCTCGCTCGACCTGATCGAGGCCGAGGGGCTGAAGAGCGTCTTCGCGCGCCACCACGCCATGGCCGAGGCGGTGCGGGCCGGCATGCAGGCAGCGGGCCTGGAGCTGTTCGCCCGCGAGGGCTGCCGCTCGGACACAGTCACCGCCGTGCGCGCCCCCGAGGGCCTGGACACCGTCGAGCTGGTACGCGTCGTCGCCGAGCGCAACGACGTGCTGATCTCGGGCGGGCAGGGCGAGCTCAAGGGCACGATCTTCCGCATCGGGCACATGGGGCTGGTGCGCTTCGAGCACATCGAGCGCACGCTGCAGGCCGTGGCCGACGGCCTGGCGAATCTCGGGTACGAGTGCAACGGGGACGAGATGGTGTGGGCGGCCGCCGAAGCCGCGGGCGTGGGTGTGAGCTGAGATGCCGACGGTGCTGGTCTGCGACCCCATAGCCGAGGAGGGGCTGGCGGTGCTGGAGGGGCGCGCGCGGGTGGTTGACGTCTGCGAGCTCGGCCACGGGCAGCTCCGGGACGCCGTCGGGGAGGCGGATGCGCTCATCGTCCGCAGCGGCACGCGGGTGGACGCGGAGCTGATCGGGGCCGCATCGAGGCTGCGCGTCATCGCGCGCGCCGGGGTGGGCGTTGACAACATCGATGTCGATGCGGCGACGCGGCGGGGCATCGCGGTGGTGAACACGCCGACGGGCAACACCATCGCCGCCGCCGAGCACACCATCGCCATGATGCTGGCGCTGTCCAGGCGCATCCCCGCCGCGGATGCGGCGCTCAAGAGCGGCCGGTGGGCGAAGAGCGAGGCCACGGGCCGGCAGCTCTTCCGCAAGACCCTCGGCATCGTCGGCCTGGGCAAGATCGGCGCCGAGGTCGCGAAGCGCGCGCGCGCCTTCGACATGAGCGTGCTCGCGCATGACCCCTACGTGCCCGACGACGTCGCGGCTGAGCTGGGTGCCGAGCCCGTGCCGCTGCAGGATCTGCTGGGCCGTTCGGACGTGGTCAGCCTGCACGCGGCTCTGACGGAGGAGTCGCGGCACATGATCGGCGCCGAGGAGCTCGCGCTGATGAGGCCGGGGGCGCTGCTGGTGAACTGCGCGCGGGGCTCGCTGGTGGATGAGGAGGCGCTGGTGGCGGCCCTGCGTGAGGGCCGGTTGGGTGGCGCCGCGCTCGACGTCTTCGAGACCGAGCCAAGGCCGGACCCCGAGCTGGTGGGGCTGCCGAACGTGGTGGCCACGCCGCACGTGGCGGCCTCGACGCACGAGGCGCAGGCGCTGGTGGCGAGGGAGGCGGCCGATCAGGTGCTTGAGGTGCTGGCGGGCGCTCCGCCGCGCTGGCCGGTCAACGTCCCGGCCCTGTCGGCGGAGGAGATGGACGCCATCGGGCCCTTCCTGCCGCTGGCCGAGAGCCTCGGCGCGGTTCAGGCCGCGCTGCTGTCGGGACCGCCGAGCGCGGCGACGCTCTACCTGAAGACCGACGCGCCCGAGGAGCACGTCGGCATCGTCAGCGGGCACTTCCTCGCGGGGCTGCTGCAGCGCCTCGGGGACGAGCCGGTCAACTACGTGAACGCGCCGCTGATCGCGGCCGAGCGCGGCCTGCGCACGGGCCACGGCGTCCCGGCCGATTCGAGAGGCTACTCGCAGTTCGTCGAGACCCTGGTGCTGGACCGCGTGGGGCAGAACATCGTGGCCGGCGCGCTGCTGGATCGCGGGCAGGCGCGCATCGTGGAGATCGCAGGCTTCGGGCTGGACCTGGTGCCCCGGCAGACGGTGCTGCTGATCTGGAACGCGCGGCCCGACCGCCCCGGCTTCGTGGGGACGGTGGGCCGGATTCTCGGCGACGCGCGGATCAACATCCTCGGCATCCAGGTCGGCCGCGAGGTCATCGACGGCCTCGGACTGATGGCGGTGTCGGTCGCCGAGCGCGTCAACTCGGAGGTACGTGAGCAGATCAGCGGCCTTCCCGGCGTGCAGCGCCTCGAGCCGGTCGAGTTCGGGGGATGAAGGCCGCGCGGGCGGGGCGGCCTCTTACGCGGAGACCACGGAGGGCGGGCCCCAGGCCCTCGATGGGACGCTGAGATGAGGATACTGGTCACCAACGACGACGGGATCCACGCGCCGGGGCTGCTGGAGCTGGTGAGGGTGCTCGCCCCGCTGGGCGAGCTGATCGTCATCGCCCCGGAGCGCCAGCAGAGCGCGACGGGCCACGGCATCACGCTGCACAAGCCCCTGCGCATGGCGCCGGTCAAGCTCGGCGCGCCGGTGCAGGAGGCCTACGCCACCAACGGCACCCCCGCCGACTGCACGATCCTCGCCACCGCCGATGGCCGGCCCGCGCCCGACCTGGTGGTGGCGGGCATCAACGCGGGCGCCAACCTCGGCGAGGAGGTGCTCTACTCCGGCACGGTGTCGGCCGCCATGGAGGCCGCGCTGCAGGGCATCAACTCGTTCGCGATCTCGGTGACGGCCTATGAGGACTGCGAGTTCGCCACGGCGGCGGAGTTCGCCGGGACGCTCGCCGGCCGCATGGCCGGGTGCGATCTGCCCGCGGACACCTTCCTCAACGTGAACGTTCCCAGCCTCCCGCCTGACGAGCTCGGGCCGGCGACACTCACGCGCCTGGGCCGACGCAGGTACATCAATTCCCTCGACCGCCGGGTCGATCCACGGGGCCACAGCTATTACTGGTTCTCGGGGGAGCCGCTGGAGTGCGACTGCGACGAGGGCACCGACATCGCCGCGGTCCGGGCCGGCATGATCTCGGTCACGCCCGTCTACTTCGACATGAACTTCCGCGGCGCCAGGCGGCATCTGAAAGAGCTGCTCGACGGACTGGTGGAGTGACGCCGCGTGGCGGCACAGTGGCCGGCATACCTGGCCCTCTATGAGAGCGGAGCGCTCTCCGAGCGGGCCGAGGCGGCCCGGGAGATGCTGGGCCACTGCCGCATCTGCCCCCGCGAGTGCGGCGTCAATCGGCTCGACGACGAGCGCGGCTACTGCGGCGGTGGGCGCCTGGCGCTGGTGAGCTCGGCCGCGCCGCACTTCGGCGAGGAACGGCCGCTGGTAGGCTCCGGCGGGTCGGGGACCATCTTCTTCGCGGGCTGCAGCCTCGGCTGCATCTTCTGCCAGAACTACGATATCAGCCACCTGCGCCGCGGGACGGAGGTCGCCGCCCGCGAGCTTGCGAATATCATGGTGCGGATGCAGGAGCTGGGCTGCCACAACATCAATTTCGTGACGCCCACGCACTTCGTGCCGCAGATTCTCGAGGCCCTCGGCCCCGCGGTCGAGAGGGGCCTGAATCTGCCCCTGGTCTACAACACGGGCGGGTATGACGCGGTCGGCACGCTGCGGCTGCTCGATGGGGTCGTCGATATCTACATGCCCGATGCCAAGTACGCGCAGTCCGAGGTGGCCGGGCGCTTCTCGGCCGCGAACGACTACCCCGGCGTGATGCGGGCGGCGATAGCGGAGATGCACCGCCAGGTGGGAGACCTGGAGATTGACGATCGCGGCCTGGCGCGGCGCGGACTGCTGGTTCGGCATCTGGTGCTGCCTGAGGGCCTGGCGGGCACCGCCGAGATCATGCAGTTCCTGGCATCGCTGAGCCGCGATACCTACGTGAACGTGATGGCGCAGTACCGGCCATGCTATGAGGCTTACCAGTATCCTGAGTTGAGCCGGCGGATTACCCGGGGGGAGTACCAGGAGGCCGTTCGGGCCACCCTCGAGGCGGGCCTGCACCGGCTCGACGAGCGCCCCAGACACTTCCTGTAGCCGAGGCGTCCAGGCGGTTAAGCGGGCCTTCGGCGCCAACCACGCGCGTTCAGATGCGCTCGGAGGAGGAGCGACGATGGCAGGTATGAAGGACCAGCTCAAGTGGGTGAACCAGAGCGTGTCGGGATGGGCCAGGCGGACCAGGAGCGCGGTCGGACAGTGGTGGGAGGAGGTCAGTGCGGTCCAGGAGCGCCGGAACGAGATCCGGGAGCTGGCGCGCGAGCGCCACCAGCTCCTGACCGAGATGGGCAGCAAGGTGTACACGCTGCACCGCAAGAGCAAGGTCCGGAACGTGGACCTGCTGACCGACTGCAGGCGCATCGATGAGATCGCGGACGAGATCGACCGGCTGGAGCAGGAGATCATGGAGCTGAAGCTCAGGAAGGCCGCGTCGCGGCCCAAGGCGGTCGAGGTTGAGGACGAATCGCCGGTCGTCTCCGAAGAGGACGTCGCCGAGCCGGCGGCCGAGGCGCCGGAGCCCGAGGCCGCTGAGGAAGCCGCCGACTCCGGCGGTGAGGTTGAGGAGGCCGCTGAGGCGGAGGAGCCCGCTCAGGTGGAGGAGCCCGCTGAGGCGGAGGAGGGCGCTGAGCCTGAGGAGGCCGGGGAGGGGGAGGACGAGGCGCAACCCGAGGCCGAAGTGTAGGCTCCCGGCCGCCGATCACGCAGCCACCAGGGGGCGGCCGCTCGTGGCCGCCCCGGTGGCATTCATACTCGTGACGGGGAGCAGGCCATGACCAAGTACTGCTTCGTGACCGGTGGCGTGGTCTCGGGTATCGGCAAGGGGATCTCGTGTGCGTCCCTGGGACGGCTGCTCAAGGCGCGTGGCATCCGCATCGCGATCCTCAAGATCGACCCGTACATCAACGTGGACGCCGGGCTGATGAACCCATTCCAGCACGGCGAGGTGTTCGTCACCGACGACGGCTCGGAGACCGACCTGGATCTGGGCCACTACGAGCGCTTCGTGGACGAGCCGCTGAGCGAGCTCTCCAACGTCACCACCGGCCAGGTCTACGGCTCCGTCATCGCCAAGGAGCGCGACGGCGACTACTACCTTGGTCAGACCGTCCAGGTCATCCCGCACATCACCGACGAGATCAAGTCGCGCATCCGCAAGTGCGCCGGCGCCTACGACGCCGACGTCCTCATCACCGAGATCGGCGGCACCGTCGGCGACATTGAGGCCCAGCCGTTCTACGAGGCCATCCGCCAGATGCGCATCGAGGAGGGCCGGGAGAACACCTGCTTCCTCCACGTCACGCTGGTGCCCTACCTGTCCACCGTCGGGGAGTTGAAGACCAAGCCGACCCAGCACTCCGTGCGCGAGCTGCGCAGCATCGGCCTGCAGCCCGACCTGCTCGTTGTTCGCACGCCAATGCCACTGACCGGGGAGGTGCGGCGGAAGCTCTCGCTGTTCTGCGACGTCTCGGACGAGGCGGTCATCGAGGCGGTGGACGTCCAGGAGTCGCTCTACCACATCCCGCTGGCGCTGGAAGAGCAGCGCATGGCCGACCTGGTGTGCATGGCCCTCGCCCTGCCCCTGCGCACCCCCGACCTGAGCGAGTGGCGCGAGATCTGCGAGCGCTACAGCCACCCCGACCACGAGGTCACCATCGCCATGGTCGGCAAGTACATGGACCTGCAGGACGCTTACCTGTCGGTCACCGAGGCGCTCATGCACGGGGGCATCGCCAACAACGCGCGGGTGAACATCAAGTACGTGGACTCCGAGGAGGTCGAGCGTGACGGCGCCGAGGCGCACCTCGCGGATGTGCACGGCGTGGTGGTGCCGGGCGGCTTCGGCGACCGCGGCATCGAGGGCAAGATCGAGGCCATCGGCTACGCACGCGAGGACGGCATCCCGTACCTGGGGCTCTGCCTGGGGCTGCAGATGGCGGTGATCGAGTTCGCGCGCAACGTCTGCGGGCTTCAGGACGCGAACTCGCGCGAGTTCAAGGAGGAGGCGGAGCATGCCGTCATCATCTACATGAAGGAGCAGGAGTACATCACGGAGCTGGGGGGGACGATGCGGCTGGGGGCGTATCCGTGCGTGCTGCAGCCCGGCTCGCTGGCCGCGCGCCTCTACGAGGCCGAGGAGATCTCCGAGCGCCACCGGCACCGGCTGGAGGTCAACAACGAGTACCGGGAGACGCTCGCCGAGCACGGGATGGTGTTCTCGGGCACCTCGCCGGAGGGGGACCTGGTGGAGATGATCGAGCTGCCGGATCACCCGTTCTTCATCGCGACGCAGTTCCACGCGGAGTTCAAGTCGCGGCCGAACCGCGCCCATCCGCTCTTCCGCGGGCTGGTGGCGGCGGCGCTGCGCCACGCCGCGGTCGCGCCGACGGAGCGCTCAGAGGCGTAGTCGCCGGCGGTGCAGGAAGAGGGGCGAGCTTCCTTGTTCGCCCATGTCCTTGCCGCCGCCGTCGGAGGGGCCGTACCGAGGACGCTCCAGAGGAGCGCCCGAAGCCGGCGCGCGCGTCCAAGCCGGACGCGCCTCCAGGGCGCGCGAGACTCCAGGCCGCCGATGTGATATACTCGATGTGGCGGGGCGTGCACGTTCGACAGGGCAAAGTTGTGCGTCGCTGCACTGGAATCAGCCGCATACTCGCGCCTCCGAGGTCCGGGGGCGCTTGTCCATCGACCGGGAGCTATCATCGATGTCATTGCTCGAAGACCTCAACGAGAACCAGCGCGAGGCCGCTGAGTGCGTCGAAGGGCCCGTCCTGATCTTCGCGGGCGCGGGCTCGGGCAAAACGCGCGCGCTGACCTACCGGATCGCCCACATGATCCAGAGCTGCGGCATCGACCCGCGCTCGATCCTCGCGGTGACCTTCACGAACAAGGCCGCCAACGAGATGAAGGAGCGCATCGAGCAGCTCGTGGGCGACCAGGCGCGGCACATCTGGGCCGGCACCTTCCACTCCGCCTGCGCGCGCATCCTGCGCGTGGACGGCCACCGGATCGGCGTGCCGCCGGAGTACTCTATCTTCGATGAGGCCGATCAGTCGGCCATCGTCAAGGACGTGCGCGCGCGCATCGAGGTCAAGCTCCCCGAGGGCGACCGCTGCAGGGACCGCACCAACAGCGACGTGCTGTGGGCCATCAGCGGGGCGAAGAACGAGCTGATGACCGCCGATGACTACCGCCGCAGCGCGAAGGGGCCCTTCGAGCGGCTCGTCACGCGCGTCTACACGGGCTACCAGCGCGAGCTGGAGCGCAACAACGCGCTGGACTTCGACGATCTCATCATGAAGACCGTGCAGCTCCTGGAGACGCACGACGACGTCCGCCGCAAGTACCAGCAGCGCTTCGGGTACGTGCTGGTCGATGAGTACCAGGACATCAACTTCGCGCAGTTCCGCTTCGTCGAGCTGATCGCGGAGGAACACGGGAACCTGTGCGTGGTGGGCGATGACGACCAGTCGATCTACGGCTGGCGCGGCGCGGACGTGCGGATCATCCTCGACTTCCAGGAGCACTTCCCGGAGGCCCAGGTGGTGAAGCTCGAGCGCAACTACCGCTCGACCGCCAAGATCATCGAGGCTGCGAACGCGGTCATCGAGGAGAACGAGAACCGCGCTGAGAAGCGGCTCTGGACGGCCAACCCGCCGGGCGATAACGTGGTGCTGTACGAGGCGGTGAACGAGGAGGAGGAGGCCGAGTGGGTGGCGCAGACCATCGAGACGCAGGTGGCGGCAGGCGGGGCGCGCTACGGTGACTACGCCGTGCTGTACCGCGTGAACGCAGCCTCGCGGAACTTCGAGCAGGCGCTGGCCGCGCGGCACATCCCCTACCAGATCGTGGGCGGCCTGCGCTTCTTCGAGCGCGCCGAGATCAAGGACGCCATCGCCTACCTGCGCGCCCTGCACAACCCGGCCGACAACCTGTCGCTGCGGCGCATCATCAACACGCCCAGGCGGGGCATCGGGGACGTGACGCTGGAGGCGCTGACGCTGGTCGCGGAGGTCAACGCGGTCTCGCTGTTCGAGGCCTGCCGCATCTTCGCCGCGGATGAGGACCGCTGCCCGCGGGCGCGCGCGGCCGTCGGCGACTTCTACGACACGATGACGCTGCTGCGCCAGCGGGTCGGGAGCGCGTCGCTGCCGGATCTCGTGCGCGCGGTGGTCGAGAACACGCGTCTGATCGCGACGCTCAGGGACTCGGGCAAGGCCGAGGACGCGATGCGGGTGGAGAACCTGCAGGAGTTCGTGACGGTCGCCGCGGCCTTCGCGCGCGGGAACCCCGACGCTGGCCTGCAGGAGTTCCTCGAGCACATCGCGCTCATCTCCGACATCGACCAGGCCGACGAGCTGTCCGGCTCCGTCTCGCTGATGACGCTGCACTCGGCCAAGGGCCTGGAGTTCCCGATCGTCTTCATGGTCTCGATGGAGGAGGGGATCTTCCCGCACCAGCGCTCGCTGCAGGGGGGTGATCCGCGTGAGCTGGAGGAGGAGCGGCGGCTCGCCTACGTCGGCATGACGCGCGCGCAGAAGCTGCTGCACCTCAGCCACGCCTTCCACCGCACCATCTACGGGGAGACCCGCCGCCAGCGGCCGTCGCGCTTCCTGGCCGATCTGCCCGAGGAGCTGCTGGACCGCAGGCAGCGGTACGCCGACGCCGCGCAGCCGCGCATCCTCGACACCGGCGAGGACGTGCTGGAGGAGCCGAGCGGCGGCCGGGAGATTGACATCGCCTCGATCCTCGCGCGCGCCCGCGCGGCCTCGGAGGAGCCCAGGCGCGGGCGGCAGCGGGGGCCCGCCGCGGAGCAGGCGGATGCGGTCGAGGCATACAAGGCTGGGGAGAAGGTGCGGCACCCGAAGTTCGGCGACGGGATCGTGGTGACCGCCGAGGCCGACAGGGATGACTGGAAGGTCACGGTGGCCTTCAAGGGCGGCGGCGGCGTGAAGAAGCTGCTCGCCGGCCGCGCCCGGCTTGAGAAGACCTGACGCCCCGGAGGTGCCGACGTGAGGCCGCGGGCGGCGTTGGTCCTGGCGGTGGTCCTGGGCCTATCGCGCGGAGCGTCGGCTGAGCCCGACATGAACTGGGGACGGGAACCGGCGACGATCGCGCGGATGGACCTCGGCGGGCCGGTGCGCGCGGTCGAGCTGCGCGACGGCATCGGCTACGCCTGCTGCGACCACTACGGCCTGGTGACGCTCGACCTGGGGGACCCGCGCGCGCCGCGCGAGCTGGGACGCTGCGACACCTTCCAGGCCTTCGACATCGCATTCAAGGGCCACCACGCCTTCGTCGCCGACCGCTACGGCGGCGTGCAGGTCATCGACGTCTCCGACCCGGCGAGTCCGGTGCTCGTGACCACCTACGACTCCATCGAGTTCGCCACCGACGTGGAGGTCGCGGGCGACCTCCTGCTCGTCCCCTGCCGCTCGCACGGTACGGAGGTCGTGGACGTGTCCGAGCCGGCGCATCCGAGGCACCTCGGCTTCGCGCGCTGTGGCGAGTCGCAGGGCGTGGCGGTGCGCGACCACCTCGCGTACGTGGGAGTGTGGCACGAGAGCAGGCTCGCGATCCTCGACCTGGCCGACCCCTGCCGGCCGGAGATCATCACGCGCCACCCGCTGCACGGCTACGGCTACGGGCTCGCGCTGGGCACGGGGAGGCTCGCGGGCTACGCCTTCTGCGCCCACGGCCACCACGATCACACGCTGGGCGAGGAGGGCCGGAACCGCGGCCACGGCTTCGACGTGATCGACGTGCGCGATCCGGAGCATCCCGAGACCGTCGCGCACGTGAAGACACCGGACTACTACCTCATGGGGCCGGACTCGTGGCAGTGCCGGATCAGCGGCACGACACTCTTCCTGGCGGATGGCCTCAACGGGCTGTTCGTCTTCGATGTGGCGGACCCGGCCCACCCGGCGCCGCTCGCGCACTGCGACACGCCCGGCTACGCGCACAATCTCGCGGTGGGCGACGGGGTCGTCTACGTGGCGGACTACCGCGGGGGGCTGGCGGTGGTGGAGGCCGAGGGCCTGGCCTCTGCGCAGGGGCGCGACGTCGGTTCGCCACCCGCCGCGCCCGCGACGTGCCCGCCCATGCGGGCCGGTGATGCGACATACCGCTCCGGCGGGCAGGTGCGGGGAGTCGCCGTCAGTGGCGCGCACGCCTTCGTGGCGTCGGGCAGCGTGGGGCTGGAGGTGCTCTCGGTCCCTGACCTGCAGCGCGTCGGCCACCTGGCGCTTGAGGGCATCGCCTACGACGTGACGGTCGCGGACGGCCTGGCCTGCGTCGCGTGCGGGCCGGGTGGCGTGGCGCTCGCGGACGTGGGCGAGCCACGCGCTCCGGGCTTGCTGTCCCGCGCGCTCGATGGCCGCTACGCCCGGCAGCTCGTCCGCTTCGGCGACCGGCTGGTGGTGCTCACCGGGAACGCGGTCATCGACCTGCTGGACATCGCGCAGCCCCAGGAGCCCCGGCATCTCGGAACCGTGCGGCTGGAGCACTTCGGCTGGCAGATCGCGGAAACGCTGCTGGACGACCGGTACGTGGTGGTGGGCAACGGCTTCGGGGTGCGCATCATCGACCCGGAGGCCGAGGGCGGGCCGGCGCCGGCCTTCAGCCATGACACGCGCGAGCCGCTGCGCTTCGGGACGAACGGCGTGGCGCTGTTGGGCGATACGCTGCTGGCGGCGGGGTATCGGGAGCTGCGCACCTTCGACCTCAGCGACCCCGCGCGGCTGGCGCCGATCGCGAGCGTGCGGACGGATCTGCGACCGGTGCGGCTGACGCTGGGCGAGACGCGGGATGACCGGACTCGCGTGTGGGCGGCCTGCCCGACCAGCGGCGGCGTCGTGGTCGCGGACGTGCACCCTGACGGCGGCATCGAGGTCGCGCGGGAGATCCCGACGCCTGGCCATGCAAGCTGCGTCGCGCCGGGGGACAAGCGCATCCTGGTGGCCGACGGCTACGCGGGCGTCCACGCATTCCCGGCGCGGTGACCGCTACGTCTCGTTGATCCACAGGTCTATGTGCCGCTCGGGACGGTAGGGCTTGCCCACGATATCCGGGCGGCCGTCGCCGGTCATGTCGGCGACCTTGGCCTCATGGGTCCCGATGCCCCGCGAGATGACACGCTCCTCGAAGCCGCCATGACCGAGGTTGCGGAGGCTCAGCATCTCCGGCTCGTGGGGGTTGCGTCCGAGGCTCATCTCGGCGGTGAAGATGTCCGGGAGGCCGTCGCCATCGAGATCGGCGACGGCCAGGCTATGCGGATGGAAGAGGCCGGCGCGCAGCACCTGCGGCTCGAACTCCGGGGCGTGGCAGATGGCCAGGCGGCCCTCGTCGCTCTCGCCCTCGCAGAGGACGATCTCGAGCGAGCCATCAGCGTCGAGGTCCGCGGCGGCCACGCGCGTCATCTCGTAGCCCTCGGCGTAGGTGCGGCGCCGCCAGGTCTCCGACGCGGGGCCCTCCGGCGTGATGATGTGCGTGCCGGCGATGATCTCGTTGCGGCCGTCGCCGTCGAGGTCCACGATGACCAGGCCCTCGACGTTCTGCATGTCGGTCGCGATGACGTGGAGGCACTCCCGCGGCCAGGGCTCGACGGTCGGATCATCGGGCAGATCGGACCACGCAAGCGCGCCGCTGAACTGCGACAGGAAGACCAGCTCCGGGTCGCCATCGCCGTCCACGTCGCCGACCGCCTGGTCGTGGTACTTGGCGTAGCGGTCGCAGACCACGCGCCGCGTCCACGGCTCTCGCGGGTCCTCCGGGCACTCGAACCACCACAGGAGGTTGCCGTCCCGGCCCTGCTGGCCGGCAACGAGGTCCGGGCGGCCGTCGCCGTTGACGTCCACCACCACACCTCCGGCCTCCAGGTCCGGCGTGTCGGCGATGTCATGGCGGGGCCACGCGCCCTCGCGCCCGGGGTTCTCGTACCAGAACAGGTTCGGCGGGCCCTCCTTGCCGCCGATGATCACGTCGCGCAGCCCGTTCCCGGTCAGGTCGTGCAGCAGCGTGATGTCGTGGTGGCTTCCCGGCGGGTCGGAGTCTATCACGACGTGCCTGAAACGCAGATCGGTGGTCATGGCCTCTCGCCTCCTGCGGACCGAGTCTTGAGTTGTGGGCTGCCAGGCCTTTCGTACGACAGCTCTCCTGACCTGTCCGGGGTTGCCGTCTCGTTCGCGGTCGCCTCGCGCGCGTTGCGCCGGCCTATGCCCTGCGGTCCGCGGCTGCTGCGTTCCTTCGCCTGACGGGGGCGCGAAGCCTCCCGGGAGGTGCCCGCCCCGGCCACCGCGGCGAAGGTCCGCGCGGCGGCGCCGTCGAACTTGTTCGTGCTCATTGAACCACGCAGCGGGGTGTTGCCATGGCGCTACGCATCGCAATCTGCTCGAAGATACTGCAGGAGCACGAGATCTCCGAGGCCGTCGGGATCGCGGCTGAGATCGGCTACGAGGGGATGGAGGTCTTCGGCGTCGAGGGTCACCTGCCGCCGGACGTCTCCGACCAGACCGTCGCCGACCTGGCCGGCCAGTTCCGCAACGTCGGCATGGAGTGCGTGACGCTCTGCACCTGCGTGGGCCAGTTCTCGCAGAAGAGCGATGACGAGTGCCTGGAGGAGGTGGAGGCCTTCCGGCGCTACCTGGAGATCGCGGAGGAGCTTGAGTGCGACATGATCCGCGTGCAGCCGGGTGGGCCGCCGAAGCCCTCGGCCGCGCGCGAGGACCACTGGGCGCGCGCGGCGCACTACCTGCAGGTGTGCTGCGATCTGGCCCTGAGCCGGGACATCGGCGTGGTGATGGAGAACAACTTCGGCCTCTGCGCCACGGTGGACTCGACGCTGGAGATGATCGCGCGCGTGGACCGGCCGAACCTGGGTATCAACTACGACCCGGGGAACCTCTATCGCCTGGACCGCTACTACGGGGTCGAGGCGCTGGCGCGGTTCGGCGATCTGGTCTGGAACGTCCAGGTCAAGGACTGCTACCGCGACGAGACCACCGATGACTACCAACTGCTGCTGGGCGAGGGCGAGGTAGACTACGCCACCATCTTCGCCTGGCTGATCGAGACGGACTACGACGGCTGCGTCTCCGCCGAGTCGCAGAAGGAGCCGACGGACGAGCTGAGCGCCGCCGCTATAGCGCGCCACGAATACGACGCCATCAGGGCGCTGATCCGGGGCGTCTGAGCCACCACAGGTGCCTGCCTCCATGCATCAGACGACGCAGATCAGTCTCCACGAGAACGTGCAGTTCATCTACGAGCTTGTCCTCGCGCAGATGGAGCTTCGCGCCGCCGGGGTCCGGTTCGAGGTCAACGACAACCTGCGCAGCTTCACCACCAACGGCGGCGTGGATAGTGACGCGCTGCTGCACCGCTCGGCCTACGTCATGTCGCTGCAGCTCCCGCATCAGCCCCCGCAGTTCACCGACTACCACTACATCCAGCAGTACAACCGGACGCAGTCGATCAACCAGTACCTGACCCATTGGTTCTACCCGTACAAGGGCAAGTTCCACCCGCAGATGATTCGGGCGCTGCTGGGCATCATGGGCTTAGGTCCTGGAGACGTGGTGCTCGACCCCTTCATCGGCTCGGGCACGACGGCCGTGGAGGCGCAACTGCTGGGGATCGACTGCATCGGCGTGGACGCCTCCCCGCTGTGCTGCCTGATCTCGCGCGTCAAGACCCACTCCTGGGCGCACCTGGACGAGATCGAGGCCGCGTCGGAGTACGTGGCGCCGTGCGTCGAGAACGTACAGCAGCAGCGGCTGTTCCGCACGGCGGAGGACCGCGAGTTCCCCGAGGGGCCGGTCAAGGACTTCTTCGACCTGGCCGAGATGATCGCCCGGTCGGACAACTCGCGGCGCCGCAGGGATCCCGTGGAGGCATTCGTTTCCAACCGGGACCGGATGCTCGCCTCCGTTCGCGACCACCAGACCGTCAGGGAGCGCCTCGCGCTGCAGTTCGGCGAGGTGGAGGTGCGCTGCGCCGATGCGCGCTCGCTGGAGCTGGCCGACGAGAGCGTGGACGGCATCGTGACCTCGCCGCCCTACTCCGTCGCGCTCAACTACGTCAAGAACGATGAGCACGCGCTGGAGGCGATGGGCTTCGACATCGACGAGATCGGCGAGGAGTTCATCGGCGTGCGCGGCCGCGGGAAGGAGCGCTTTGAGCTTTACGACCAGGACATGCGGCGGTGCGCGCGAGAGATGAAGCGGGTGCTCAAGCCCGGCGCGATGGCCGCTGTGGTCATCGGCAACATGACCTATAAGGGGGAGGAGATCGACACCACCGGCATGTTCACCGACGCCTGCGAGCAGGCCGGGCTCATCCTCGAGCGCTCCGTGGACAAGATCATCTTCGGCCTCTATAATGTGATGCAGAAGGAGTACATCCTGCTCTTTCGCAATCCACAGCGGTAATGACTGAGGTACGCGGACCGACCCGCGTCAGGGCAGGATGCGGGCCGCCACAGGGGAGGGCCGCGGGGAGTGGAGCGAGAGGGGAGAGGCGCGTGGCACGGATGGGCGTCTGAGGTCCCACCCGGGCCCGCCGCCGCCGGGGCCTGGGCGCCGGAGCACGAGGAGGACGTGGGGGAGCAGATGACACGCCAGGAGACGGTAACCGCCGACCTCGACCAATTCCTCGAGGTGCTGCCCGAAGGCGTGCAGCGCTGGCTCAAGGGACATCCGAATCTCCAGGACCTCAAGGAGGTCGTCCTGGACCTTGGGCGCCCCATCGGCGCGCGCTTCGCACGGGGCTACGAGGTCATGGACGAGACCCCGGCGTTGCACGCGGACCTCGACTACGTCACCTCACACGTGGGCGAGTTCGACCGCGACAACCGGGCGGGGATCGAGGCGACTCTGCACCGCATCAGCGCGATACGCAACCGCCACAGCCAGGTCATCGGACTGACCTGCCGCGTCGGCCGGGCCGTCTACGGCACGCTGGAGATCATCCGCGATGTGATCGAGTCGGGCTTCAACATCCTGCTGCTGGGCAAGCCGGGGGTGGGGAAGACCACCAAGCTGCGCGAGGTCGCGCGTGTGCTCGCCGACGAGTTCGACAGGCGGGTCGTGGTGGTGGACACCAACAACGAGATCGGCGGTGGCGGCGACGTGCCACACCCCGCCATCGGCCGGGCGCGGCGCATGCAGGTGCCCGGCGACAGGCCACAGGCGTCGGTGATGATCGAGGCCGTCGAGAACCACATGCCCGAGGTCGTGGTGGTCGATGAGATCGGCACCGAGGGGGAGGCGGACGCCGCCCGCACCATCGCCGAGCGGGGCGTGCAGCTCATCGCCACCGCCCACGGCACGAACCTCGAGAATCTGATGGCGAACCCGACGCTCTCGGACCTGATCGGCGGCATCCAGGCCGTGGTGCTCAGCGACGAGGAGGCCAGGCGCCGCGGCACTCAGAAGACGGTGCTGGAGCGGCGGGCGCCACCGACCTTCGACATCGTCATCGAGATCAACGCGATCAACCGGCTCGCCATCCACCACGACGTGGCGGAGACGGTGGACAGCATCCTGCAGGGCCGGCCAATCACCGCCGAGCTGCGCGAGTTCGGTGACGAGGGCGAGATCGTGGCGGTGCACAGGGCGGTGGGGCGCGGCGCCGAGATGGGCACGGGGGAGCAGGCCGATCCGCTGGAGGAGGAGCTGCGACGCGCCGAGAGCCGTTCGCGCGTCATGCGGGTGCTGCCCGTCGGGGTCAGTCGCGAGCACCTCGAGCGGGCGCTGCGCGAGCATCGCGTGCCGGCCACCGTGACGCAGTCGCCGGACGACGCGGACGTGGCGGTGGCGCTGGAGCGCGCCGCGCAGCTCGGCCGCGTCCCCGACGACGTCGCCGCCACCGTCACCGTGCGCAGCAACACGTACACGCAGATCGAAGAGGCCGTAGAGGAACTCGCCGAAGAGCGCAACACCGCTCGGGAGGACTTCGCCCTCCGCGAGGCCGCCGAGGCGATCGACCAGGTGCTGGCCGAGAACGTGCCGGTCGAGCTGCTGCCCCAGAACGCCTACGTACGGCGGCTGCAGCGGGAGCTGATCGCGCGGCGGAACCTGCGCTCCAAGACGGTCGGCGAGGAGCCGCGGCGGCGCGTGAAGCTGCTGCCGCCGTGACCGGAGGCGCCCGGTGAGCTGCCCCTACCGCTTCATCGTCCTCGACGGCGTCGAGGGCGCCGGCAAGTCCACGCAGATAAAGCGTCTCGCGGAGGCCCTGCGCGCGGCCGGGGAGGATGTGGTCGTCACCGCCGAGCCCGGCGGCACCCCCGTGGGCGAGGCGGTCCGCGACGTGCTCCTGTCGCCCCTGCACCCGGAGATCACCCCGCTGACAGAGATCTTCCTGTTCTGCGCCTCGCGCGCCCAGCACTGCGACCAGGTCATCCGCCCGGCGCTGGAGTCGGGCGAGGTCGTGGTCTGCGATCGGTTCACCGCCGCGACCTTCGCCTACCAGGGCCACGCGGGCGAGGCCGGGGAGGAACTGGTGGTGCGGCTCGACGCCGAGGCGACGCGCGGGCTCGTGCCGGACATGACCGTGATCCTCGACCTCGCGCCCGAGGAGGGCCTGCGGCGCAAGTTCGGCGACGGGCCGGGTACGCTTCGCTCCGCGGATCGCATCGAGTGCAACGAGCTTGGCTTCCACCGCCGCGTGCGCGAGGGCTTCCGCCGCTACGCCGAGCGCTATGCCGAAAGCACCGCCGTTGTGGACGCCTCCGGCGGCGAGGACGAGGTCTTTAGCGAGATCTGCGCGGCGCTGCGCATCGACGCCGGCCGTTGAGCCGCAACCGCCCGTCAGGGTCGGCGTCGGCGGGGTCTATGGTACATGGCGTGCCTCGGTGGCGATCGGAGGCCCGGCCGAGGTCGGCGCCGCGCCCGCCCAACACGCGCCTCATGCACGGTGATACCCATGTCCTCGCTCGTCCTGCTGCGACATGGCGAGAGCGCCTGGAACGAGGAGTTCCGCTTCACCGGCTGGACCGACGTCGATCTGACCGAGGAGGGCCGCCGGGAGGCGAGCGAGGCCGGCCGGGTGCTGCGCGAGGCCGGCTTCGAGTTCGACCTCGCGCTGACGTCGGTGCTCAAGCGCGCCATCCGCACCCTGTGGATCGTGCTCGATGAGCTGGACCAGATGTGGGTCCCCGTCGAGCGGCACTGGCGCCTCAATGAGCGCCACTACGGGGCGCTGCAGGGGCTCAACAAGGCGGAGACCGCGGAGCGGCTGGGCGAGGGGCTCGTGCACCGGTGGCGGCGCAGCTACGCCGCCCGCCCGCCAGCTCTGGAGCGCGATGATGAGCGCTGGCCCGGCCACGACCGGCGCTACGGCGCGCTGTCTCCCGAGCAGGTGCCCCTGACCGAGTCGCTGCAGGACACCGTGCGGCGGGTGATGCCCTACTGGCGCGAGCGCGTGGTGCCGCTCGTGCGGGAGGGCACCTGTCTGCTGATCGTGGCGCACGGCAACTCCCTGCGCGCGATCGTGAAGGAGCTGGACGGCCTCTCCGACCGGGACGTCGAGGGCCTGGAGATTCCGACCGGAGTCCCGCTGGTGTACTGCTTCGACGAGGAGATGCGGGCGGTGTCACGGGAGTATCTCGGCGGGGACCACGCGGACGCGTAGGGGCGCGGGCGTGCGGAGTTCCTGGTCGCCCCGCCGGGCCTCTCCCGCCTGTCCTCGGCGGGCTTGGTCATCCGCCCTTGCCCTGGAGGCGCTTCGCGCCTCAGGCGGGACGAGGGGGGAACGGCTCGCGGTGCCGTCGCCGGGCCGTCCGGCCGGGCGGGACTACGCTCCCGCCCGGCCGTTGTCGGCGGCCGCCGGCTCAGCTTCCATGCCGGCCCGGTGTTTGTGGAGCGGATACACGAGGCTTCGCGACATGACGACGATGGGCCGGCGTGGAACCCGATCCCGCCCACGGGCGGAACCACCGTCGCGCCAACGCTGTGCGTTGGGCGCTCGGGCGGCCCCGCCCGTACGACACACGACGTCGCGGGCCGACTTCGGCGCGAACACACGACATTCGCACCTCAGCCGGCCCATCCGTACGGCCTGGTTGGCGATTGCGCACGCGCCGGGGCTATCCCGCCGTCGAGAACTCCAGCTTGACCGGCTTACCACCGGCCTGCGCCGACTCCAGCGCGGCGGCGATGAAGGCCGCGATCTCGATGGTCTCGTCGATGTGCAGCGGCGCCTCGCCGGTCTCGAACATGGTGACGATGCGCTTGAGGAGCTCGCGGTAGATGAACTGCGTGCTGATCGGCGAGAGGCGCACGCCCTTCTCGCCCCAGACCGTGAAGCCGTAGGCGTGGGCGCCCGCGCGGGTGCCGCGCATCGAGGCGACGCGGCCGTCCGCCCAGCGGCCGACGGAGACCTCGCCGCCCTCCTCGGACATGCATGAGACCTCAACGCAGCCGGGGCCCATGAGCGCGTACATCGTCTCCACGCCGTGGATGCCGTAGTGCGCGAGGCCAGGGTTGGCGACGTGCAACTTCGCCGGGCTGTAGGCGTGGCAGCCGACGACGTCGCCGACATCCTCCGCGCCCTCCGTGATCTCCACGACCTCGGGCGCGTAGCGTAGCGACGAGGAGGAGAAGACCGGCACGCCGTTCTCCTCGGCCAGCCGCTTGATCTCCAGCCCATCCGCCACGTCGATCACGAAGGGCTTGTCGATGTAGGTGGGGATGCCCGCCTCGATGAAGGGGCGCGCCTGATCGAGGTGCCCCAGCCCGCTCTGCGACTCGATGAGCACCGCGTCCACCATGCCCACGAGGTCCTCGAGCTCGTCCACGGGCTCGACGCCCCATCCGATGAGGCTGTCCCTGTACTCGGCCATGCGCTCATCGTCCGTGATCTCGCTCGTGCCCTGGTAGCCGGCGACGACGCGGTACTCGCTGTCGATCCACTGCTCCTCATCGATTGCATCGATGTGGTTCAGCCGCATGGTGAACTGCACGACGTGCGACGTGTCCCAGTCAACGATCCCTACGCGCTTCATTCTGTGCCTCCTACGGCGATGTCGAAGCTTCGCCTTCTCTCTACACTGCGGCGCCCGGCCACGCGGGCGCCGGAGGCAGTAATTCGTGGCCGAGCGGAAGCCTCCTTCATCCGCATGGCTCGCGGCCGCCGCCGACTCGACCGCTCACCTCGTCCGGAACACGTGCTCCTTGCTCAACGACACCACGGGCGGCAGCGGCTCCTGGAGCGTGAGGTAGGAGTCCTCGAGGATTTCCACGTCCGGGCGGGCGATCTCCAGGGCCCACGTCCGGCCGGCCGCGTCTCCAGGCCGGACCGTCACCGGCGCCTCGTAGGGCGCCTCATCGCCGCTCTGTGCAGTGCCATCAAGTTCGCCGTCGGGCGCGTAGACATTGGCCCTGACGCGCTCTCGCGCACTGGCGCCACCGGCGAGAACGGTGAAGTCCTCGGCGCCCTCGGGCACCGCGAAGTAGAGCCGCTCGGCGCCGCCGATCGTGTGGAGCTTCACGGCGTACAGCCCCACCGGGGCATTCGCGGCGACAACCGCGTACTTCGAGCTGCCGGCGGTGGCCAGGAGGTAGTGCAGGCCATCGCGCCGGGGCGTGAACGCGACCGCCGCGTCCTCGCCCGGCTCGCCCTTCCGGCTCGCGACCAGGTTACCGTCGCGGTCGCTGACCTCCCAGGTGATGCGGTCCTCGCCCTGGCCGATCCGGCCAAACCGGAGCTCGACCTCGACCGGCTGTGCGGCCTGAGCGGCGACGAGCAGCAGGTTCGAGCCGCGCAGCCAGACCGTCGGGTACTCGACGGTCTCGCCTGTGACCTCGGGCGGCACGAGGGCGTCGATGCGCCGCCTGGCCTCGGGCTTGGCGAGCGGGTGGTAGACGATAGGCTCGATGCCGATCTCCAGGTCCGTCTGGTGCTCGGGGTCGGCGGCGAGCAGATCCAGCTCCGCGTTGCCCCGGCGGATCGCCTCCCAGTACTGCTCGGCGCTGCCCGCGGCCAGGTAGTAGTCACCACTGCGCTCCTCGGGCGGCGTCCAGAGGGTGTAGGCGGTGAACAGCCAGTAGCCGTCGCACTCGGCCGAGGCGTGGTAGATGTTCGCGGCCAGGTTCTTCGCCGAGTAGCACCGCAGGAGCATCCCGGCGCAGTAGCGGGCGTTGACGCCCATCTGCTCGTAGTGCTCGCGCCAGTCGTCCGGCACGCGGTCGGGCCCGCCGCCGCCATAGGTGTCCGTCGCCCACAGCACGATGGGCAGGCGCTCGGTGGAGAAGGCCCGCGCGACGGCCTCGAGCGACCAGTTGTGCGGCGTTGGGTAGAAGCCCAGCAGCAGGTTTGGATCCACGGCATGCACCTGCTCGCGCACCTCCAGCGCCAGCTCCTCGACGCGCGTGGCCAGGAACGCCTGGTACTCCTCGGCGTAGCCGTGCTCCTCGAGCCAGGGCCGGCGCTCCGCGTTCTCCAGCGCCGGGATGCGGATGCCCTTGTGCGTGGCGAACTCGTTCATGCAGTGGTCGCAGTAGCAGGCGTTGGTGTAGTAGCGCTGGCCGGTGACGGTGGAGTAGAGCTCGAAGTCGATCCACAGGCCATCGACCTGGAGCTGTGGATCGGCGGCCAGCTCGGCGCGCTGCAGCATCGCCGGCAGCAGGTGCTCCTGCCAGAAGCGCTGCTCCAGGGGGCAGGCGTAGCGCTCGACGCGGCCGTCGGCGAGCACCGCCCGGCGCAGCCCCGCCTCCTCGGCGTTCACGTTGAAGTTCAGCGCCAGGAAGCAGTGCATGCCCTCGTGCTTCCCGGCCTCGCGGAGGTAGGGCATTGCCCTGTCGATGTCGGCTTTGAGGATCATCGCGTTCATACCGACGTCAACGAGTTGCCGGACCTTCTGCTCGGCGGGGGGGCGGGCGTAGAAGTACGCCGCCCGGATCCTCTCGCCGTCGATCCAGCCCACGGGGTCGTTGGTCTGGCTCAGGCCGGGTGCGCCAGAGAGGATTATCGCGCACACACAGGCAATAGTGAGGTAATGCAACTGAATCACCCCCAGAGACATGGGGCACCAAGCGGCGACGGAGCGCTCGCGCGCGGAGTCCTTCGCGGCGTGTCCGGCGCCACCTGCCGTTGCGCGGGGCCGCGCCGGCAACGGATGGTGATGACGATGCGCCGGCTGCTGACGGCCTGCGTCGTGCTTCTGATGGCGGGCGCCTGCTGTGCGCAGGATGAGGAGCGGCATCCCGGCTGGGAGCCTGAGCCGGGAGACCTCGATCCGCAGCAGAACATAGCGCTGGGGAAGACGGTCACGTACGCTCCTGCACCGAACTACCGCCTGACGGCCGAGGGAGACACCGATTCGAGGGATCTGACCGACGGCGTGCTGTGCGACCATCCCCGCGGGCACCTCTGGTTCCAGAGCAAGTGTGTGGGCTGGAGCTACCCCGGCCGCGTAAATCTGTCGCTGGACCTCGGGCAGGTGGAGCCGATCCGCGAGATCGCCATCCGCATCCAGGGCGGCTCGCCACAGGCCGGCGTCTGCACGCCGGTCTGGATGGCGGCTGTGGTCAGCGATGATGGCAGCACCTGGCGCCAGGTCGGAGAGTACTCCACCTTCCGGAGCGGGGACAACGCGAAGTTCGGTGTGCCCCGCTACGAGGGCGAGGCATGGGTGCATCGCTTCCGCTTCAGCGACCTGCAAACGCGGGGGCGCTACGTCGGCCTGAGCCTCTACGGCACCGGCGTCACCGTCGCCGACGAGATGTATGTGTTCCGCGGGGACCACGATCCGGCTACCTGCGACATGGCGGCGCTGCAGGTGATGGATCTCTCGACCTCCCGCCCGCAGATGTACTTCCACAAGCCCTACCTGTGCTTCACCACCAATATCAACACGCCCAATCCGGTCGGTATGATCGCGCCGGCGGGGTTCGAGGCGGAGGACGTTGTCGTCACGCTGGAACTGCCGCCAGGCGTTGAGCTTGTCGATGGCGGCGGCTTCGGTCGCGGCAGCCGCGAAGAGCCCGCGGATCCGCTCTCGGTGGTCGAGGGCCAGCCGATCGCCGATGGCTGGACGCGCTACGAGTGGTCGGGGACGGTTTCCGGCAACACGAAGAGATGGGGGCGCCTGTTCATCACAGGGGACTGGGAGGACGGCCGGGAGGGGGAGCTGCGCTACCGTCTCACATACGCCGACGGGACCGAGGCGCCCACCACCGCGGTGCCCCTGAAAGCGATCGAGGTTCCCGAGACGCCGCAGCCCGAGGGACTCACCGTGGGCTTGAGCTGGTACGACATAACCGCGATGATGTCCTGGCCCGACAGCATTGATGACTTCAAGCACCTGGGCTTCAACACGGTCACGAGCTTCGTGCACCGGATGGGCGAACCGGACGACCCGGAGTATGCGGACAGGTGGGAGTTCTGGGAGCGGTGCCGCGACGAGGGCTTCAAGCTGCTGGACATCGACTCCACCTTCCATCGCATGGAGAAGGCGGATGAGATCTACTGCCAGTTCGAGGACGGCACGCACGGGAGCCGCATCTGCCCGAGCTACCGGGGCGAGCACTACCAGAGGGAGATCCAGCGCGTGGCGGAGCAGTGCGCGCGGGCGCGGCCGCACTACCTATTCTGCGACATCGAGATCTGGAACTGGCGCGGGCCGATCGACGCGGAGAAGTGCACGCGCTGTCGGGCCGACTTCGAGGCGAGCGGCCTCGAGACGTGGGAGGAGTGGAAGCTGCAGAAGGGCTACGAGATGTGGAGCGATGTGGTGGATGCCGTGCGGGCCGCCGTCGCGGAGACAGATGGGCCGGAGGTGGAGTTCGGCGTCTACGACTGGGTGGCCGGGCGCGACTACCAGTACACATGGCCCTTCGATCGCCTCTATCCCGAGTATCTCCAGTCCGCGCAGCCATCGACGTACACGCCGCTCTACTGGTACCACATCATGCTCGTGGGTGATGAGGTGCGGGCGTCACGCGCACAGCTTCCGCGGCCCGACGTGCTGCCGTGGCTGTCGCCCGGAGATGCGGGGACCTTCGACGGCGAGCGCTTCCGCTACGCCCTGCTGGAGTGCTTCTGCAACGGCTCGCGCGGGATGAACTTCTGGTCGAACCGCGTGTGGGATGCGGAGAACATGGCCGCGTACTCCCGCGCGATCCGCAACCTGGTGCCGGTGGAGGATATACTGCTGGCGGGCGAGCTGCTCGAGGGCGCGCAGTTGCAGACCCCCGGCCGGATCAGCGGCGTGGTCTCGGGCGATGAGATGGTCGTGCTCGTGGCGGACTACCTGCGGGAGGCCGACGGCTCCGTGACGGTGACGCTGCCGGTTGACGGCGCGATGACCGCAACGGACCTCGATACGGGCGAGGAGCTTCGGATCGGCGCAAACGGAGAGCTCACGGTGCCGCTGGAGGACGTGCGCGCGAGGGTGTTTCACGTGAGGTGAGGAGGGCGTGGGGGGGCGTGTCTGCCCAAACGGCCGGGCCGGGGTGGGCGGTGCGGCCGTCCGGAATGGATGCGGCATGTCCGTGGCACGGGGCTCCAGGGCCGTGCGCCGTTTGCCGCTGTCGTTTGGTCCCGCGGGAGCGCGGGATCAGCCGCGCCGAGGCGTGTCGTCCGGCAGGCCCGGCTCACGCTCGCGCCCACGGCTCAACGACGGGCGGCGTGGGCACGCCGCCCCTCCGTCCAGCAGTGCTCTCGGGCGGGCCCCCCATGCGGGACAGGGCGGCGCGGGCCGGCTTCGGCGCGAATACAGGACATTCGCACTTCAGGCGGCCCCCCGTAGGGCTGAGTTTGTGCTGGGGCGGGTTCGTCGGGCCGGAAGGCCGATCTACGCGAAGGCGGGGGCCGTTTGCCTTCGCCCTTAGCCGCCGGTCATGGGACCAGTGTGACGCCGAGCAGCACGGGCTGCACCTCGGCCTGCGCGGAGACCATGCTCACGCTGGCGATCTCGCGGTCGGGCTCGGGGTTCGCCCACTCCCAGACGGCCAGCGTGGCCAGCGCGCCCGCCCGCGTCTGTCCCTGCCAGAGATCGACGGCCTGCACGGGCCCGCGCCGGGAGTTCCAGTCGCTGATGTTCGCCTCGTACTTCAGCTCCGCGCCGACCTCGCCGCCGTCCGCGTAGGTGATGACGTACTCGCCGAGCCGGCCGGGCCGATGGCCCTGGCGGTCGTAGATGTGACCGACGCGCCGGTCCGGCACGCCGGTGGTGTGCAGGAACCGGATGGCGCGTGCCGTCGTCCGCACCGGGATCCCCCACACGCCCGTCGGGTAGGTGTCGGTGGGCGTCTCTTCGTCGGCGAGCATGATGCACGACCGCCCGTTGTTCGCCGCGGGATCGAGCAGATCGAAGGGCGTGCCGCCGATCCACGTGCGCCCGGTGGGCAACGCGCGCAGGTCGTACTCCGGGCCCAGCCGCATCCACTCCGTCTTCCGCTCGGTGTCGATGGTGCTCGCGTTGCAGAACGGAGCCAGGTCCAGAAGCTTGAAGCGGCGCGCCTCGGGCCGGTCGTTGAGCCGCCAGAGGCGGTTGAAGGTGGGGATCGGCAGGTAGCCCAGCTCCTCCAGTGCCGGGCTCTCCACAGAACAGGCGTTCTCCGCCGCCAGCAGCCAGCCGACCGGCAGGTGCGGCAGCACGAGGACGTCACTCTCGACCGAGGACCAAGTGGTGCCCATCAGGCCCACCACATCGTGCTCGTGCACCGCCCGCGCGAAGCCCCACACGTTTCCCGGCTGGTACCACGGGCAGCCGAGCGGCTCGAAGCCGTGCTCCTCCCAGTAGCTGAGCGTCGCGTCGAAGTCGTGGCCGGCCGAGTAGTGCCAGTCGCAGATGAGGATGTCCTTGGGTAGCTCGTCCGTCAGCGCGGCGGTGCCGTACTTCAACCCGTTGTGTGAGGGCAGGAACATGTCGCCCCACATGAGCGTGCGGATCTCCCGTTCGGCGAGGTGGTCGTGGAGCCTGACGATGTCGCCCACGAACAGCTCGGCCGGGTCCTTGCCCCGGCAGCGGGGGCAGGTGCCGATGTCGTCGAAGGTCGCCTCGTCGTGGCCGATGTGGAAGTAGTCCGACCCGAAGACCTCGATCAGCTCGTCCATGAGGTCGAACACCAGCGGGTAGGTCTCCGGGTGCGAGGGGCAGTAGTTGAAGAGGCTGCGGTGGCCCTGCGTGGTCTCCTCCGCCTCGGCCAGATGGCGCCACTCCTCATGCCGGAGGACGTAGCCGAAGTGGGCGAATGTCGCGAGCTGCGGGAAGATGCGGAAGTGCCGCTCGCGCGCGTACTCGACCAGGTCCCTGATCTGCTGCTTGCTGGGCGCGTCGTCGCGCGCGATCTCGGGGTGGGTCTCGTACTGCAGCCTGTCGTTGACCTCCAGGCAGATCGTGTTGTACTTCAGCAGGGCCAGGAAGTCGATGAACTCGCGGTAGATCTCCAGCTCAGGCTCGCGCGGGCCGCCCAGGTGCCAGGCGCGCCAGCCCGTCTGCGGCCAGTCGCGCACCTCGCAGGCTTGGAGCGCGGGACCGCCCGCGTCGCGCGTGAGCATCTGGCGCAGCGTCTGCACCCCGTAGAAGGCCCCGCGGGTGTCCGCGCCGACGACCTCCACCCGCTCCGGCGTCACCGTCAGTCGGTAGCCCTCCGGCGGCAGGCCGGCCGCCTTGCCCTTGCGGATGGAGATCACGCCATCGCGCGGCCCGATGCCTCGCTGCAGCCGGGTTGGCAGCCGGAAGCGATTCTCGAGGTCCTCCTGGAGCATCCGCGCGCCGATCTCATCATCGGCGGTGGCGGGCGCGACGATCGTGTCCGTGTCGAAGCGGAATGTGCCCTCGCCCCAGGTCAGCGACTGGGGGTGGGGGATGACGGTCGGCTTCGGCGGCTCGTAGTCCCGGTCGCGGGCGATCTCCACGGGCGGCTGCGCGGGGCCGGCGGCGAAGGCGAGCGTGCCGAAGCGATCGGGAACCGCGTAGTACTCGCCCTCGGTGTAGGACCACGTCGAGTTCCGCTCCTCGCCGGTGGCGCGGCGCGTGCGGCAGAAGTTCGCGCCCCACGTCTCGCCCAGCCCCGGCCGCCCGCCGACCTCGCTGAAGGGCAGGCGCATCTCGGCCCACCATCGGTCCTCCGCGACGCTCGCCGCGGCCGTCCACTCCGGCATCGGGACCTCGCCCCCCGCATCCGCCCCGTACCATGTCGTGTAGAAGCGGGCGCCCAGCCGCCGCTCCTGCCACTTCGCGCCGCTCGCGCTGACCCCCAGGTGCACGTATCCGGAGCGGTCGTGCTCGATGTCGAGGAAGACCTCCACGCAGTCATCGCCCCATACCGCGCCGCCGTCCTCCGCGGCGTCAAGCACCAGGCCCGCGACGTTGGGCTCCTCGCACTCGAAGGCCACATAGATCGCCTCGTCGTCGAAGCAGACCAGCGCCCGGGTGTCCGCCTCGGCCCTGACGCCATCGCCGCCGAGCACCATGAAGTCGCCGGCGGCCGCGGCAAGCTCCCAGGCCGCGTCGTCCGGCCGTCCGTCAATCGCGGGCGGTTCGTCCACCATCGGCACGCGCAGGTTCGGGCGCTCTGCAATGAGCACCAGGGCCGCGTCATCGAACCAGACCGTTCCCAGGCCCCGCGAGATGAGCGAGAGCTTGAGCCGCCCGGTGCCGTGGGCCGTCGTCACCGTCCCCGAGACGTGCTGCCAGCCCTCTGTGGCCGCGCCGTCGCCGATACCGTTCGTGGTGTACTCGCCCGTCTCAGCGTCGAACTGGTAGAGAAGCACCGACCATGGGCCGGTGGCCCGGACCCAGGCGTCGGCGCGGTAGACCGCGTCGGGGCGAGCCCCGATGCCATCCTGGCTGATCCGTATCCAGGCCGCGTTGTCGCTGGTGTGCTCGAGCCTCTGGCTGGTGCCACCGGAGTGCGCGACCTCGGTGTCGATGGCGAACTCGCCCTCCGCCCCGTCGTCGACGTGCAGGTTCGGATACCACGTATCGGCGATGCCGTCGCCGTCCGCATCCTCCATGGAGGGGTTCGGCAGCAGATTCGTCAGCGCCCATGCGGGCGCGGTCAGGGCGGCCAGCAGCAGCCCTGCGACCGGTACGGCTCCCCGGCGAGCGGCTCCTAACATCTCGGCCATCTCCCTGCGGATCGCCTGGACTTGCGGGCAGCCTTCGCTCAGCGGCCCCTTCGCGGCGGGGACATTCGGGACCTCTCAGCGAGTGGGGAGGGGGACGTGCTCCCACGCGTTCTGTGCTCTGCGTCCCATCAATGGGACGGCTCTGCGCCCATTCGGGCCTCCCGTGTGGCCGATGGGGCAGCAAACGGCCGGGCGGGAACGGAGGCCCGCCCCTCCGCGGGAGGGACCGGGGGGTGAGGCCTGCCCCGTTGCGGCGCGAACGCCTGCAGAGCAACGACCTGCGGATGGGGGCGTCCGTGTGTCATCCACAGGAATCTGGATGCTCTCGGCCGATGGGCCCGGGGTTGACGACCGGTCCTGAGTTTGGATATACTCTGATGTGGGCGTCTGGCCGAAGAGGCCGGGGCGTGGCGCAGCTTGGTAGCGCGCCTGCTTTGGGAGCAGGAGGTCGCCGGTTCAAATCCGGCCGCCCCGACCAGGCGGTGCACGCACGGCTTCAGGCAGTGCGACAGGGCGCGGGCGTAGCTCAGCGGTAGAGCGTCAGCCTTCCAAGCTGAGGGTCGTGGGTTCAAATCCCATCGCCCGCTCCACTCCGGTAGAACGCGCGCCCGTAGCTCAGGGGATAGAGCAGCGGCCTTCTAAGCCGCCGGTCGCCCGTTCGAATCGGGCCGGGCGCGCCACGCTCCGCGGCGAGAGCGTGCTGCACCGCCCGGTCCAATGCGGTTCGCCCTGCGAGTGGTGGGCGTAGCTCAACGGCAGAGCACCTGACTGTGGCTCAGGTGGTTGTGGGTTCGAGTCCCATCGCCCACCCCATACGACGGCGACGAAGGCAACGGGAGCAACGACGGCGACGGCATACGGCATACTGCAACGAGGCTCACGGCATTCAATGGGCGACGACGGCAACGGCCGGTCACGCGGGTCGGGCCTGCAGGCCGACGTAAGCGCGCCCGTAGCTCAGTGGATAAGAGCAACGGACTTCGGATCCGTGGGTCGGGGGTTCGAATCCTCCCGGGCGCGCCAATCTGCAGCTCGACCGTCGGGCCGCCGGACGGGCGCTCCAGCATGATGCGCAGGCGATCAGGACTTCGCAGACCCACGATTCTGGGTGGACCGGTAGCTTAGCTGGCAGAGCAGGGGACTCTTAATCCCAAGGTCGGAGGTTCGAATCCTCCCCGGTCCACCAGCAGGTCCCGTCCGGTCAGGCGCGCCGGAGGCGGCGCGCCGCGGTTGTACGCGCCGCCGGCCGGAGGCGACCGGAATGCAGGTCCCGGGCGCGTGATGGAACCGGTAGACATGCATGATTTAGGATCATGTGGGGCAACCCGTGGGAGTTCGAATCTCCCCGCGCCCACTATCAGTAACCGACGAGCCCAGCATGGGGTGCAGGGCCGCGCGAGCGGCTCTCTTCGGTATTGACAGCGTTGTCCCGCCGAGGCGGGCGATGAGGACAGCAGCGGGGACGCGGCGGCATGAGCCCGCGCGCGTTCGCGCCTAACAGGAGCGATCGGCCGTGGATGTGGACGTTCGAGAACATGGTGGCAGCCGGGTGACCCTACACGTGCGCCTCGACGAGACCGAGGTTCAGAGCGCATTCGACCGCACCTACCAGCGTCTCTCCGACTACGGCGGCATCAAGGGCTTCAGGCCGGGCAAGGTGCCCCGTAAGATCCTCGAGCGCCACTACGACCCCGAGGCCGTCCGGGCGCTCATCTACGAGGAGCTGGTCACCGAGCGCGTCGAAGAGGCCATGTCGCAGCAGGAGCTGAGGCCGATCGAGCAGGTCCACATCGAGGCCGGGCCACCGCCCGACGAGGAGGAGCTGCTCGCCGAGACCATCAAGTCGGGTCTCGTCAGGGATGAGGAGGACGAGGCCGAAGAGATCGCCGAGGAGCCGGAAGTCGCCGCCGAGACCGAGGGCGACGACGAGCCGCCGGAGATTCCGCTCGTGGAGGGCGAGGCCTTCGAGTTCTACACCACGGTCACGGTCTATCCGCGCCCCACGCTTCCCGACCTGACCCAGCTCAAGCTGCGGCGCCCCGTCGCCGAGGTCACCGACGAGGAGGTCGAGGAGCGGATCGAGCAGCTTCGGCGCGTGCAGATGGAAGAGGTTGACGTCGATCGGGAGCAGATCGAGCAGGGCGACGTGGTCATCGCCGATGTGAAGGTGGTGCTCGAGGGCGAGGATGCCGACGAGATCGAACCCAACGAGGAGGAGATCATCGTCGGCGAGCATGAGTACCTCGAGGACATCGACCAGGCACTTGTCGGCCATGGCGTCGGCGATATCGTGGACGCTGAGTTCCAATACGCGGAGGACCATCCGGATGAGGAGCTGGCCGGCAGGTCGGCCAGGATCATCGCGGAGGTCCGCTCGTTCTCCGGCAGGCAACTACCCGAGCTGGATGACGACTTCGCGAGGGAGCAGGGCAACTACGAGAGCGTCGAGGAGCTGCGCGCAGGCATCCGCGAGCAGTTGGAGGAGGCGCGCGAGGCTGAGGCGCGCGAGGAACTCGAGGCCCAGCTCCTGCGTCATCTACTGCAGGAGACCAAGATCGATTTCCCCGAGGAGTTCCTGGAGGAGGCCGCCGAGCACACATTCGACGCGCTGCGCGACGACCTGCAGCGGATGGGGATGTCCGTGCAGGAGTTCGCCGAGGCGACCGACAGGGACGAGCAGGAGCTGCGCGAAAGCCAGCGGGCACGAGCGGAGGTCGGGCTGACGCTGCACTTCGCCCTGGACGCGCTGGCGCGGGAACGCGGCATCGAGGTCACCGACGAGGATGTGCAGGAGGAGCTGCAACGCATCGCGGCCGAGAGTGGCGGCGACATGGAGTTCGTGCAGCAGGCCGCGGCGATCCAGCCGGATTTCGCCGAGGAGGTCCAGGACCGGGCGAGGCGGCGCAAGCTCATCGCTGACGTCCTCGCCTCGGTCGAGATCGAGGACGTGCCGATAGAGGAGTACGAGGCCGACCGGGCCGAGGAGCCTGCAGAGGCCGAGGAGCCCGGTCCGACCGACGAGGGCGAGCCGGCCGACGAGGTCGAAGAGACAGAGCAAGCCCGGCAGGCGGAGAGCCCGGAGGCGTCGAATCTGGATTCGCGCGACGGGGCGGAGGGCGACGATCAGGAGAGTGAACCACGTTGAGGCTTATCCCGATGGTCATCGAGCAGACGCCGCGCGGGGAGCGCTCGTATGACATCTACTCACGGCTGCTGAGGGAACGGATCGTCATCGTAGGGACACATATCGATGACGATATCGCCAGCTCGATCATCTCGCAGCTCATTTACCTGCAGGATGAGGACCCGCTGGAGCCGGTATCGATGTATATCAACTCCAGCGGGGGTATGATAACAGCGGGGCTGGCAATCTACGATACCATGCAGTACATACAGCCCGAGGTGCACACGTGGTGCGTGGGGCAGGCGGCGAGCATGGCGGCGGTGCTGCTGGCGGCGGGGGAGAAGGGCCATCGCTATGCACTGCCCTACTCACGGGTGATGATCCACCAGCCATGGGGCCAGCTCTCAGGCCATGCGGCGGACGTGCAGATTCAGGCCGAGGAGATCATCAGGCTGCGGGGGTGGCTGAACGACATCCTGGCCAGCCATACCGGGCAGGCGCTGTCGAAGATCGAAGAGGACACGGACCGCGACTACTTCATGACCGCGACCGAGGCCATGGAGTACGGCATCGTGGACTCGGTCGTGGAGAGGCAGCCGGAGAGCGAGACGTAGTTTCGAGCCCCGCAGTGGCGTTATGCGGGCGCGGGCGTCGCGTCTGGGCAATGTCGAAGCAGCAGGCGCGCGGGGAGCGCCGGCGGGAGAGTGGAAGATGGATACGGAAGGACATGGCAGGGACTCCAGGCCCCTGAAGTGCTCGTTCTGCGGACGCGATAAGTCGCAGGTCAAGGAGCTTATCGCCGGGCCTGGCGTGTACATCTGCGCCGACTGCGTCGAGCTGTGCAACCAGATCATCCGGGGGAAGGCGGAGAAGGAGGCCCGTGCGAACGCAGCCGAGGGCCACGTGCCGACCCCGCAGGAGACGCGCGACTACCTGAACATGTACGTGGTCGGACAGGAGCGCGCGAAGAGGGTGCTCTCCGTCGCGGTCTACAACCACTACAAGCGCGTGCGGCTGGGGGCCCTGGACAGCGAGGTCGAGCTGGACAAGACCAACATCCTGCTTCTGGGCCCGACGGGCTGCGGGAAGACCCTCATGGCGCAGACCCTCGCGCGCATGCTCGATGTTCCCTTCACCATCGCCGACGCCACGTCGGTCACCGAGGCCGGCTACGTCGGTGAGGACGTGGAGAACATCCTCCTGCAGCTCCTCATCGCCGCCGGCGGCGACGTCGAGCGGGCGGAGTACGGCATCGTCTACATCGACGAGATCGACAAGATCGCGCGCAAGGCGGACAATCCGTCGATCACCCGCGACGTCTCGGGAGAGGGCGTGCAGCAGGCGCTGCTCAAGATCCTCGAGGGAACCGTCGCCAACGTCCCGCCGCAGGGCGGGCGCAAGCACCCGCAGCAGGAGTTCATCCAGGTGGACACCACCAACATCCTGTTCATCTGCGGCGGCGTCTTCGACGGACTGCTGGACATCATCCGCCAGCGCACGCGGAACCGCACCATGGGCTTCAGCGCCACGGCCGCGGACGGCGGCAGGCAGCTCTCCGACGACGAGCTTCTGGCCCAGGTCATGCCGCAGGACCTGATGAAGTACGGCATGATCCCTGAGTTCATCGGCCGTCTGCCCAACATCGCGACGGTCGATCACCTCGACCAGGAGGCCCTCCGGCGGGTGCTCCTCGAGCCCAAGAACGCGCTCCTCAAGCAGTACAGGAAGCTCCTGTCGCTGCTCGACGATGTTGAGCTGGTCGTGACCGACGACGCCATTGAGGTGATCGCCGAGCAGGCCCTGGAGCGGAAGACCGGCGCGCGCGGCCTGCGAGCGGTGATCGAGTCGGTCATGCTCGACGTCATGTTCGAGATCCCCTCACGCCAGGATGTCAACCGCTGCACCATCACGGCCGAGACCATCCGGGAGGGCAAGCCGCCGCTTCTGGAGAAGGTATCGGACGATGGTCGCGAGGTCGCCTGATCGCTGCGGCGTCCTGCGGTGCCGTGGACATCGCCCCGACATGCGGGTGGCTGCTTGATGCTCCGCTGGCCGAGCTTTGGCCCAATGGATGACGACGTGCCCCCGGGGACGGGCTGCGAGGGGTGCGCCGCGGACTGGATCGAGCGGCCCGAGGATGAGTTCGGCAGCCTCGAGGGGCCCGTCCGCCTGCCGGTGCTGCCCGTGCGCGACGTCGTGGTCTACCCGCATACCGTCGTGCCGCTGGTCTTCGGGCGGGAGAGGAGCCTGCGGGCGTTGCGCAGGGCGCGCAGCGAGGATGCGCTGGCGCTCCTGGTCGCGCAGCGCGAGCCCGAGCAGGACGACCCCAGCCCCGGCGACCTCTACGAAGTCGGCACGGTCGGCCGCTGCCTGCAGAGCCTCGAGCTTCCCGACGGCACGGTGCGCGTGGTCGCGGAGGGCCTTACGCGGGCCCGCATCGTGGAGATCGTACAGGCGGACCCGTTCATGATCGCTGAGGTGGAGTCGGTCTCCGAGGTCAGCGCCGAGCCGGGGCCTCGCATCGAGGCGCTCAAGCGGCGCGCGGTCGAGGACTTCGAGGAGGCCACGGAGCTGTCGCGCCGCATCCCGCCGGAGGCGCTGGTGACCGCGCTCAACATCGGCGACGTGGGCCAGCTCGCCGACATTATCGCCTCCTCTCTTGACCTGGACCTCGACGTGCGCCAGGCCGTCCTTGAGGAGTCGGACTGCCTGCAGCGATTGCAGGCCGCCGCCCGCCACCTGCGCGAGGAGCTGCGTATCCTCCGCCTCGAGGAGGAGATGCGCGAGCGGGTCGAGCAGGAGATGGATAACTCGCAGCGCGAGTACTACCTTCGCGAGCACCTGCGCGCCATCCAGGACGAGCTGGGACAGGCGGAGGGCGCGCTGGGGGAGGCCTGGGAGTACCGGCAGCGGATCGAGGCCGCCTACCTGCCCCAGGCCGCGCTCGAGGCCGCGATGGACGAGGTGGAGCGCCTGGAGCGCATGCCCGTGGCCTCGCCGGAGGTCAGCGTCATCCGGACCTACCTCGACTGGATTCTCGAGCTGCCCTGGGTGAAGAGCACGGACGACCAGCTCGACATCAACCGCGCCGCCGACATCCTTGACCAGGACCACTACGGCCTGAAGAAGGCCAAGGAGCGCATCCTCGAGTTCCTGGCCGTGCGGCGGCTCGTTGACGACGTGAAGGGCCCGATTCTGTGCTTCGTCGGCCCACCGGGGGTGGGGAAGACGTCGATCGGGCAGTCGATCGCGCGGGCCATGGGGCGGAAGTTCATCCGCATCTCCCTGGGCGGGGTGCGCGACGAAGCCGAGATCCGCGGACACCGGCGCACCTACGTCGGGGCCATGCCGGGCAGAGTCATCCAGGCGCTGCGCCGCGTGGGCTCCTGCAATCCGGTGTTCATGATCGACGAGGTGGACAAGATCGGCGCCGACTTTCGGGGCGACCCGTCGTCGGCGCTGCTTGAGGTACTCGACCCGGAGCAGAACTCGTCATTCAGCGATCACTACCTGGAGGTGCCGTTCGACCTCTCGCGCGTCCTCTTCATCGCCACCGGCAACCTTCTCGAGCCGGTGCCGCCGGCGCTTCAGGACCGCTTCGAGGTGATCGAGTTCCCGGGGTACGTCGAGGAGGAGAAGCTACAGATCGCCCGCGACTTCCTGGTACCCAAGCAGCGCGAGGCGCACGGGCTGACGGGCCGCTCGATCCGCTTCCGCGAGTCGGGCCTGCGCGCGCTGATCAGGCACTACACGCGTGAGGCGGGGGTGCGGAACCTCGAGCGCGAGATCGCCTCCATGTGCCGTAAGATCGCGCGCGACGTGGCCTCGGGCGACGGAGGCTGCAGCCACATCACCGAGGACGCGGTGGCCGAGATGCTCGGGCCGCGGCGCTTCACCTGGGGCGCCGCCCGGCGCGAGCCCGAGGTGGGCGTGGCGACCGGGCTTTCCACCACGGACGCCGGCGGCGACGTCGTCTCCATCGAGGTCTCGATCGTCAAGGGCGACGGTGAGTTGCTGCTCACCGGACAGCTCGGGGAGATCATGAAGGAGTCCGCACAGGCGGCACTGAGCTTCGTGCGCAGCATCGCCGAACGGCTCGACCTGCCGCCGGACTTCTTCGCGCGGCACGACATCCATCTCCACGTGCCCAGCGGGGCCGTGCCGAAGGAGGGCCCCTCCGCCGGCGCCGCCATCTGCACCGCCATAGTCTCGGCCGCCACCCAGAGCCCGGTGCGCTTCGACGTGGCCATGACCGGCGAGATCTCGTTGCACGGCCACGTGCTGCCGGTCGGGGGCGTGCGGGAGAAGGTGCTGGCCGCGCACAGGGCCGGCCTCGCCACGGTGCTGTTGCCCACCGAGAACGAGAAGGACCTGTCCGACCCCGAGCAGTTTCCCACCGAGGTCTTCGAGGACCTGGAGCTGACCTACGTCGCCGAGATGGGAGAGGTACTCGACGCGGCTCTGGCGGGCCGCGGATAGCCCCGGGCCCATTCGGCTCGTCGCAGGGTGGCCGACAATGAAGGGCATCTTCACGCAGGGCTTCGCGGTGCTGCTCTCAGAGGCGATCTCGCTCGAGGAGGTCGAGGAGATCGTGGGCGCCGAGCGCGTGGTGTATCGACCTACAACAGAGCAACGATGGCACTGGCCAAGAGTGAGTTCTCCCGGCGCGATTCCTTAAAGCGCATCGCGAAGAACGTTGCGTCAGGGGTCCGTTCCGGCTGGTGGACGGGGACGGAGGACTCCGGCGTGGGCATCCACATCACACACGAGTTCGGACACGTCGTCGAATCGTACATGAAGACGGACCCACCGAAACGACGGGCGCTCAGTGAGTGGATGGCAAGGTGGTGGAAGGACGCGACGGTGCAGTCTCCATCTAAGTACGGCAGAGTCGACACATCGGAGTTCTTTGCCGAGTGCTTCGCCGCCATCTACCACACGCCGAAGAGTCGGTGGACGGAGGCGATTGCGGACCTTTACCAGTTACTGGAGAGGGAGTACTAGAATGGCGGACGAGAAGCTTCCAGAGATCGTCATCGTCGAGCCGCGGCACGCGCCAATCTGCCTCGGCTGCGCGCACCTTCACAGGCCGGGGGACCTGCCACAGTACACGTGTGATGCGTTCCCGCGGGGCATTCCCGTCGAGATACTCAAGAACCAGTTCAACCATACGCGGCCGTATCCGCGCGACGGGGGCATCAGGTTCGAACCGGTTCCCTACCTGGAGGACGTCATCGCGGACGACAGGCGCGACGTCGAAACTTCGGAGGAGCCGTGAATCTCGACGCGACACCGCGGACGTGGGCCCTTCCGTTCGGCGACGTCCGCGCACCGCTTTGCCGCGGACGAGTCGCCGCGGTTGGAGGAGCTGCGAGATGATCTGCTGGCTGATAGGCGGCGAGGACGACCCCATCGATGTCTTCGAGATCGCGAAGGCGAGCACGATGACCGAGCTGCGCAACTGGGCGGCGCGGCGCGCGGCGACGGACCCGGAGATCGGCGAGGACGGGTTCCCCCTCTTCGTCGAGCACAGCGTGTGGGAAGGGGAGTGGTCGGCGAGCGAGATTCCGGGCCTGCTCGCCGAGCTCGAGGAGCTCAGGCACCTCGCGGTGGAGCAGGAGCGGTACACGCCGGACGTCAGGTGGCGCTCCGCGGTGCTCGACCGCTGCCTGCGCGCCGCGCGCTTCGCGGCGGCGGGAGGCGAACGCATCACGATCAGGTGAAGGGCCGGGGCGTACGGGGCCGCGGTGGCCCCAGCGGGTGCGGGTAGAGGCGAGCGGAGGGAGGTGTAACGGTGAGGAAACTGCTGGTGGCGACGACGGCGGCACTGCTCCTCGCGGCGCCCGGGTTCGCGTTCGACTGGGCCGACCTCGCCTCCCACGCGGGAGGTGCGGAGATGCTCGACGGGTCCGGAACGGTCGTCGCGCTCGGCTGGCCGCTGTGCGAGGCGGACCTCGACACCCGGGTGCTCGGCGACCGCCTCCTGTGGCTGGACGTGCTCGACCCGGCCGGGACGCTCGGCGGCGGCGTGAGCCTCGACGTGGTGCCGGACGGCCCCGCCGCCGCCTGACCTTCCATGTTTGCCCGCTGTTCGTGGAAGACAGAGAGAGGCGACTTCGCGACACGAGAACGATGGGCCGGGGTGGAACCTGATCCCGGCCGCGGGCGTGATCACCCTCCATGGGGTACGCGACGCGGCGGG
>JALGUJ010000118.1 GCA_029820945.1 Candidatus Zipacnadia bacterium | reverse complement strand
ATCGGCAAGGGCGGCCGTATCGCCAACGCGATGCGCACCATCGTGAAGGCGGCGGCGACCAAGACCGACAGGAAGGCTACCGTCGAGATCCTCTCGTGACCCGGCGAGGCGGGGGCCGGGCGGGCAGACGAAGGCGCAGCACAACAGCCGGCTAGGGGCGGCTTGGAGGATACTACTCATGGCGGATACCGTCACGATCAAACGAGACGTCATACTGCGGGCCATCGTCACGCAGCGCCTCAAGGAGGAACTCGACGAGGAGTTCACTGGGGCGATCGAGCAGATAGACCAACGGATCACGCAGCTCGACATGCGGGGGCGCCAGTACGTGACCGAGCTTCAGCGCAGCGACATCCAGCAGGCGATGGCCCTGCGCCAGCAGATCGAGGCGGAGAAGCGGCGCTACCGCCAGGCCAAGGACGAGCTTATTCAGCGGCAGCGCCGGATCCAGGACCTTGACCTCGGCACTGAGATCATCCGCGGCACGCTCGAGAGCCACGCCGAGGTGAAGGTGGGCGATAACCTCCAGACCGTGCTGCGGGGCATCGAGATCATAGTCAAGGACGACGAGGTCATGGAGATCCGGGAGACCGAGGGCGGTGTCTCCTTCGAGGCCGCTGAAGAGGTGACCCCGCAGGTTGCCACCGGAGTCGAGACGCCAACCATCGAGACGCCCTGACGGCGGCCCACCCGAGCGGGAGTTCGTTGAGCTGGCGTTCGTCGTCAAGCCTCATGGGCTTGACGGCGGCGTCTGGGTGGATCTGAATACGGACTTCCCCGAGCGCCTGCCCGAATGGGGGACGCTCGAGGTGGTGGGCCCGCGGGGGGCGCGGCAGGCGCGCGTGCAGCGCGTTTACGGCATCACCGGCGGCAGGGCTATCGTGCTGCTTGAGGGGGTGCAGGACCGGGAGCAGGCGGAGGCCCTGCGCGGATCGGTCCTGCGCATTCGCCGCGACGAGGTCCCACCGCCGCCGGACGGAAGCTACTACGAGTTCCAGATCATTGGGCTGCGGGTGGTCAGCGCGGATGGGCGCGACCTGGGGCGCGTGCGCGAGATCATCCGGACCGGCGCCCACGATGTCTATGAGACCGACCGGATCATGATCCCGGCGGTGGACACATTCGTGCGGGAGATAGACCTCGAACGGGGCGAGATCGTGGTCGATGAGATCGACGGCCTGCTCGAGTAGGCGGTGCTGAGCGTGCGCGTGGACGTGGTGACGATCTTCCCGGAGATGATCGCTCGCGCGCTCGATTTCAGCATGATGGCAAGAGCGCGCGAGGCGGGGGCGGCCGAGTTCGCCGTGCATAACCCGCGCGACTTCGCCACCGATGCGCATAGGATGGTGGACGACGCGCCCTACGGCGGCGGCGCGGGAATGGTGATGAAGCCCGAGCCGCTGGCGGCCTGCATCGAGGCGACCGTCTCCGCGGAAGGCGCGGCAGTCGTCCTGATGACCCCGCAGGGCGAGCCGTTTGATCAGACGCGCGCGCGGCGACTGGCGGGCCTTCAGCAGATGGTCGTGGTATGCGGCCACTACGAGGGCGTTGACGAGCGCGTGCGCGAGACTCTCGTGACGGACGAGATATCCATCGGTGACTACGTGCTGACCGGCGGCGAGCTGCCGGCGCTGGTCCTGATCGACGCCGTGGTGAGGCTGCTGCCGGGTGTCCTGGGCAATGAGAGCTCGGTGCACGAGGACTCCTTCGGAGACGGCCTGCTGGAGCACCCGCACTACACCAGGCCCGCCGAGTTCCGGGGCATGCGGGTGCCCGACGTACTCGTAGAGGGGCATCACGCTCAGGTACGGCGCTGGCGGCGGAAGATGTCTCTGCTGCGGACCCTCCGGCGCAGGCCGGACCTGCTGGCGCGCGCCGCTCTCGACGACGACGACCGGGAACTGCTCGCGGAAATTCTTGCGCAGCAAGTGAACTAGACGCTGGCGGCAACGTCAGCCTCATGTGAGGAGTAACGAAGATGGCGGACCTGCTCAGGCAGATTGAGGAGGAGCACAAGAAGTCGGACACGCCCGACTTCCAGCCCGGTGATACGGTGCGGGTGGCGGTGCGCATCACCGAGGTTAGTGGAGAGGAGCAGCGGGTCCGCGTGCAGCCGTTTGAGGGCGTGGTCATCGCTCGCCGGGGCAGCGGCCTCAACGAGACCTTCACGGTGCGGCGGGTGACACACGGCGTCGGCGTCGAGCGCACCTTCCCGCTGCACTCCCCCACCGTGGACTCCATTGAGGTCACACGAAGCGGCCACCCGCGGCGTGCCAAGCTGTACTACCTGCGCAATCGCATGGGCCGCGAGGCGCGCGTGCGCGAGCGGGTGCCGGCCGAGAAGCCGGCCCCAACCGAGCCGGCCGATGAGACGCCCGAGCCCGAGGGCGAGGAGTAGACCGAGGGTGGCGCAGAACTGGCTGGCCTTCGACAATCCCTGGGCGATCATCGGGCTGATCGCCGGCATCGTTTCGATACGCGTGGTGGTGCCACGCATCTCCACGCTCAACCGGTCGGCGCGGGCGACCGTGCTCGAGTTCCTGGACTCGGGGCTGGTCGCAGCGCTGCTCGTCTTTTGTCTGCTGCGTCCCTTCGTCATCCAGGCCTTCTTCATCCCGTCCGGGTCGATGCGTCCCACGCTGCTCGAGGGCGATCGCATCCTGGTGAACAAGTTCATCTACTTCTTCCGGGACCCGAAACCAGGCGAGATCGTGGTCTTCAATGCGCCGCCAGCCGCCTCGCCGGACGACAAGGACTTCATCAAGCGGGTTGTGGGCGGTCCGGGAGATAGAATCTGCGTTAGAGAAGGTGCGCTGCACCGCAACGGCGAAGCCATCATTGAAGACTATATTGCCGAGGCGCCGCGGTACGTCTGGCCCAATCCCGGCGGGGCGGTTGAGGTGCCCGAGGGCCACCTGCTGGTCATGGGCGACAATCGCAACGACTCCAACGACAGCCATAAGTGGGGCTACTGGGACCAGAAGACCGGAAGGTGGCTCAGCAGGCCCTTCCTGCCCAGGGAGAACGTTCTGGGGAAGGCGATGGTTGTGTTCTGGCCGCCCCATCGCATACGCCTTCTCAACTGACGCGCCTGACGGCAGAGTCGTATTCGCCCGCACGTTCTCCGGCCCGGGTCTCCCCCCGCCCGGGCTCACAACGTGCGGGCGTTTCTTTGCCACCGGTCAAATCAGGCACCGGAGGAGGCCGCGGTGAGCGACAACCATCCGGGCCCCGAGCCGGACGCGCCGGACGCGTGGGCGCTGCACCAGGGCTATCGCGTCATCGCCGGCGTCGATGAGGCCGGCCGCGGCGCGATGGCCGGGCCGCTGGTGGCCGCGGCGGTGGTCTTCGAGGCGGACGCCGACCTCCGGCTCGCCCTGGTCAATGACTCGAAGCTGCTCACGCCCGAGCAGCGGGACGCTGCCTACGACGAACTCCGGGCGCACGCCGCGGCGTGGTCGATCGGCGTGGTCGAGGCGGACATGATCGACCGCCTCAACGTGCTGGGCGCCACCCACCTGGCCATGCGCCGGGCGCTGCAGGGCCTGGCGGTGGAGCCGGAGTTCGTGCTGATCGACGGGCTGGCGCCGCGCGGCATCGAGCACCCGCACCGAGCCTTCGTGGGCGGGGACCGCCGTTCGCCGCGCATCGGCGCGGCGTCGGTGGTGGCCAAGGTGACGCGGGACCGAGCCATGGAGCGGCTCGACCTGCTCCACCGCGGCTATGGGCTGGCGCGGCATAAGGGCTACTGCACGCCCGAGCATTGCAGAGCCCTGCTCGACCTGGGCCCGAGCCCGATCCACCGGCGGCGGTTCTGGCGCGTGGCGGAGATGCGGCGGCAGCAGCTCCCCTTCGACCAGGAGGACCTGCAGCGTCTCAGAGAGATGGGAGACGACGGGTGATGGGCTCGCGCGGCGGCTTCACGCTGGTCGAGATGCTGGTCGTCGTCGGCATCCTGGCGGTGCTGGCGGCCATCATCTTCCCCGTCTTCATGCAGGCCCGCGGCAAGGCGCGGCAGGCCCAGTGCATCTCGAACCTGAAGCAGCTCGGGCTGGCGCTGGAGATGTACGCCAGCGACCACGATGAGCGCTACCCCTTCGCCGTGGACCCCGCGGACACGTACTGCCCCCAGATCTGGGATGGCTTCCCCGAGTGGCAGGCGCTCATCTCCCGGATGCCCCGGCTCAAGGACGTCATCCAGCCCTACGCGAAGAGCCGCGAGGTGCTGCACTGCGCCTCCGATACCGGCTACGATCACCTGGAGGGCACACCCTACCCGCTGGACGCGGAGCCGACCGCCTTCGAGGCGGTCGGCAGCAGCTACCACTGGCGCACCGAGGTGGCCTTCGAGCACCTGGGCCCGTCGCTGCTGGCGCGGCCGGCGGAGACGAACATCATGATGGACGGCTGCGGGGCCTGGCATGGCGGCCGCAGCTACACCAGCGGCCGCTGGGATGTCCTCTTCGGCGACGGGCACGCCAAGAGCCTCAACTACCGGCAGTTCGACGAGGCGTGGATGGTCCCGGTGAGATGAACGGCGGCCCCGGCCCAGGAGGCGCGGGCGGCGGCACGGAGAGGGGGATCGGCGATGGATGCGACGGCGGACGGCGCGGCAGCGGCTGGGGAGCCCGCCAGGCGCCGGCCACGCCTGCGCCGCCTCGCCCTCATCGCCCTCGTGCTCCTGGTGCCGATACTCGTCCCCTGGCTGATTGCGCCGCCCGAGCAGGTCCGCTCCTCATCCCAAGGCCTGATGCGCCGCGGCGAGCCGGGGCCACCGCTCTCATCCGACGTCATGCCTCACGGCTTCTGCCTCATCTGGCCCGTGTGGGAGCACACGAAGGCGCCGGCGTACTACCTCGTGCAGGGCCGCACCTGGTGGGTGTACACCGGCTCCGAGGCGACGCGCCGCGAGACCCGGGTGCCGCTCATCATCGAGGTGCCGGCCTTCCGCGCGGCCATGGGGATGTGGTGGAGCGTCGTCGCGCACGTGCGCCGGGCCGCAGGCCGCGTGCTCGGGCTGGACGCGGCCGGCGACCCGTTCCACGAGAGGCGCATTGACGACACCATGCGCGAGGTCGCCGGCGAGGACTGACGCCCAAAGTGCGCAGCCGCGGGGTCCCCGTCCGCGCGCCGCCACGCCGCCACACGACCCGAAGGTCTGCCCCACTTCGCGGCGAATCTTGCCGCGCCGACACCCCGCCGTTGAGAGGCCGGCACGATGCTCATCACCACCCTCGGCACCAGCCATGGCAGCCACACCATGACGCGCAACAACTCCGCAACGCTTATCGAGACCGACGGCGTCGGGTACCTGGTCGATTGCGGGGAGCCCGTCGCCGCCAGCTACCGGCGGGCGGGGAAGGACTTCGGCGCGCTGAGAGCGCTCTTCGTCACGCACCTTCATGCGGACCACGTCGGGGGCCTCGCGCAGCTCACGAACATGCTCAAGCACGGGCGCGGCGAGGAGCAGACAGTTACCTACTGCCTCCCGTCCGAGGGCATCGAGCGCATTCGCGCCTACCTCGAGGCGCTCTACATCGCCCCGGAACTGCGCCCGCTGACGCTGGAGCTGTGCGGCGTCGATGAGGGTCCGTGCTATGAGGACGAGCGACTGACCGTCGCCGCGCTGCCCACCGGCCACCTGGAGACGGCGGGCCGGCAGTACGCCGAGCGCGGTCTGCCCAACCGCGGCCAGGCGTTCAGCTACATCATGCAGCTCGAGGGTCGGCGCATCGCCTTCAGCGGCGACCAGCCGCGCGACTTCCGCTACCTCGGCCGGCTGCTCGCCGACCCGCTGGACCTGCTGGTGATGGAGATGACGCACATCCGTCCCGACGAGATCCTGCCGTGGCTGGGCGAGCAGCCGGTGCGCAAGCTGCTGCTCACGCACATCTGGGACCCGTGGCATGGCCCCGGCGAGGACCGCCTGCGCGAGATGTGCTTCGAGCATCTGCCGTTCCCCTTCACCATCGCGAGGGACGGGATGGAGATCGAGTTCTGAGCGAGCCCTACGCCAGCGAGGACCGAGCAACGGCGTACGCCAACGGCGTGCCGAAGACGTCCTGCACAGCACCCAACGGCGGCATACCCGCGAATGCCGCTGCTCTCCTTCCAGCTCTGCCGCGCTCGCGCGGAGCGCGAAGGGAGCGAAGGTCTCCGGGGAGGGGCGCCGACGCTCGCGGTGAAATGCCCGCCAACACACTTCACAGGAGGACAGCGCCATGGATGCCGACCGCCGCAAGGAGATCATCGCCACGCAGAAGCCGGAGATCCCCTGGGCCAATGAGCCCATGATGGGCAGCTACTACGGCGAGGAGGAGTTCGAGGCCGTTCGCCGCGAGATGGAGGCGTGCAACCACCCGCACATCGGCTTTGACGCCAATGGGCCGACGGTGCAGGAGTTCGAGGAGAGGTTCGCCCAGTGGTGCGGGGCGCCGTACGCGCTGGCGAACAACGGCGCCGGCACCGGCCTGGACCTGGCCGTGATGGCGCTGGACCTCGAGCCCGGCGACGAGGTCATCGTGCCCGCGATCAACTTCAAGGCCGCCGCGCTCTCGGTGCTGGGCCAGGGCGGGACGGTCGTCTGGTGCGAGGTGGATGAGCGCACCTTCCAGGCCGACCCCGAGGACGTCGAGCGCCGCATCACCGACCGCACCCGCGCCATCTACCCGGTGCATATGAACGGGATGGCCGCGCCCATCGACGAGTACCTGGAGATCGCCGAGCGCAACCCCCATCCCAGGCACGGGCCGCTGAAGGTCATCGGCGACGCCGCCCGCTCGTGCGGCGCCAGGCTCAAGGGCAGGCGCGTGGGCTCCTGGGAGTGGATCTGCGTCTTCAGCTTCCACACCATGAAGAACATGACCACGCTGGGCGAGGGCGGGATGGTCGTCACGCAGGACCCCGAAGCGCACGAGAAGATGCGCAAGATCCGCGGCTTCGGCGGCGACATCTGGGGCACGAACTACAAGCTCACCAACGTGCAGGCCGCGGTCGGGCTGGTGCAGCTCGAGCGCATCGACGAGATGCTGGACCGGCGGCGGGCGGTTGCGGCCGAGCGCGACGAGTTGCTGGCAGGGCTCGAGGAGATTACGGTGCCCTACTGCCCCGAGGACCGCTGGCATACCTACTACCTCTACACCTGTCTGGTACCGGAGGCGTGGGCGGGCGAGAAGCGCGACCGCGTGCGGGAGATCATGGATGAGGAGTACGGGATCTCGTGCGTTGTCGCCAACCCGCCGTGCTACCGGTCGAATGAGTTCCTGAACCAGAACACCGATCACAGCGATCTGCCGCGGTCGGAGCTGCTGGGCAAGCGCCTGCTCTGCGTGCCGATCCACCCGCTCATCTCGACCTCCGACAACGAGTACATCGCCGCGGCGCTGTGGGAGACGGTCGAGCGAGTTCGAGAGGAGTAAGCCCCGCATGGCCGACCTGCTTGCCGGAGGCGCGACGAGGGACATCACGCCCGAGTCGGGCCTCCGGCAGTACTACGGGACGGTGCTCGAACGCGGCGGCGGCTGCCCCCTGGCGGTCAACGCCATCGCGCTGCGTTGCGGCGAGGCGGAGGCCGCGCTGGTGTCGGTCGATACGCTCTTCGTGGATCGGCCGCACGTGCTGCAGATGCGCGAGGAGTGCGAGCTGGCGACGGGCATCCCCGGCGCGCAGATATGCATCGCCGCCACGCACACGCACAGCTCGCCTGCCCTTGGCGCGACCTTCCTCGCCGGCGAGCTGCCCGATCCGCTCTACATCGACCTCGTGACCGACCGCGTGCGCGAGGCCGTCACCGCCGCGCACGATGAGTTGCGGCCGGCGGTGCTTCACGCGGGCATCTGCCCCACTCCGGGGATCGAGCACTGCCGGCGGATGCTTCGCCCCGATGGCCAGGCGATCGTCGGCCCGCACGCCGCCGGCCACACGGAGTGGCGGCCCGAGGGGCAGGCCGACCACGAGATGGCCTGGGCCACGCTGGAGACGCCCGCCGGGGAGAGCATCGCGACCCTCTTCGCCTGGCCCGTGCACAACAACGCCTGCACGGGCCCGGTCTATCACGCCGACCTCTTCGGCCGCGCGCGAGAGGCCCTCTCGGAGCACCTCGGGGGCCACGTCGTGACCTTCGCCGCGCCCTGCGGCGACGTCATCTGGTACGATCCGACCGAGCCCGAGTTCGAGCGCGGCGACGAGTTCGCCCGGCGCGTTGCGGGCATGATCGCGGATACCGTCGTCCGGGCCCGCCGGCGTACTCGGCCCATGGCCGTGGGCGACCTGCGCCTCCGCAGCGACGTCGCGCCCATCGCCGACCGGGCCTGGGAGGACTCAACGTGGTGCGAGGACGACTGCCGGGGCGACTCGGAGGCGGCGCGCAGGCGGGCGCGAGAGCGCTATGACCCGGAGCGGGAGGCCGTGCGGAGGCGCGGCGCCACGCATCGCCTGGTGGATATCCAGGGCTTTGCGCTGGGCGAGCTGGCGATCATCACCAACCCGGGGGAGCTGTTCTGCGAGTTCGGGACGCGCATCAGGCGCCGGTCCCCGTTCGCTGTGACCATGCCCGTCGAGCTGGCGAATGACGCCTGTGGCTACGTGCCCTACGAGCGCTCTTTCGATCACGCCGGCTACGAGACCCACCGCACCTGCTGGACCAGCCGGCTGGTGCCGAAGGCGGGCGAGATCATCACCAGGCGCTCTCTCGACCTGCTGAGGCAACTGCGGCCGTAGCCGTGCTCAAGCCGTCCGGGTGTCCTCTCACCGATCGGGCGTGTCTGACGCCGGGCGCGCCCGCGTGGTGGCCCAGTCGCGCAGCGCCTGGATGTCCTCCGCGCGCGTTGCCGAGAGCGGCACCGTGTTCTCGATGTTCGCCAGCAGATCCCCATTGGTCAGCTCCCGCCCCTCATCGAAGGCGTCGTAGAGCCCCGAGATGACCACCTGCTCGATCTCCGAGCCGGAGAAGCCGACGGCGTCCTCGGCCAGCCGCTGCAGGGCGAAGCCCTGAGGATCGCGACCGCGCTTGGCAAGGTGAATGCGGAAGATCTCCTCCCGCTCTGCCTCGGAGGGCAGGTCGATGAAGAAGATCTCGTCGAAGCGGCCCTTACGCATCAGCTCGGGTGGCAGCGCGCTGATGTCGTTGGCGGTCGCGATGACGAAGACCGGCTCGGTCTTCTCCTGCAGCCAGGTGATGAAGGAGCCGAAGACGCGCGCGGTGGTGCCGGCGTCGGAGAAGCTGGAGCTCTGCGTGCCTGCAAAGCCCTTCTCCAGCTCATCGAGCCAGAGGATGCACGGCGCGATCGACTCGGCCAGGCGCATGGCGCGCCGCATGTTCTGCTCCGATGAGCCGACCACCCCGGCGAACACCGAGCCCACATCGAGCCGCAGCAGTGGCAGATGCCACAGGCCCGCGACGGCCTTGGCCGAGAGCGATTTGCCGCAGCCCTGCACGCCGATGAGCAGCACGCCCTTGGGCTGGGGCAGGCCGAACTCGCGGGCCGCCTCGCTGAAGGCCTTGCCGCGCTTGCCCAGCCACTGCTTGAGGCTGTCGAGCCCCCCGATGTTGCCGAACTCCTCATCCGCGGGGTAGAACTCCAGGATGCCGGACTTGCGGATGGTCTGCTCCTTCTCGGTCAGCACGACCTCCACGTCCTCCGGCCCCAGCCGGCCGTTGAGCACCACCGCCTTGGCGAAGGCGTCCTCCGCCTCCGCGGCGGTCAGGCCCAGGGCGGCCTTGATGAGCTGCTCGCGCCCCTCGCCGTCGAGCTGGATCTGGATGTTGGGGTTAGACGAGACCTGCTCCACGATCCCGTCAAGCAGCCGCCCGAGCTCCTCCTGGTCGGGCAGCGGGAAGTCGATGACCGTGATGTCCTTCTCCAGGTGCTCGGGGATATGCAGCACGGGCGAGGTGATGATCAGGGTCTTGTAGCTTGCCTGGAAGGAGTGCGAGGCATCGCGCAGCTTGCGCTCCACCCGGGCGTCCTCGAGGAACGGGTCGAAGTCGCGCAGGACGAACAGGGCGGGCTCCCTGTGGTCCATGGCGAAGTCGAGGGCGTAGATCGGATCGATGGACGAGGGATCGGTCGTGCGGCCGCCGGCCTCCACCATGCCATCGGTGACGGTCCAGACGTACATCTTCTTCTCGCGCCTGCGGGCGATCGCGCGCAGGGCCCTCTCGACCCGCGCCTCCTCCCACGAGACGATGTAGAGAATCGAGTAGCGCGCGCGGATCAGCACGTCGATCTCCTGCTCTGCGTCCACCGGCCATCACGCTCCCCGGCCCGGCCTCGTTGCTGTCCCCGCCACACTCTTCCGCCGCGCACCGGCCCATTCCTGCCACGCGGTGCGAAGGAGCGCCGCCGACGCCGCGGAAGTATCATGCGCACGCATCAGGAACCTGGAGGGGACGCCATGGTCACCGTCTACAACACCTCGCGGGAGATAGCCGACGCCGACCCCGACATCGCCGTTCTGCCGGTCGGCTCGCTCGAGCAGCACGGCAACCACCTGCCCGTCGCCACCGACTGGCTACGCGCCGACGACATGGGCAGGCGCATCGCCGAGCGGCTGGGCAACTGCTACCTGCTGCCCGCCATCACCTACGGCAACTCCCAGGAGCATATGGACATGGCCGGCACGATCACGCTCCGGCCCTCGACGCTGGCGCTGGTGGTCGAGGACATCGTGCTCTCGCTGCGGCACCACGGCATCCGCAAGATCGTGATCTTCACCACGCACGGCGGCAACTGGGTCCTCAAGCCCACGATCCGCGACCTGAACTTCCGCTACCCGGACATCCGCATTATCCACGCGGACGGCCCGCTGCTGTCGGAGCGCGAGAAGATGCCGAAGGACATCCACTCGGGCGCCGGGGAGACGTCCGCGATGCTGGCGATGCGCCCGGACCTGGTCAAGGGCCGCTCACCGGACCACTCGCCACCCTTCGGCCAGGAGTGGAACGACTACGTGGGCTACGGGACAAGCACGGAGACGGGCGCGTGGGGCGAGCCGTCGAAGGCCGATCCCGAGGCATACGAGGCGAACATCGAGGCGGCGGTGGAGCACCGGGTGGCGTACATCCGCGAGACCTTCGAGCGCCTGGACGAGCTGCTGGGGCCGCTGGAGGAGTAGCGCGCTACAGGTAGCCGAGCGAGCGCAGTCGGTCCTTGACGCGCTCGAGCTCCTCCTCGGTGTAGTCCTCGCTCGCCGCCATGGCGTGGGTGGAGACCAGGTCGCGGAGGACGTAGACCACGAACTCGGTCACCGAGTTGTAGCCGGCGCCGTCGATGATCTGCCCGATGCGCTCGTAGAGCGGGCGCGGGATCTTGATCGTCACCTTGTCGCCGCCGCGCGACTTCTTCGCCATCTGCGTGCTCCCAGGCCACCTGCGGTCCGCGGGCTGTACTCCCTCATTTCGTCGCGGGACGCAGAGGCCCCTTCCGCAGTCCGGGTGCAGGCCGGATCGGACCGGCAGTGATTCGCCTCCACCGCGGCGAATAGGGCCCCGGCCTTCACCAGAGCCCGCGCCGCAATGAGGAGACCTGAGATGCCCCACCTCGCCGTCGCGCTTGCGCTGATCGCCGCCCCGGGCCTGTGCCGGGCGGACGCCGTCGCGGTCGCGAACCCCGGCTTCGAGCTGGACGAGGACGGCAATGGCGTGCCCGACGGCTGGCGCACCTTCGCCTCCGGCGAGGGCTTCGAGTTCGCGCTGGGCGCTGACGCGCACTCCGGCGACCGCTGCGCCTGCATCACCGGTCTGCCGGGCCACGGCGACCGAGCCTGCTACGGCCAGACGACGGCACGGATCGCCGTGGCACGCGCCTACCGCCTCAGCGTCTGGGTGCGTGGCGCAGGCAGAGCAACGGTCCTCTTCCGCTGCCGCTATGCGGACGCCAACGGCGAGGATGCCGACGACACGCGACACGTGACCATCGAGAGCCTGTCGGCCGAGGAGTGGCGCGAAGCGACCTTCGAGTTCCCAACCGCCGGCGAGGTGCTGGATGCCCGGGAGGCCCGCATCGAGCTGCTCCTCTACCAGCGCGGTGAGGGCCCCGTGTGCTTCGACGACGTGCGCATCCAGGAGCTTGAGGAGTGGACGCCCAAAGTGAGCGAGGACCAGCAGCCGACGCAGACGCCGAGGCGGCCCATCGACGGCAGGGCGGTGCTGCAGAACCCGCCCGACTTCTGGTGGCAGCCGCAGCTCAACGCGGACGGCTACGAGCTGCAGCTCAGCACGAGCGAGGACTTCGGCGACGGGACCATCACCATCCGTGGGCTGCCCTACAACTGCTACAGCCACTCCGAGGTGCTGGACGCGTCGAGGCGCTGGCACTGGCGCTTCCGCTACCTGGCTCGCGGGACGGCGTCGGAGTGGTCGGAGGCCTGGCACTTCGATGTGTCGCCCGACGCGGTCGAGTTCCCGGTGCCGCCGCCCGATGAGCTGCTCGCCCGGGTGCCGGCGGATCACCCGCGCGTGTACGTTACGCGAGAGGGGCTTCAGGCCTTCCGCGCGCGGCGGGAGGGCGAGGCGGCCGAGTGGTGGGAGGGGTTCCAGAAGCGCTGTGACACGCACCTGGAGCTCCCGCTGCCGCAGGAGCCGGGCGCCGAGTACGACTTCAGCGGCCGCAGCGGCCCTCTCACCGCGGAGCAGAAGGCCCGCATGGACGAGCTTCGCGGTCTGGGCAGCCGCGCGACAGGGCCCATGTGGAACATGGCATTCGCCTACCTGGTCGGCGGTGATGAGCGCTATGGCCAGCGGGCGGTCGAGTGGCTAATGGAGATCGCGACCTGGGACCCGGAGGGCACGACCGGCTACCGCAATCACGATCAGGTCTTCCGCGACATCGCCTGGAAGTCGGCCTGCGTCTATGACTGGACCTGGGAGCTGATGACCGACGAGCAGCGCGCGCAGGCTCTCGATGCCGTGGTGGCGCGCGCCTCGATCCTCTACCGCGACTTCCGCGAGGACGCGAAGCCAATCTACGAGTGGCCCTTCGACTCGCACGGCTGGACGTCAATGGGATTCCTGGGCATCATCGCCTGCGCGACCTGCCACGACGCCGCGCAGGCCGACGACTGGTTCCGCTTCATCGCCGCCACCTATCCCCCGCTCTACCCGCCCTGGGGCGGCGAGGAGGGCGGGTGGTGCCAGGGCACGGCGTACTGGAAGTGGAGCGTCTCCTACTTCGCCGAGTTCGCCGACGCGCTGAGGTCGGCGACCGGCCTGGACCTGTTCGGCAAGGCATTCTGCCGCAACAACGGCTGGTTCAAGCTCTACATGCACCCGCCCTTCTGCGACCGGCACCACTTCGGAGACGGGAACCTCGGCAGCCCCGGCATCACCGACCGCAACAACCTGCTGGTCTTCGCGACCCGCTACGGGAACCCGTACCTGAAGTGGTACGCCGACCAGATCCCCGGCGGCCGCGACACGGGGGTCTTCGGCTACTGGTGGTACGACTACGACCTGCCCGCCCGGCCGCCCGCGGACCTGCCTCAGAGCCGCTACCTCGCCGACATCGGCTGGGTCGGGATGCACTCGGACCTCAGCGACCCCGACGACATCATGCTGATGCTCAAGTCGAGCTGGTACGGGTCCTTCAACCACAGCCACGCGGACCAGAACCACTTCGTCGTCTATGGCTACGGCGAGCCGCTGCTGATCGACTCGGGCTACTACGACTGGTACGGCTCCGACCACGACCGCAACTGGACGCGGCAGACCAGGGCGCACAACAATGTACTCGTCAACGGCGAGGGCCAACCGATCTTCGACATCACCGCGAAGGGCGAGGTGAGCGACTACTTCCCCACGCCCTTCGCCTGCTACGCGGCGGGCGATGCAAGCCAGGCCTACCAGGGGCGGCTGTCGAGGTTCGAGCGCCACGTGCTTTACCTGCGCCCTGACGCATTCCTGATCGTGGACGAGCTTGAGGCCGAGGAGCCCTCCACCTTCACCTGGTGCTGCCACGCGCTGGAGCAGATGCAGATCGACGAGGCGGACCGGCGCATCACCGTGCGGCAGGGCGAGGCCGCGCTCGACATCGCCTTCGCGGCGCCGGAGGGCCTGGCGTTCACGCAGGACGACGGCTGGGACGGGCATCCGCCGCAGGGTCGCTACGAGAGCAAACCGAGGCAGTGGCACTGCTTCGTGGAGACCACCGAGCCGGCGACACGCCTGCGCTTCGTGACCCTGATGCGCGTGCGCAAGGGCGGCGACAGGCCGGACTTCGCGGCCGGCGCGCCGGACTCGGGCTCCGGCGTGCGCGGCGTGCTCGGCGGGCTGACGGCCGATGTGCGAGCTGCCGGAGACGAGCCGCTCGCGATCGCCGACAACGTCGTGGACGCCGACGTGGCCGCCGCCTATCGCGCGGGCGAGAGCGTGACCTTCCTGGCATTGGGCGCGACGGAGATCTCGGCCGCGAGCGCGCCCGCCGGCTTCCTCACCTCGACCGCTCCGGTCACGGTCGCACAGCGATACGACCGCGGCGACTTCATCCGCGCCGACCTCAGGGCCATGCGCGAGACCGACGTCGCGCTGTGGGTGCCGCAGGGCACGGAGGGCGTCTCTCTCGATGGCGATGTGCTCGACCGGGCCGACGCGCGCTGGGACGCGGAACGGAAGATACTGACCGTGACCCTCCAGCCCGGTGACCACTCCATCGTGTCACCGAAGGCGGCGCCGATGCAGGGCGGCAGCTTCGAGCTGACCATCGCCGGGCGGCCCGCGGAGCTCGACCAGGAGCTGCTGTCCAGACCCGCGGGCGGCGCGCTGCTCTTCGCCGAGTTCGCTGCGCGGCCCGGCCCGTACATGCTCGATACCGAGGCGCTGCCGGACGTGCCCGTCACGCTCAACGGTGCCCGCCTCCGCCCCGATGAGGCCCTGCTGTGGCTGCGCGAGAAGAATGCCCTCCAGGCACGTCTACAGGAGCCTGCAACGCTGGAGCTGGCCCTGGACCCGCTCCCGCTGGAGGGCGAGCCGGCCGTCGCGTCCGTGCTTGAAAGCGTGCCGGAGGACGCGGTCACGATCGAGGCGGAGGCCTTTGTTGCCCACGGCCTGGGCAAGCCCACCCGCTACGCACACCGGACCTTCCTGTCCGGCGGGGTGGGAGTCGGCGAGTGGATCGTGCCCGGCATGTGGCTGCAGTGGGACATCACCGTGCCCGAGCCGGGCCGCTACGCGCTGGTGCTGAAGGGCGCCACACACGAAGCGAAGGCCGACCGGCTGATCATGCTCGACGGGGAGCCTATCGGAGGCCGCTGGCGCGTCCATCGCTTCGAGTACACGGGCGGCTACGGGGCGGAACCGGGAGAGTGGCGGCACCTGATGGTGGTGGGCGACGACGGCGAGCCGGTCATCCTGGAGCTGACGGCGGGCGCCCATGAGCTGCGCATGATCTGCATCGAGAACCGGCTGAACCTGGACTACCTGATGCTCGTGCCGGCCGGATAGCACGGGCGCCCCATTGACGGCGTGTCGCCCTTCGGGCGGCGGGCGGCGTGGGCACGCCGTCCCTCCGGACGACTCGGTACCCGCGGCGCCCTTCCCCCACGGATGCGCCA
>JALGUJ010000001.1 GCA_029820945.1 Candidatus Zipacnadia bacterium | reverse complement strand
TGCGCTTGGCCATGGCTGCATCCTCCTGCTGCGATGATCGGCCCTATTGCCACCATGCTACCACAACATGCCGTCTCATGCAGCGCCCCAGGCACACGGATTTAGATGCTGCCCAGCAGCCGAGAGGGCATCCAGATTCCTGTGGATGACACACGGACGCCCCCATCCGCGTGCCGTTGGCCGTAGGAGGGGGCAGGCCTCAGCCCCCGATCCCTCCCGCCCAGGAGCGGGATGCGCAGGCACGGGACGCCGCCGCTCGGTCCGCGCATCCACACCAATCTGGATGCTGGCGGCAGCCGATGGCTCGACGGCCACGCATTGCGGCAGCACGGCTGCGGAGAGCCGCTGTCCGCCGTGGGCATCCCGGCCGCACGAGCGCGGCGGTCGCCCCGTACTCCCCGCTGCCCCGCCGTCTACTCCCACCTGCTCGCCAGGCCGCGCAGGAACTGTGCGTTCCAGGCGAACTTCTCCTCCAGCGAGTCGAACTCGGCGAAGTCCTCGGCGGTCAGGTAGCCGTCGTAGCCGATGGCCGCGAGCTCGTCCGCGATCTCGTCCCAGTCCAGCACGCCCTCGTCCACGTGCACGTTGCCGCCCGGCAGGCGCTCGTGCTGGCGCGGCTCGCCCTCGGCGGTCATGCGGTTCTTCACGTGCACGTTGCGGATCCATCCTGCCAGCATCCGCACCTGCACCCACGGCCGCTCGAAGCCCTCGCTCACCGCGTTGCCCGGGTCGAAGACCACGCCAAGATAGGGGTGCTCGAGCCCGCGCAGCATGTCCAGGCACTGGCCCGCGGAGGCGATGTAGCGCCCGCCGTGCTGCTCGGGGGTGACGACGATCTCGTGCGCCGCGGCCATCTCCGCCACGCGCATCATCTGGTCCCGGAAGGCCGCGCGGCAGACCTCGTAGTCGTACGCGCGATCGTAGTCGCCCGACGAGATGCGCATGAACTTCGCGCCCAGCACGCTGGCGGTGTGCAGCGACCGCTCGATGCCCGCGAGCTCGACCGCGGCGGCCTCCCGCTCGACCTTCCCCGCCTCCCAGTAGGTGGTAAGCCCGGAGATGTGCAGGCCGGCGTCCTCCACCATCTTGCGGACGGCAGCGGCCTCCTGATCGTCGATCTCCGGCAGGATGTGAATACCGTCATCACGCTGGCGGATATCGACGGCATCGAACCCGGCGCCGGCGGCCAGCTTGATGGCCTCATCGAGCGAGACCTCGCTCGCGAGCAGCGTGTACAGAGATATCTGTGGTGCCATTGTGCGTTCCTCCCAGCCGTCTGGTGACCTCGCGCGGCAGGTTCGACGGTGCATGCGTCGGGGCCTTCCAGGGCGGAAGTCGCAGGAGGCCCGGACGGAAGGCCGCGCCGGGGCCCGGGCACTCGGCTGCACCTGCGACGCCGGCGTTGCGCCCTCAGGCCTGTCTTCTCTGGCATGGACCATGCAGGTAGCCTGAAGCGCCCGAATCGGGGGCTGCGGCACGCAATTGACACCCGCCGGTGGCGGGGATATAATGCCCGTGGGAAAGGGATGCTGCGCCATTGGAGAGAATGTGGGCGCCGTGGCGAATCGGCTACGTGGCCGGTGACCGGCCTTCCGGATGCGTTTTCTGCCGCAAGATACACTCGGATCGGGATGACGAGAACCTCGTCCTGTACCGGGGCGAGCACTGCGCGATCATACTGAATACCTTCCCGTACAACAGCGGGCACCTCATGGTGGTGCCCAACATGCATGTGGGCGACCTTGAGGAGCTTGACGCTGCCACTACGCGCGAGCTGTGGGAGCTCGCAACCTTTGCCGCGCGGGTCCTCAAGGAGGCCCTGTACTGGGAGGGGCTGAACATAGGCCTGAACCTGGGCGAGGCTGCGGGCGCGGGGATCTCCGACCACCTGCACCTGCACATCGTCCCGCGCTGGAATGGCGACACCAACTACATGACGGCGGTGGCGGAGACGCGCGTGGTGCCGCAGAGTCTCGAGGAGAGCTACCGGCAGCTCCGGTCGGTCGTGGATCGGCTGACCTCCATGGAGACCCCGGGCTCTGCCACGGACGCGTAAGTGCGGCGCATGCCTCGATCTTGACGGGCCGTTGAAAGGAGAACAGCGATGCGAAGGCACATCATCGCTCCGGCGGCCGTGTCGGCGATCATTCTGCTTTCCTGCCTTGCGGCGCAGGCGCAGGGGGTGCAGTTCGTCACCCCCCAGGACGGCGACACCGTGCGCGGTGTCGTGCAGCTTCAGGCCACGAAGCAGAATCCTGACGACGGCTGGATCTCCTACAAGATCCAGCCCGCTGCGGACGACCGCTTCGCGGCCGCGGTCACCAAGCCCTTTATCTACCTGTGGGACACGCGCGCCCGCGACGAGAAGGGCGGTGACGTCTACGGGGACGGCCAGTACACGCTGACTGCGGTGGCACTGAGCGGAAGCGGCCGCAAGGCCGGCGAGGCGTCCATCACCGTGACCGTCAAGAACGCCCTTGCGGCCTCCGAGGCGCCGCAGCAGGCCGTCCTCGACCTCTTCTACGACCGCAACAAGGAGGTCCGCTACCACGCCGAGGGCAGTTGGACCATGAAGGCGGCCGCGGATGAGGAGGAGCCCGACGACGTCTACGAGCGTGCCAAGGAGTTCGACGGCGCGCTGGTCGCGAACTGGAAGAACAAGACCATGAGCCCCACCTTCGCCGCCGGCCACGCCGTGCTGCACGTGGTCGTGGGCTCCTCCGGCGCCCAGGCTGGCTCCAGCGAGGTCGAGGCGCTCGACCACGCCGGCGAGGCGCTGACCTACATCGCCCTGCGCGACGGCGAGATGCGCCGCAAGCACTCCGACGAGCCGCGCTTCGAGCTGGCGGAGGTCACCATCCCGCTCCCCGAAGGCCCGATCCGCATCGGGCAGACCTGGCGCGGCCCCATCAGCATCTGGCCCGATCCCCTCAAGGGTACCATGAAGTCCGGCGGGATGGGGATGGACATGATGGGCATGGACATGATGGCGATGGAGCCCGAGATGATGATGGCCGGACCGGGCATGGAGGCCGATATGGGCGGCGGTGCCACGGCGCAGGCGACGGCGCCCACCGACTTCCAGACCCGCACGGTCCAGGCCACCCACAAGGCGGAGGCCTTTGAGTGGGTTCAGGGCCACAAGACCGTGCGCATCCGCAGCACCTATAGCGTTGACGACGACAAGATCACCATCCCCGGCGGCGGCGCCGGCGCGCTGGGCATGGAGGGCGAGATCTTCGGCGGCGTCCCCGGCGAGCCGATGCCGGGCGGCTTCGGCGACGAGATGGCCGGGATGGAGGCCGGGGGCATGGGCGGGGGCGCTGGCACCGAGCTCGAGACCTCCTACGTGGGCGAGCGCATCACCTACTGGGCCTACGAGCTGCGCCGGCCCGTCCGCATCGTGGACAGCATCACCCACACCCTGGAGGTCCCGCGGCAGACCGCCGGCATGGGCGAGTTTGGCATGGAGGCCGAGATGATGGGCATGGGCTTCGACGAGGCCATGCCACCCACCGACGAGATGATGCCTCCGGGCTTCGAGGGCGCCCCGCGGGGGATGTGGGACGAGGGCATGGGCGAGTTCGGCATGGGTGAGTTCGGCATGGGTGAGATGCAACAGCAGGAGCCCATGAAGGTCAACATCCATGTGCGCCTGACCATCCAGGAGGTTGGCCTGTGAGCCGCCGTCCCCCAAGGAGATAGCATTGAGGCATCCGACGTCGTGCACGTGCGGTGGCCGCGGCCGGAAGGGCGCGGCCACGCTCCTTTGTGGTCTCTGCCTCCTTGCGGCAACGCTTCCGGCGGGCCGCGGGGCTGTTGCCGGCGACCTCACTGGCGCGGGGCCGCGTACCAACCTGCACGTCACCCTCTGGCTGACGGGCATCCCGGGCGAGAGGGAGGCCCTCTCCGAGATCGTCTTCGGCTTCCAGCGCGAGAGCCGCGATGTGATCGTGTGCCTGGAGTGGAAGGACGGGGAGCTGGCCGAGGAGTGGGTGCGCCGGTGGGTTGGGAGCTACCGCAATGTGGCCCCCGACGTGACGGTGATGACCGAGCTGTGGGCATGGGAGCACCGCCATGAGCTGATGCGGCTGCCCCGGGAGATGCAGTCGGAGCTGCGCCGGGAGTTCGAGCCCGCGGTCATCGCGCGCTCGGGCGGGCCGCTGCGGGGCGTGCCCTGGACCGTCGCCACGCCGGCGCTGTACTACCGCCCCGACCTGCTGGCGGAGGCCGGCCTCTCTCCGCCGACCAGCTTCGACGAGCTGGTGGACTGCGCCGAGGCGCTCGCCGACCCGCCCCGCCGCTTCGGACTGGGCGTGCCCGGCGTCAGGCGTGGCGGCGAGGAGCTGCTGTACGCCCTCGCCCTCGCCTACGGCGCGGAGCCCCACCGGCGGGAGGATCGTCGGGAGGAGGTGGAGCAGCCTGAGCAGCAGGAGGGAAATGCGCCGGTGGACGCCACGGAGCGCGCGCTGGGCCTGCTGGTCGAGCTGCAGTCACGCGGGGCGCTGCAGCCCGAGACCATGACCTGGGGTGAGCTGGAGCTGGTCGAGCTGTTCGCTCAGGGCCGGCTGGGCATGGTCGTCGGGCAGCCCTGGACCGTCCAGGTGCTCAGGAACGCCGCGCGCGCTCGGGACAGCGCCGATGAGGGGGCGGCGGAAGGCCCGCCCCTCGAGTGGGACGTGGTCCCGCTCCCGGTGGCCGAGGGCGGAGCGGGACAGGTCCAGGTGGAGTGGCTGGTGGCGTTCAAGGACACCGACCGCCCTGAGAACGCGCTGCGCTTCATGCGCTTCATGGCCGCCACCGATCGCCAGCGGGCGCTGTGCCTTCTCCACAGCGCGCCGGCCCTGGTCTCACTGGCCGAGGACCTGCAGGACCTGCCGCCGTGGTCTGGGCACGTCCCGGCCCTCAGTGGCGGGCTGGGGGTGCCGCTGCATACCTGGCGCGACCTGAGGCCCCAGCTCGGTGAGGCGCTGGTCTATGCGCTGAGTGGCCGACTGGCGCCCGGTGAGGCGCTGCGCAGGGCCCGCGGCGAGGACGAAGAGCGGCCGCTTGACATCTACTGAGGGTTCCACTACGCTTAGTTCGAGGGGCCTGCTGCGGCCTGCGCCCGTATCGCGAGAAGCGGGGGGAGGCAGCGGACCCTACTCGTACTCCACCGGGCCGAGATTCCGAATGCGGCCGATAGGCCACAGGATCCTGTTGACCCGGCCGATGATGCGGTCCGTTGGGATGGGACCGTAGTCGCGGCTGTCCTCGCTGAGGTTGCGGTTGTCACCGAGCACGAACACGTGCCCCGGAGGGACCTGCCCCAGGAGGGGCGGCTCGGGGAACTGGCGCTCCTTGATGTAGGGCTCCTTCAGCCAGCGATCGTTGAGCCAGACCCGTCCGAAGGCGATGCCCACGCGATCATTACCGACGGCGATGACGCGCTTGACGTACTTCGCGCCATCGGGTCCCGTGTAGACGACGATATCACCGCGCTGGGGGACAGCCTCGTCATCGTAGGCGTCGAGGCGCAGCACGTAGTAGTCGCCGATCTGCAGCGTGGGCTCCATGGATGAGCTGACCACGGTGCCAAATCGCGCCACATGGGTGAACAGATACCACAGCAGGACGGCAAAGGCGACCGGGACGACAACGCGCAAGGCGACTCGCAACCCGCGCTTGCCACCGGGGCTGCGTGAGCGGGCGGACATCGCGCACTCTCCATTCGCCGGCTGTCGGACGGGACGAAGAGGAGCAATAGGATCGGGCGCGCACTGCGGGCGCGGTCCGCAACGGTCCAGCACATTGTACCGGGCCGACGGAGGCGCGTCAATCGGCCCGGCGCGGCGAACCAGGTGGGTGGGCCACGTGTCGAAGGACACAGGGGGATGAAGGAGGAACCATTGGCACCGCCGCCGAAAAAGGTCCAGGCGGGGGAAGGACATAGGTGCGGTGGAGAGGAAAGCTCCTCCGCCGCGCCCGCGGGGGCTCCGGTCGAGGGGGCCGGAGAGCAGGCCTGCATACGCACCGGCCCGGGGTTGACGCTGTGGCCGTGGCTGACTTGAGGCGCGGGAAAGGACGGCACACACCCTCGATGATTAAGACCGAGCTTGCGAAGCAGATGTACAAGGAGGAGGACGACTGGGGCGAGGTGCAGCGCCAGATCACGCTGCCCTGGGCCGAGGCCGCCCGCATTAGCTACCGGAACGTCACGATGCGCCTGGGCCGCGCGCTCATCACAGGGGCGGGAGTGGTGCTGGGCATCGCCTTCCTGGTCTCGGTGTGGACCGCGAAGGTCGCCCAGGAGGGCATCGACCGGTTCGAGGCCAGGAGCGCCTACGCCGTCAGCGCGGAGGAGGAGGCCCTGGCCCCCGGAGCCGAGGAGGCCAAGGCCGAGGAGCGGGCCCGGGCGGCCCGCCAGACTTGGCTGGTCGTCATGTCCCTGCTCGTCTCCGCGGTTGGGATCACCAACTCTATGCTCATGTCGGTGACCGAGCGGTTCCGCGAGATCGGCACCATGAAGTGTCTGGGGGCGCTGGACCAGTTCATTGTCCGGCTGTTCCTCATCGAGTCGGCGGTGCTGGGCGTCGTCGGCTCGCTGGTGGGCGCCGTGGTCGGCCACGGCACCATGCTGCTCGTCTATGTCGTCAAGGAGAGCGGCGTGGCCAGCATGATGGATTGGGGCGCGATGCTGCGCTACATCCTGATCGCCCTGGTCATCGGGACCGTTCTGTCGCTCATCGCCGCGGTGCCCCCGGCGGTTCGTGCCGCCCGCATGCCCCCGGCCGCGGCGCTGCAGACCGAAATCTGATCAGCTTCCACCACCGGGCCGGCCCCGAGGTCGGCCGGAAGGAGAGCACTGATGGCGAGGATTGAATGCCCTGAGTGTGGTCATGTCATCGAGACGACTGGCATCGTGAGCATCTGCCCCAAGTGCAAGGCCGACCTGCGGGGTGTCATGGAGGAGGTTGGGCACCGCCGCGAGCGCCTGCGCGATGTGGCCCGCGATGACTCGGTGACCACGCACGAGTTCATTGTCCGCACCAAGGACCTGCAGAAGATCTACGTCATGGGCGAGGTCCAGGTGCCCGCGCTGCAGGGGGTCGAGCTGAACGTGCGGCGTGGCGAGTACCTCTCGATCATGGGCCCGTCGGGCTCGGGCAAGAGCACCCTGTTCAACATGGTCGGCGGGCTCGACAAGCCCACCAAGGGGACCTGCTTCATCGAAGAGGTGGACATGGCGCAGCTCGACGCCTTCGAGCTGGCCTGGCTGCGCTGCCGGAAGATCGGCTACATCTTCCAGACCTTTAACCTCATCCCCGTCATGACGGCGCTGGAGAACGTCACGCTCCCCATGATCTTCGCCGGCATGAGCAGCGACGAGATGATGGATCGCGGCGCCATGCTGCTCGACCTGGTCGGCCTCGGCGACCGCCTGCACCACAAGCCCTACGAGCTGTCGGGCGGCCAGCAGCAGCGGGTTGCGGTTGCGCGCGCCCTTGCCAACAACCCGGCGATCATCCTGGCCGATGAGCCGACCGGGAACCTGGACCTGCAGACCGGCAAGGAGATCATCGACCTGCTCAAGGAGCTGAACGAGGAGAGCGGCGTGACGGTCATCTCCGCCACGCACGACCTCAAGATGATCGACGTCTCGGACCGCGTCGTGCACATCCGTGACGGACAGGTTGAGCGGATCGAGAACCGCGCCGACCTCGACCTCGACGTCGGCACCCTCGGCAGCGAGAAGAAGCCGGAGCTGGGTGGGTAGATCCGGCCGCGCGGGCGGGCTGATGCCCGCTCACTCCACGGCGGTTTGGGCCCGGCCGTTGCAGGGCAGTTCGTGCGGCCGACGGGCAAAGCAGCCATGCTGGCGCGCGGCCGAGTGCCGCGCGCCACCTCTCTCTGTGCCGCGGCTGGCGTGCGGTCGGGGCACGTGAGAGCTGTCGCTATCTCTCCGGAGGCGGTGAAAGGAACTTGCTCCGTCCACTCAGAGCGATAGTCAGCACCGCATGCATTCTCGCGTTCGTTTGGCCGACGGCGCCGGCGTGGGCACAGGGGGGGCACGAGGAAGAGATTGTCCTCGAGTCTGACACCGACTACGAGCGGGCGGCCTCCGCCGTTGATGAGGAGCAGATGCAGGGCCTCCTCGCGGAGCTGCAGGCGCTCGGATCTCGCGTTACCGGCTACCCCGGCTGTCAAGAGGCGGCGCGCATCGTCGCCGACGGCTTCCGCGACCTCGGCATCGAGGACGTCCAGATGCAGGAGTTCCCCCTCGTCGTGCCCGTGGCCAGCGAGAACGAGGAGGGGCACTACGCCTCCATCACGGTCGCCGGCGACGGCACGACCTTCGGCATGCTGCCGATCTGGCCGAACCTGGTGCGCCTTCCCAAAACGCCTCCCGGCGGGATCACGGGCGACCTCATCTACGCTGGGGAGGGGACGCTCCGCGCCTTCAACGGGCAGGAAGTCACCAACTCCATCACGATGGTTGACTTCAACTGCCAGGCGGAGTGGTTCAACGGGCCGCTCCTTGGCACCAAGGCCGTGCTGTTCATCGAGCCCGAGGAGACCATCCGGGGCGAGGCCGAGGCGAAGTTCCTCTCGATCCCCGTCAACATCCCGCGCTACTACATCCCCCGCGAGGCCGCCGACCACCTCATGGGCCTGCTCATGTTCCGCGACCACGTGCGCGTGACCGTCAACTGCGACATGGAGTGGCAGCGGGTCACCGGGGAGAACGTCATCGCCACCATCGAGGGCACCGACGAGCGGCTCAAGCACCAGCGCGTGGTGATACAGGCCTACTACGACTCCATCTCGGTGACACCAAACCTCGCTCCGGGCGCGGAGAACGCGTGCAGCATCGCGGCCATGATGCAGCTCGCAAAGGCCTTCGTCGAGCAGCCGCCCAAGCGCACCGTCGTCTTTCTCGCCACGTCGGGCCACTTCGAGGCGCTTAGCGGCACCAAGTACTTCGTGCGGCAGTTCATCCGCGGGGCCCATGGCGAGAAGCGCGTCAAGCACATGTTCGACCTTGTCAACGAGGCCCGCGCCGAGCTCGAGGATGCCATCGCGCGCGTCTGGGAGGAGCCTGATCGGCTCGACGAGCAGAAGAGCGATGAGGAGCTCGCGAGTGAGCGGATGCGGGCCCTCGGCCGCGTCCGGCGGGCGGTCACTCTCGCCCGCAAGCATGCGCGCCGGCTGGAGAAGACGGTGAGGCGCGCCGAGCGCGAGGATCCCAACGCGGGCAGGCTCTACGAGCACCAGCTCACCGAGCAGGAGCTGGCCGAGCGGGAGCAGCTCATTGCGGAGTTCAAGGCGGCGGTTCCGGCGATCGGCCAGGAGGTTGAGGCCGCGCGTGGTGTGCTCGACCAGGCCCGGCGCGTCCCGCGCGACGCCGACCTGCAGACGAGGCAGCAGGCACTCGAGCAGGTCCAGGAGGCAGCATGGCGGCTCGCCGAGGCACTCGACTTCTCCGACAAGAAGGTCTACCTGTGGTTCTCGGTGGACCTCTCAAGCCACAGCGACACCTTCGGCATCTTCTACAAGGGCTACTTCTACAACTACCGCGAGAGCATCCAGTGGAAGTTCTCCGACATCGGCAAGAAGGCGCGCGAGTACTCCGACCTGATCTCCACCGCGCTGGGCGTGCCCACGCGGCTCAAGGACGGCATCAACGCCATCCAGGGCAAGAGCTGGCAGACCTACATGGCGGGCAAGCTGGCGCTGTCGAGCGAGGTGGCGACGCTCTCCGGCATTCCGGGCCTGGCCTTCGCCACCGTACACGACTCGCGTCCGTGGGTGGACACGCCCATGGACCGCCTCGAGCACGTGCAGATGAGCAACCTGGTCGAACAGACGCGCTTCCTCGCCTGCTTGCTCATGGACCTCGTCTCGATCGACGACCCGCGCGACCTGTATGACCTGGAGCTGGCGGACAACTTCGTGGAGGTCAAGGGGCGCGCGGTTCAGTTCAACCCGCAGGAGAGCCTCTTCCCCGACGACCCGGTGCCCGGCTCAGTGGCCGTCGCCCGCACGGGCACCAAGACCGCGATGGGCGTGCGCAGCGAGGTCTTCGACATCGTGGACGAGAACGGCCGCTTCTATCTCCCGGGCCTGCCGAATTCCCGCGCCCGCGGCGGGCAGTTGACGGTCGAGGCCTACCTGCTGGACGATGAGGACGGCCGTGTGCGGATGGCGCCCGACCTCGGCGTGACCGGCGCCGAGCAGTACCCGAACAAGGTCGGCCTCGACCAGGAGATCAAGCCCGTCACCCTCGTGATGTTCGACTGCAAGCCGACCGCCATCTTCGACATGGTCGATCAGCGCTTCTTCCAACTGCTCCGCGAGATCCACGTGCTTGATGCGCAGACCGAAGCATCGCCCTATGAGTACGGCTACTGCCTGCCTCTGCCGCCGCAGCAGTTCACCTCGAGCTACGAGCCCGTCGCGGTGGTCTTCACGCCCTCGGGGACCAAGGTCAAGATCACCATGGGCGCGAGCCTGCTGGGGCTTCGCTTGCTCCTGATCAACCCCACGGAGCGCGAGGCGGAGGGCGAGGGCTACCTGGTGGACCGCTACCCCTCGCTCTACGCCACGCCCTACCGGGTCGCCATGGACATGTGGCAGCTCGACGATACCCGCATGGACGACCTCTCGGCGCACGGGATTACGAACGAGCGCGTGCAGCGGTCGCACGAGGAGGCGGCCGACTACCTGAAGCTGGCGCAGCAGTACCTGCGCGAACGCAAGTACGACGAGTTCTTCACCGCCGCTCGCTCCGCGTGGAGCTACGAGTCCCGCGCCTACCCGGACGTGCGCAAGACCGCCGACGACGTGGTGAAGGGCGTGATCTTCTACCTCGCGCTGCTGATGCCGTTCGCGGTCTTCGCCGAGCGGCTCTTCATCGCCGCGCGCGAGATCAAGGGGCAGATCGGCGGCACGGTGGGCTTCTTCGTCGGCATCTTCATCCTGATCCGCTTCGTCCACCCGGCCTTCGCCATCACCTTCACCCCGATGATCATCCTGCTCGCATTCGTCATCATGGCGCTGACCGTGGTGGTCGTCGGGATCATCGTGCAGAAGTTCGAGGAGCAGATGCGGGAGGTCAGGTGGGAGCAGACGGGCGTGCGCGAGGCGGACGTGGGTCGCCTCTCAGCCTCCGCCGCGGCCTTCAGCCTCGGGATCTCGAACATGCGCCGGCGCAAGATCAGGACGATGTTGACCTGCGCCACCCTCGTGCTGCTGACATTCACCGTGCTCTCGACCACCTCAATCAAGCAGACCATCCGCAGCAACCGAATCCGCCTGCCTCACACGGCGGACTACAACGGCATCATGATCCGCGACAAGACGTGGACGCCAATCGGCGAGCCGACCACCCGGGTCATGCGCAACGAGTTCGGCGACGACTATCCGGTCGCCCCGCGCGCCTGGTACTTCTCCAGCCGCGTCGGCGAGCAGTCATTCGTTGACGTCTCCCGCGCCGGCAACAGCTACTCCGCCACGGCCATGGTGGGGCTCACGCCCGAGGAGGCGGAGATCAGCCACCCGCAGGACGCGCTCAAGGAGGGTGGACGCTGGTTCACCGCGTCCGACACCCTCGCCTGCATCGTCCCCCAGGAGATGGCCGAGAAGCTCAACGTGCAGCCCGAGGACGTCGGCAACGTCTTCGTCTCGGTGTTCGGGACCCGCCTGCGCGTGCTGGGCATCATCGACAGCGACAGGTTCAAGCGCATCGAGGACCTCGACGGCGAGCAGGTCACCCCGGTGGACTATCTGCTGATGCAGGAGCAGCAGGCGCAGCGCCAGCAGATGCAGGGCGGCGAGGAGGAGATGAGCGAGGACGAGCTGAGGGAGTACATCCACCTCACGCCCGACGCCGTGCTCATCGTCCCCTACAACTTCGTCATCAACGCCGGCGGCCAGTTGCGCTCTGTCGCCATCGGCATCCCCGATGCCAGCAGTGTGCGCGAGTACCTCGACAACCTGATGTCCCGGATAGAGCTGAACCTGTACGCGGGGATCGACGGCCAGACCTTCCTATGCAGCGCGGTCGGAACCACGGGCCTGCAGGGCGCCAGCGACGTGATCATCATCGTGCTCATAGCGGCGCTCATCGTGCTCAATACCATGCTCGGATCGGTCTACGAGCGCACCAACGAGATCCACATCTACAGCTCACTGGGCCTCGCACCCACGCACATCGCCGCGCTCTTCGTCGCCGAGGCATCGGTCTATGCCGTCCTGGGAGCCGTCATCGGCTACCTCGTCGGTCAGATGGCCGCGAAGGTACTGCTCATGACCGGCCTCCTGGGTGGGCTCTACCTCAACTACTCATCGATGGCCGCGGTCGGCAGCACCGTGGTCATCATGCTTACCGTGCTTCTGTCGGTCGTCTACCCAGCGCGCGTCGCCTCCAACATCGCGATGCCCGGCATCGAGCGGCGCTGGACGCTGCCCGAGCCTGTTGACGACGCCATACGCATGAACCTGCCCTTCACCGTCACGGGCGACCAGGCGCTGGGCGTCAACGTCTTCCTGCTCGACTACCTGGGGGCGCACGCCGACTACTCCCTGGGCAACTTCTCCACCGGAGACCTCGCGCTTGAGGCCAGGGAGTATGAGCTCGGGGATGGCTACGCCCTCTCGGTGATGGTCTGGCTCGCGCCTTACGACCTGGGCGTGTCGGAGCACATGACGCTGGAGACCGCGCCGACCGAGGACGCGGAGATCTTCCAGATCCGCTGCGTTATCCGCCGCGAGAGCGGCGACGAGGCGTCCTGGATCCGCGTGACGCGCAACTTCATCAACCTGCTGCGCAAGCAGTACCTGTTGTGGCGCACGCTGCCCTCGCCGGTGAAGGGCGAGTTCGGCGCGCGCGGCCGCGCCATCCTGGCCGGGGAGGAACTGGCCGACACGGCGCAGTAAGCACGCATCGGTATCGCCGGCCGGCTGTGCCACCCACACGAGTGATCACGCGGCGCCCGGAGGTGTCAAGTGGCTCAACTGGACCCCGAACTTGAGCTTTACCGTGGGTTGATGGACCAGCCCGAGCAGTACGAGGATGGCTTCGACGTCAAGACCATCATCGGGGCGCTGTTCATCGGCTTCGTGATGATGCCCGGCGCGATCTACCTCGGGCTGGTCGCCGGCAGGAACCTGGGTCCGGCGGCCGAGTGGACGACCATTATCCTCTTCACCGAGATTGCGCGCCGGTCATTCATCACCCTCAAGCGGCAGGAGGTGTACATCCTCTTCTACATCGCCGCCGCGCTGGCCTCGACGCACGGCGGGCTGCAGCTCGCCGGCGGGGTCTTCGCCGGCAAGATGTTCTCGCAGTACTTCGTGCGCTCTCCCGCGGCAAAGGGTCTCGGCATCGCCTACCGCATCCCCGACTGGGTGGTCCCCGGGCCCGACTCCGAGGCGCTGATGAAGCGCACCTTCCTGCACCCGGACTGGATCTACCCCACCATCATCCTGCTTCTGGGCGTGGTTCTGAGCCGGCTGAACTGGTTCGGCCTCGGGTACGCCCTCTTCCGCATCACCTCCGACTACGAGCGACTCCCCTTCCCCTATGCGGCGATCACCGCACAGGGCTCCACCGCGCTGGCCGAGACGACCACCAAGACCGAGACCTGGCGCTGGCGCGTCTTCGCCATCGGCGCGATGATCGGCCTGGTCTTCGGCGCATTCTACGTGGGCATTCCCACCGTCACCGGCGTCATCATGACCAAGCCGCTGCAGCTCATCCCGATTCCCTTCGTCGATCTGAGCCGGAACACCGAGAACGTGCTGCCCGCGGTCCCGACCGGCTTCGTGTGCGATCTGGGCACGATCATCGCCGGCTTCGTGGTCCCCTTCTGGGCGGTCGTCGGCAGCTTCGTGACTGCGGTCGCCACCTTCATCATCAACCCCGCGATGCACCGCGCCGGCGTGCTGCAGAACTGGACGCCGGGGATGGACACCATTCAGACCCAGTTCGCGAACCACATCGACTTCTACTTCAGCATTCACATCGGCACCGCATTCGCCGTGGCGTTCATCGGCATCGCCGGCATCCTCGCCCACTTCTACCGCAACCGCAGGGCCGATGAGGAGGGCAGGGAACACGAGCCGGGGACGCTCGCCGGAGTGCCCGGCCGCGGCGACATCCCCTTCTGGCTCGCCATCGCCATGTTCCTCGTCTCGACCGCAGGCTACGTCTGGCTGTGCGCTCATCTGGTTCCCAGGTTCCCGCTCGCATGGGTCATCTTCTTCGGCTTCATCTTCACGCCGCTGGAGTCATATGTGGACGCGCGCATGAAGGGCCTCACGGGGCAGTGGGTGCGCATCCCCATGGTGAAGCAGGGCGTGATCATCCTCAGCGGCTACAAGGGCATCGACATCTGGTTCGCGCCCATCCCCGAGTTCGACCACGGCCAGCGCGCCCAGCAGTTCCGCGTGCTGGAGCTGACCGGCAACAAGGTCATCTCACTCGTCAAGGCCGAGCTGCTCATCCTCCCCATCGTGATCTTCTGCAGCCTGCTCTACTGGCAGTTCATCTGGCGGCTGGCGCCGATCCCATCCGTGAACTACCCGTACGCGCAGAAGATGTGGCACCTGCATGCGCTGCAGCAGGGCCTGTGGCTGAGCGCGACCCTGCCGGGTGCGGAGAGGGAGACCATCTTCGAGCAGGCCTTCAAGTGGCAGTTCGTGCTCGGAGGCTTCGGGTTCGGCATCATCGCCTACGGCATATTGGCCGGTCTGAAGCTGCCCACGCTGCTCATTTACGGCGTGGTTCGGGGTCTCGGCCACCTGCCGCACTTCGTGTTCCCGGAGATGGTGGGCGCGCTGATCAGCCAGTTCTACATGATCCCACGCTTCGGCGCGCGCCGCTGGAAGCAGTACGCGACGGTGCTCTCCGCCGGCTACGCGTGCGGCATGGGGCTGGTCGGTATGGGCGCGGTCGCCTTCGCCCTGATTGGGCAGGCGGTGTCGCAGATGCCGTATTGAGCGCGGCCCGCGGCCGGATGCGCGGGCGGCGGTGCATCGTCCCATCGGGCGGCCCGGGCAGATGCGCGGGCCGCGCCCGGTTCTGGCGGGCCCCGAGGCGTCGCCGGCGCGACAGGAGGACCTCGGCGGCCGGGCAGGGAAGTGAGCGCCGACATGGCGATGCGCGTTCAGGAGGAGCGCAATGGCGCAGATCAACTACGACGCGTGGCCGGGCGATCACCGCTGCGCGGTCTCCCTCACCTATGACGACGGCAACGACTCCCAGCTCCAGGTGGCCGCGCCGGCCATGGAGGAGCTGGGCTTCCGCGGCACCTTCTACCTCTCCTGCGGGCGCGACGACTGGCGGGAGCGCCTCGAGCCCTACGTGCTCCTGCATCAGCGCGGGCACGAGGTCGGCAATCACACGGTCGGCCACACCTGCTCGCGCAACTTCCAGGACGGGCCGGCCACCGGCGGGCTCGAGGACATGACGCTTGAGGACATCGAGGCCGACGTGCTGGAGGCCGAACGCCGCCTGGGGGAGCTGTTCCCGCGCCAGAGCCGCAGCTTCGCCTACCCCTGCTACATGACGTACGTTGGCGCGGGCGAGACGCGGCAGAGCTACGTCCCCATCATCGCGCGGCACTTCATCGCCGGCCGGGGCTATGGCGAGTACGGCTTCAGCAACTCCCCCCACAACTGCGACCTGGCATGCCTGTGGTCCACCCCCATCGAGCACATGCGTGGGGAGCAGATCGTGGGCCTGATGGACCTGAACCTGCGCCGCGGTCGGTGGCTGATCCTGACCATGCACCACATCGGCGGCGCCCGGCTGGGGACCGCCCGGACAGAGTTCGAGAAGATGCTCGACTGGCTGGACCGCCACAGTGGCGAGGTGTGGGTCGCGCCCGTGGCGGAGATCGCGGAGTACCTGCGCGACGAGGTGCAGCAGGCCGCCGGGCAGCGCGAAGCCTGAGAACGGGCAATAGGCAGACGGCGACGCCGGAGCCACGGCCGCCCTTGCCCCCGGCCGCCGCTGCGTGCCGCCTGCAGTCGCTCTGAGGAGATGATGACCATGGATGGCGTTCCGGACACTCGACGCGCGGTCCTCATTCACGGCGACGGGTCGGTCACCGTCGGCGAGATCGACATGCCGGAGCCGCGGCCGAAGGAGGTCGTGGTCCGGACCGCGGTGAGCCTCATCAGCGCCGGGACCGAGTGCGGCGGGCTGGCCCGCAGGCGCGAGAACCCCACTGATGCCGAGCCGCACACCACGGGGTACTGCACCGCGGGGACCATCATCGCGGTCGGCGAGGAGGCGGATGAGTTCGAGGTCGGCCAGCGCGTCATCGGCATGGCCGGCGAGTGCTACAACCACTGCGACTACAACGTCGGCCACCCCATGGTAACCGTGCCCATCCCCGACGGCGTGACCTTCGACGACGCGGTGATGGTCTGCCTGGCCGGGACGTCCATGCAGGCCGTGCGGCGGCTGCAGCCCGAGCTGGGCTGCTTCTACGCGGTCGTCGGCCAGGGGCTTGTCGGCCAGTTCGCGAGCCAGCTCATCAGGCTCTCGGGCGGGCGCGTGGCGGCCGTGGACCTGGATGACCGCCGGCTGGAGGTCGCCCGGGCACACGGCGCGGAGATCGCCGTCAACCCCGCTGAGGAGGACCTGACCGAGACGCTGCTCGACTGGGCCGAGGGGCACGGCATCGACGGGTCGCTGGTGGCCTACGGCGGTAGGGGCGATGAGGTCATGCGCCAGCTCTCGGCGGCGTCGCTCAGGGCCCCCGACGGCCACCAGGTGGGCAACATGGTCGTGGTCGGCGGCATCCGGGCCGAGCTGAGCTTCCCGGTCGCCTTCGGCAACATGGACATCAAGCCTTCGAGCCGCACCGGCCCCGGCTACCACGACCCCCAGTACCATCAGGGCGCCGACTACCCGCGGGCCTATGTGCGCTGGACCACGCGGCGCAACTTCGTCGAGCTGCTGCGCCGCGTGGCCGATGGCTCATTCGTGGTGAGCGAACTGGTCAGCCACCGCTTCGACTTCGAGGACGCGCCGGACGCCTACGACATGATCGTCGAGGGCACCGAGCCGAGCCTGGGCGTGCTGCTGGAGTACCCAGACTGAGCGTGGCTGTCACGCCACGCAAAGGCGGCGACCGCAGCCCGATGGCCGGGTCGGCTCGCCCTCTGGTCGCCGTGCGGTCCCCTGTCAGCTCGTGGGCAGTACCAGCACCGCATTCATCGACAGCGACTTGGCATGTCCATCGGCGAAGGACGTGTTGATCTGCTCGTTGTGCCGGTCCTCGGGCAGGTAGCTGGGGTTGGTGTGCCACCAGAACGGGTTGCCGGTGTTGCCGTTGTCGCCGTGCACCGGCACCTCGGCCGGAGTCTTGATCTCCGCCAGCAGCTTCGGCTCGGTCATGTTCACGCCGTTATAGTGGAAGTAGCCGAGCTGCGGATTCTGCCCGTAGCTGCAGCCGCCGCTGGTGTAGCGGCGTGCCCCCTCCCACCTCCGTGCGTCTGACGGCGCCGAGGGGCAGTTGAAGACCTGCGTGTTCGTCACGTACGGCTGCAGCAGGTACGGCCAGTTCGCGCCGTCATTCCAACTGCTGACATCATCCGGCCACTTGACCCAGGCGATCCACGCCGGGCAGCATCGCTCGTCATAGTCCTGTGCGTACATGTGCCAGGCCAGGCCTATCTGCTTCATGTTGCTCAGACAGCTCGTCTGGCGGGCTTTCTCCCGTGCCCGTGCGAACACGGGGAAGAGGATCGCCGCCAGAATCGCTATGATGGCGATCACTACCAGCAGCTCGATGAGTGTGAAGCCCTTCCTCATCTCCACGGTCTCCTTTCATGCACGGCTCGGAATGCCCAGCGGCCATGCAGCCCGCCATCGCCGTACTCACTCCGGCAGTACCAGAGGTCATGCCGCCTGTCCGCCGTGGATCTCGCCGACCGTCAACGGCGCGCGCCCCGGCACCACCTATGGCGCCTGTAGGGGTGCCTGCCCCGCTACTCGCCCTCGGCGTCGTCGTGGACAGCCAGGGACGAAGTCGCTGCGTGCCCAGACGCCGCCGGGGATGGGCCTCTGCCACACACCGATGTCCACGCTCAGCGCGTGGGCGGCACCGGAGAGTACCACAGGTGTGCCGACTGGCAGAGGCAGCCTTCGGCGTAGCAACGGGACTGCGCGACGTATGTCCCCCACGACCCCCTGAGCTCAGCAACGGATACTCTTCGTGTAACTACACTATTACACTATCTGCGGGTAGGCGGCACCGTCAAGTTAAGCAATTGCGAATGTCAATAGAAGGTAGGAATGTCCGATTCTGAGCGAGATAGAAGAGAGAGATGTCCGGTTGTGGTGGTCGTTGGTAGTCGTTGCTGTTGCCCTGCGCCGCCCGCCAGGGTGGGCGGCCCGCCGACGCAGATGGCCGCGGTAGCGGGCGATTCCCCGCGGGTCGCGACGCAGACAGGACACAGGGCCATCGGCGGCGAACATGGGCGGCGTGCGAGGGCACCCGCGTTGGGAGGAGAGGGGACCATGCGACCGTCGCTGGACGTGGAGCAGCTCCGCGAGTTCTACCGCGACCAACTCCTCGACGACATCGTCCCCTGGTGGATGGAGCACGCCATCGACCGGGAGCACGGTGGCATCTGCACCTTTATCGAGGACGACGGCACGGTCGTGAGCACCGACAAGTACATGTGGTCGCAGCTCCGCGCGCTCTACATCTGGTCGGCGCTCTACAACCGCATCGACGAGCGCCCCGAGTGGCTCGACGTGGCGCGCAACATCTACGACTTCGTGGCCCGCTTCGGGCGCAATGCTGACGGCGACTGGAACTACTGGCTGACCGCCGAGGGCGACGTGGTCGAGGGCCCGACCAGCATCTACTCCGACGGCTTCGCCATCATGGGCATGACCGAGTTCGCCCGCGCCACCGGCGAGCAGGAGCCGATCGAGATCGCGCTGGGGACCTGGGAGAGCGTACGCGAGCGCCTGGCGCGCCCCGGCTCCTACCTGACCGCGCCCTATACCGTTCCCGAGGGCGCGAAGGCGCACGGGGTGTCGATGATCTTCTCGTCGGTCCTCTACGAGCTGGGCAGGTTCCTCGAGGACGAGGAGATCATGGCCGCGGGCTACGACCACGCGCTGCAGGTCATGGACCACTTCCGCCGGCCCGAGAGGCTCTGCCTGCTGGAGTACGTCGGGCTCGATGGCTCGGTCCTGGACGGCCCGGAGGGGCGCGTCGTGGTGCCCGGGCACGCCATCGAGTCGATGTGGTTCCAGATGCACATATTCGAGCACCGCGGCGAGGCCGACCGGATCGCGCAGGCGGTCGAGTGCGTGCGCTGGCACGTCGAGACCGCCTGGGACCCCGAGTGGGGCGGGCTCTTCCTCGCCTACGACGCTGAGTGGCAGGGGCCACCGGCGTGGGAGCACGCCGACAAGAAGTTCTGGTGGGTCCACACCGAGACGCTCTACGCGCTGCTGCTGAGCTACTTCCATACCGGCGAGTCCTGGTGCCTGGACTGGTATGACCGGGTGCACCGGTGGACCTTCGAGCACTTCCCCATCGCCGAGCACGGGGAGTGGGCCATGCGGCTCACGCGCGAGGGCGAGCGCCCGGAGGGGCTGCTGAGCCTGCTGCCGCTCCCCATCAAGGACCCCTTCCACACCCCACGTGCCTTCATGATGTGCATCGACCTGCTGGGCAGGATGGCGGCTCAGACGGAGGGTGAGAGGGAATGACGTCGCGAGAGCGCATCACCGCGGTCGTGAACCACGAGGAGCCCGACCGCATTCCGAGGTACGACAGCCCGTGGGCATCCACCATCGCGCGCTGGCGCCGGGAGGGCCTGCCGGAGGACGTCTCGGTGCAGGAGTACTTCGGCTTCGACACCTGGCGGCGGATGACCGCCGACCTGTCGCCCCGCTATCCCGCCGAGGTGCTGGAGGAGACCGACGAGTACGTCATCTCCACCACCGTGTGGGGCGAGACGAGCCGGCGCTGGAAGCACCGGGCGTCTGTCCCGGAGTTCCTCGACTTCAGGATTAAGGACCGCGACGCCTGGGCCGAGGCGAAGGAGCGCATGGACACCGCCGAGGATCGCGTGGACTGGGCGATGCTCGAGAAGCAGTTCCCGGTGTGGCGCGAGGAGGGCGCCTTCATCGAGTACTCCATCTGGGGACCGGGCTATGACGTCTGGGGCAACCGCGTGGTTGGCACCGAGCGCTTTCTGATGGCGGTGGTGACCGACCCGGACTGGTGCCGCGAGATGCAGGTCTTCGCCGCCGAGCGCGCGGTCTACTTCGGCGACATGATGCTCGAGCGCGGCTACGACTTCGACGGCATCCGCATCCCCGATGACCTCGGCTACCGCAACGGCCTGCTCATGTCTCCGGCGGCGTTCGACTACGTCATCCGCCCCGCCCACGAGATCCTCTGCGACTGGGCGCGCGAACACGGCAAGACCTGCTATCTGCACTCATGCGGGAACGTGATGGCGTTGGTGCCGCGCTTCCTCGAGATCGGGTGGGAAGTGCTCGATCCGCTGGAGGTCAAGGCGGGCATGGACGCGCTGGGGCTCAAGGAGCAGTTCGGCGACCGGCTGGCCCTGGTGGGCGGCATCGACGTGCGCAGCATGCTCGACCTCGACGACATGAAGCGAGAGGTGGAGTCGAAGATCCCGGTCCTGAAGCAGGGCGGGGGCTACATCTACCACTCCGACCACTCGGTCCCGGACAACGTGAGCTTCGACAACTACTGCCACCTGATGGAGCTGGTGCAGGAGTACGGGGCGTACGACTGAACGCGGTCAGCGGGTGACGGCTGCGACCGCCTCGGCGCAGGCCCGCGCCCTACAGCCCCGCCGCGATGCGCAGGATGAGCGGCGCCAGGGCCACCGCCGCCACGTTGCTGGTGAGCCACGCAGCGTTCGTCAGCTGCTCGTCGAGGTCGAAGAGTTGCGCCAGGACCACGCCCATGATCGCCGTCGGCGTGGCGCTCTGGATGAAGGTCACCTGCAGCAGCGCGTGGTCCTGCATCGCCCAGTAGCCCACCAGCCAGGCCAGCGAGAGCCCCAGCGCGGGCGTGACGACGAACTTCACCGCGCCGATCGCCGCGCACTCGCGCCAGTAGGTCACTACCGATGTGAGACGCAGCGACAGGCCGATGGCGAAGAGGTAGACCCCGGTAGAGAGCGGCACCAGCACGTCCACGATCTGCGCGCCGACCTCCGGTCGCTGCGGCCCCAGCGCGTAGAGCAGCCCGCCCACCGCGAAGCCCAGCAGCGGGTTGCGGCTCTCGGGCTCGCGCAGCGTCTCCCGGATCGTCTCGCCGATCGACTGCTCGGCCTCACGGCCGTAACGCCGCGCCATCACGAACCCGAGGGTATAGAACACGGGCAGGAAGGCCAGACACCAGATCATCCCCAACGCCGCGCCCTGCTCGCCCAGGAGGATGTAGCACACGAACGCCCCGTAGGTCAGGCCCATGTTCGAGAACATGCACGAGGCCACGACCGAGCCCGCGGGCGGGCGCTTCAGGCCCATCAGCCGGGCGACCGCGCCACCGATCGGCCACATGGCGATGATGATGATCCCCGCCATGATCGGCAACAGCGCGGTGCGCCAGCCCGGCGCCTCCAGCCTCCAGATCAGCAGCGCCAGCAGCAGCGGCTGCAGCCACACCATCGCGAAGCGGGTGATCCGCGCGGACAGCCCGGCGGGCAGCAGCCCGAGCTTGCGTGCGCCGTAGCCCAGCGCGAGCGAGCCGAGGATCACAGACAGCATGAGGATGAGCTTGGACTGCATGAAGACGATGGCTCCGGGCAGACGAAATGGCGCCACAGGCCGTGGCTGTGGCGCCGGCATGGCTGTTACGCACCCGATGGTATCACACGCACGCGGCGAAGGCAACGACGCGCTTCGCCCTCTTCATGGAGGGGCCGTCGCGCGCCGAGCACGCGATGAGACCTGCGCATCCCGCAGGTCTCAGGTTCCATCCCGGCCCATTGCCGCGGCCGTTCCCCTGCACGGGCCTACCGCCGCCCGGCCAGCCACTCCTCCAGCCGCTCCAGCGGCCAGGTGTTGATGACCGTCTCCGCGCTGATCCAGCCGCGCCGGGCGGTCAGCACCCCGTAGCGCATGAAGTCGAGGTGCTGGGGGGCGTGCGCGTCCGTGTTGATCGCCAGCTTCACGCCCCGCTCCTGCGCCAGCCGCGCGTGGGCGTCCGACAGGTCGAGCCGGTCGGGCGCCGCGTTGATCTCCAGCGCCACGTCCAGCTCGGCCGCCGCGTCCACCAACTCGCTCACATGCATGCCGTGCGCCGCGCGTTCGAGCAGCAGCCGCCCCGTGGGGTGCGCGACGATGTCGATGACCCCGGTCTCCAGCGCCGCGATGACTCGGCCGGTCATGCGGTCGGCATCCGGCGACATCCCCTGGTGGATGGCGCCGATCACGAAGTCCACGAGAGCCAGCACCTCGTCGGTCGCGTCCACGCCCCCGTCGGGCAGGATGTCCGCCTCGGTGCCCAGCAGCGCGCGGAAGCCGGCGCCCTCGTCCGCGTAGCCGGCGTTCAGCTCGTCGATCTCCTCGCGCTGGCGCGCGATCTCGTCGGCGCCTATCCCACCCGCGACGTAGAGCGTCGCCGAGTGGTCGGTGATCCCCATGTGCGAGTACCCGCGCTCGCGGCAGGCCTCTCCAAGCTCCGCGATGGACGCCCGCCCGTCGCTCCACGTCGTGTGCAGGTGCAGGTCGCAGCGGATGTCGTCCGCCTCGATCAGCTCAGGCAGCTCCCCGGCCTCAGCCGCCTGGATCTCGCCGCGATCCTCGCGCAGCTCGGGCGCGATCCAGGGCAGGCCGAGCGCCTCGTAGACGCTCTCCTCCGTCTCGCCGGCCACGCGCTCGCTCTCCGCCTCATCCTCCGCCTCGCGAAAGACCCCGTACTCGTTGACCTTCAGCCCGCGGTCCTGGCCGCGCTCGCGCAGGCGAATGTTGTGCTGCTGCGAGCCCGTGAAGTAACACAGCGCGGCGCCGTAGCTGGCCGGCTCCACCACGCGCAGATCGACCTGCCTGCCGCCGGCCAGCCTGCCGCTCACCTTGGTGTCGCCCGCCAGCTCGACCTGATCGAGGATCCCCGACTCAGCGAAGGCGCTGCAGACCGCTGCCGGGTCCTCGGAGGTGGCGAGCACGTCGATGTCGCCGACGGTCTCCCGGGCCCGCCTCACGCTGCCCGCGTAGTCGGCGCGGATGACCTCCGGCAGGTCGCGCAGGAACTGCACCATCGACTCCGCCTGCGGCAGCATCTCGCCCAGCAGCGCGCGCTCCCGGCCCTGCCAGTAGCTGCCGATCGCCTGTAGCAGCTTCTGCTCGGACTTCTCGCCCATCCCCTTGAGCTTCCGGACCTCGCCGCGCACGCAGGCCTCCTCGAGGTCATCGACGCTGCTGATGCCCAGCTCATGGTAGAAGAGCGCCGCGCGCTTGGGCCCGAGCCCCGGCACCTTCAGCAGCTCCAGGAAGCCCGGCGGGTACTTGGCCAGCAGCTCGTTGAGGTACTCCAACTCGCCCGTGTCCAGCAGCTCCTCGATCTTCAGGGCGATGGCCTCGCCGATGCCCGGGATGGCCTGCAGGCCACCCTCGCCCTTGCGGACCTCCGCCAGCTCCCGGCCGAGCCCGCGGATGCTCTCGGCCGCGCGCTCATAGCTGCGCACGCGGAAGACGTTGGCGTCCTCGATCTGCAGCAGTTGCGCGATCTGCTCGAAGCGCCCGGCGACCTCCTCATTGGTCATCGGGGCCACCTCCAGGACCGTCCTCGGGCGCCGCGGGGCGCCGCCAGCTCTCCAGGCTCTCGACGAACTTCTCGCTCTTGAGGGTCAGGTCCAGGTGGTAGCGGATGTGCTCGCGCACCAGGCGCGCGATCTCGCCGCGCGTCCTCTCGCCGACGCGCAGGCGGTCGAGTCGGTCGAGATCGAACTCGCGCATGGTGGCCAGCGTGCGAGCCGTGCCCGGCGAGATGTGCGGGCCCTGGCCCTGGCCCGGCACACAGTCGGGACATAGCACCCCGCCCTGCGCCGCCAGGTAGACGCCGCCCGTCACCGGCCGGTCGCAGGCGACGCACCGGTCGAGCACCGGCGCCAGGCCGCTCATCTCCAGGTAGGCCAGCTCGAAGGCCCAGCTCAACAGCCGTGGCTCCCCGCTCTCTTCCATCGCATGCAGGTACCGCACGAGCATCTGGAAGAGCCCCGGAACGACCTGGTCCTGCTCGGTCGTGCGCAGGATCAGCTCGCAGGCGCAGGCGGCGTATCCGTAGCGCGTCATGTCCCGCCGCAGGGCGTAGAACGGCTCGATGACGCGGGCCTGGGTCAGCCTGTCCGCACCTCTGCCCTCCGCGAAGAAGAGCGTGGAGAGCGTGAACAGCTCGACGGCGGGCGCGAGGGAGCTGCCCGGCTTGCCCACACCTCGAGCGGCGGCCACGACCAGCCCGCGCTCACGCGTGTAGAAGTTCACCATCCGCCCGGTCCCCTGGAACTCCCGCGCAACCAGCGTGATGCCGGTGGCCGAATAGGTGGGCGTGGTTCTCCTCCTCAACGCCAATGATGCCAATCGGCGGCCGGCGGTGCACAACGCGCGGCGGCAATCGCGGGTCATCACGCCCGGCGCCGCCGATCCGCGCTGCCGCGGGCTACAGCAGGCCGAGCTCTTGAGCCATTGCCCGTGTCGAGCTGGTGCCGATGCGCGTCGCGCCCGCATCCATCATGGCGCGGGCCTCGGCCACCGTGCGGATGCCGCCCGCGGCCTTGACCCCCACCTCCTCGGGGGCGATCTCGCGCAGCAGTCGCACGTCCTCCACCGTTGCCCCCGTGGGCCCCATTCCGGTCGAGGTCTTCAGGAAGTCCGCGCCGGCCTCCACCGCCAGCTTCGCTGCGGTCCCCTTCTCTTCATCGGTGAGATAGCCCATCTCCAGGATGACCTTGACGATGGGGCGCTCTGCGTCCGAGGCATAGGCCGCGCCCACCACCGCGGCGATCTCCTCGCGCACGGTCGCGTAGTCGCCGGACTTGAGCGCGGCGACCGCCATGACCATGTCGATCTCATCCGCGCCTCGGGACACCGCCTGGCGCGCCTCGAAGGCCTTCGCCTCGCTGGTCGTCGCGCCCAGCGGGAAGCCGGCGACCGTGCCGACCACCACCGGACTGTCCCGAAGCGCCTCGACCGCGAGCGGCACCCAGAGCGGCTGCACGCAGACGCCGGCGACCCGCACCTCCGCCGCCAGCCTGCACGCGGCCAGCACGTCCTCGCGCGTGGCGTCGGCCGCCAGCACTGCGTGGTCTATGATCCTGATGATCTCGTGCCCGGGTGCCATCTCCGGTCAGTCCTCCTCCAGTTCCTCCGGCGCCCGGGGCCGACCGCTCTCGTCGCGTCCCGGCGCCATGACTCCGCGCAGGTCACGGATGGAGTCTCGGGCCAGCTCATAGTCGCTCGGCGGTTCGAATATCAGCGCATCCGCCCCGGCGGCCGCCATTCGCTCGGCGTCCTCGCGGTTGGCCACGCCATGTGCAGCGATCAGCCGCACCCGGCCTGGCACGTGCTGTGCAAGGCGCTCGGTGACCGACAGATTGGCCTCCCCGGTGTCGAAGTCCCGATTCTCGACGCAGACCGCCTGGACCCCGGCGGCCAGGGCGCTGTCGAGCTCGAAGTTGTCGCGAACCACCGCTATGGGCGCCATGCGCAGCTTCGACGCCGCCCGCACCATCTGCACCAGCGCGTCGTCGTCCACCAGCCCGACGACCAGCGCCACCGCATCGGCCTGCCAGGTCCACGCCTGATAGACCTGGTACTCGTCCACGAAGAAGTCCCAGGCGATGACCGGCAGTGCCATGTAGCGCCGGGCGCGAGAAAGCAGGTGCGGCTCGCTGCCCACCTCCGGATCGTCGGTGACGACGCTCAGGGCCGCGGCGCCCGCTCCGGCGAACTCCTGGGAGACGTAGCGAGGGTCGAAGATCAGCCGCGCTTCTATCGCCCCGGCAGGCGGCCGGCGCACCTCAGCGATCAGGCGCAGCTCCCGCCCGCTCAGGGCGTCGAGCAGATTCCGCCGCGGCTGCACGCCGCCGAGCGTGCGCTCCACCAGCTCGTGCTGCGGCACCTGCTCCCGGGCCTCCCGGACCTCCCGGCGCTTACGCTCGGCGATCTCGCGGAGCACGTCCATCATCGTGGTGGCCTGTACCTCGTGGCCATGGTGCGGACGCTACAGCCCCTCGAACATCTCCGCCGACCTGGAGATCAGCCTGGCCGTGAATATGCCCCAGGCGATCACGAGCGCGGAGAGCGCCAGCACCCAGCCCCAGCGGATCCGCTCCGCTGTGCCGCTGTAGAGCTGCTGAGCCGCAAGAAGCCCCAGGGCCGCCCCCAGCACCGATAGGCCGATGGCCGCCCAGCGCCAGGGATTGGGCCCCGGCTGCGCCGCAGCAGGGGGACCGACGTCCCCGCCCGGCTCCCCGACCATCACCTCGTCCTCCTCGCGGGTGAGGCGGTCCGCGGCGCGCGTCATCGGCAGCCAGATGTGCACCGCCAGGAGCACGATCTGGCCGAACAGCAGCATGACGACCAGTATCGTCCCGGCGATGGCGAGCTGCTCGTCGCGGGCCTCATCCACAGCCATCATGGCCCCAGCCTGGGCCTCCAGCGGCGTTCCCTTACCGGCTGCTGCGCGCCCCAACGGGCGCGATCTTCTTGACCATCAGGTGCGGGATGCTGTAGACGTCCCTGTCGTGGTCGTAGTCGAGCACGCTCCTGGTCCCGGCGAGAGTGCCCGTGATCTGGGCCCCGCCCTGACCGTAGAACACGGACATCGCCGACGGGCTATCAGCGAAGTCGAGCAGGACGCTCTGCCCCGGATGCTGCTCGGAGCCGGACAGGTCGCGACTGGTCACGGCCAGTCTCACGTACGAGGTCACCGGGAAGGTCGTCACCGAGCGCCGCTGCTTCCCGGGCTTGAGAGGGGAGGGGTAGTAGTCATCGACGACCTTTGCCCCCCAGAAGATGAGGCCGGGCGAGTGCTTGGCGACGTCCATCGGCAGCAGCGGCTGCGCCCTGATCACGATGGAGCCCACCAGAAGCACGAAGGTGATCGCCACGGCCCAGGACTGCTGGATCTCTGAGCTCCACAGAAACCAGCCGAAGAGCACGAACACGGCCACGGCGACCACGTCCACGACCACCTCGCTGCCGATACTGAACTTCACGCTGCTGTTGATCGGCTCTTCGCCAAGCTGCGCATTGGCGGCCGCAATCTCCGGCGCGGTGTCCACAATGCTCAGTATAACTGTGATGAGGGCGACCGTGAGGAACAGGACTCCACAGAACCTCGTGAGGAAATACACCGGGCATCCCCGATTCCTGGGAAATGGCACGAGCCGCTGGCGACGCCTCGCCGGGCGAGGCCGGTCACGCCAGCGGCAGCCCGACCGACTCGCCTGTCTCGCTGGAGCGATAGGCGCCCAGCGCCACCTCCATGGCCTTCAGGCCGTCGAAGCCCGTGATGGGCACGGGCTCGCCCGTCTCCACGCAGCGGGCGAAGTCGGCGATCAGGCTCACGTTCGCGTCCTCCCCGTAGGGCTCCCACAGATAGCTGCCCTCTCCGGACAGCCACGCGTCCACGTGCTCGACGAACAGGTCCGCCCACGCATTGCCGCCGCTCCCGATGATCGTCATGGTCACGTCACCCCAGATGGGGTAGTTGGCCGGCCGCGACCAGGAGGCGTCGAGCGTCGCAACGCAGCCCCCCTCGAAGCTCATGGTCAGGATCCCGGCGTCGTCGCAGGGCAGGCTGGGGTCGAAGACCGTGTCGATCTCGGCGTAGACCTGCACGACCTCCTCCCCGAGCATCGTCCGCATCACGTCAACGACGTGGACGGTATGGTCGATCACCGCGCCGCCGCCCGCCAGCTCCGGGTCGTTGAACCACCCGCCTGGGTTCCGCCCCCGGTTCGTGCCCTTGATCGCCAGAATCTCGCCCAGGTCGCCGCCGCGTACCCGCTCGAGCAGTCGCGCGAAGGCCGGCGAGTAGCGGCACGGGAAGGAGATCATGAGCTGCACGCCCGCCTGCTCGCAGGCGTCGATCATCGCCTGCGCGTCCGCCACGGAGACCGAGATCGGCTTCTCGCACATGACGTCCACGCCGGCCTCAGCCGCGGCGAGCACGTCGCGCTTGTGATTGATGTTCTCGCTGGTGACGATCACGCCGTCGATCCCATTCTCGGGCGCGAGCAGCTCCTCGGGCGTGCTGAAGAACCCCGTGCTGTAGCGGGCGGCCGCGTCCTCGCCCCGCTCTGGGTCGTCGTCCCACACCCCGGCCAGCTCCACATCGCCCAACTGGCCGATGGCGGTGGCGTAGAAGTCCGCGTGCAGGTGTGCGAAGCTCATGATGGCCAGGCGAGTCATGGCTGTATGCCTCCTGTTTCGCGACAGACCACCCGGTTGGCTGGCAATGGCGCCGGCCGCCGATGGCGCTCAGAGCTCGACGACCTCGCCGCCCCACTCATTCGACTGCAGCGCGGCCAGCGCGACTTCCACGGCCGCCAGCGCCTCCTCGCCCGAGATCGACGGCGCCTCGCCGCTGAGCACGCACTGCACGAAGTGCTCGTCCTCGAGCAGGTACGGTGACTTCGTGGCCGGGCTCTCCGGCACCTGGACCGCCGCGGTCTCGCCCTCGGCGGCGCGCTGCTGGACCGTCAGCGTCGGCATCTGCGTGCTGTCGTGTCGCAGCAGCCCGCCACGGCCGGCGATGTCGAAGCTGGTCCGGAAGCTGCCCAGGTCCGCCCAGCTCCCCTCGCAGTGGGCGATGGCCCCGCTCTCGAACCGGATCGTCGTCAGGGCGTAGTCCAGCGTGGGCAGCATGTCCTGCCGGCCCACCGAGTAGACGCGCTCGGCGGGCCCGAAGGTCCACAGTAGCCAGTCGAAGTCGTGGATCGTCATGTCGAGCGTGACGCCGCCGCTCATCTCGTAGTCGGCGAACCAGTCGTTACTGCCGCGCGGCATGGTGTTGATGCGGCTGGTGCGAGCGATGCCGACCTCGCCGATGGCGCCGTCGAGAATCAGGTCTCGCGTCAGGGCGTACTGCGGGAAGTAGCGCAGCACGTGGCCGACCATGAAGGTGATGCCGGCGTTCTCGACCGCCTCCAGCATCTCCTCGCCCTGGTCGAGTTCGCGGCACATCGGCTTCTCGCAGAAGACGTGCTTGCCCGCCTCGGCGGCCTTCACCGTGTATTGGTGGTGGAAGGGCGTGGGCGTGGTGACGGCGACGATATCGACCTCATCGCCCCACAGCTCGGACTCTTCCTCGGCCGGCCGAGCGCCGACGGCCTCCGCAAGCGTGCGTGCGGCGCGGTCGTCCACGTCGTAGACCAGCGTGACCTCGCAGTCGGCGATCTGGCTGAAGTTCTGTGCGTGCCTGGTACCAAGCGAACCGGCGCCGCAGATGGCGACATTGAGCATGGGCGCGCACCCTCCCCGGGTGTCGTCCCTCGTCGGGTATGGACGCAAGACGCGCCGCCTCCGTGGAGGCGTGCGGTACACCTAATTCCCGGTGACCGGCGATTATCCTCCCTGTGCAGAGGACATCCGCGGACACGGCGCGAATAGCCCAAGGGCATGAGGAAGGTGGTCTGAGAGGTGTCCGACGCAGCCCGGCCCGCGGTGAGAAGCGTCCGGGTGGGCTTGCACTTCGCCGAGTCGGTGTCGGCCGCGCGGTTCGCGGTCGAGGGCTGTTCGCGCGACGAGATGCTGGAGACGCTCGCGCCCTGCCTCGGCGGCTCGGAGGAGGAGAGCCGCCGCATTGCCGGCACCATCTTGCGGCGGCTGATGGGCCCATCGTCGGGGCTGGGTGCGGAGGACGCCGCGGAGCGTCCCTCGCCCCTGGCATGGGTCACGGCCGCGGCGGGGCACACGATCGACTCGCGGCACCTGCTGCTCTATGCCGCCGCACGGCTGGAGCGGCTGGTGATGGCCGCCGCCTCTGAGCTCTTCTACCCGCGCTTCGTCCTCGGTCGGCTGCCTGAGGGAATGCACGAACTCGATTTCGCGGCCGTCAACACGGGCAAGCTGCTGGAGACCGATGACGTCATCACCCATCGCCTGGTGGACGAGTACGCGCGGCGGCGATGGGGGCTGGACGATCCCAGCAGCACGCAATGCGCCCTGCGCATCCTCCGCGAGGGCGGGGCGCTGGGCGCGACCTGGATCAGCCGTGGCGAGACCCGCTGTCTGGGCTACTTCCCCACCCACCGGGGCCCGAGCTGGCGAGTATTCACCTACGCCCTGTGGGAGGAGTTCGCGTCCCGGGGCCGAAGGACGGTCCCTCGCGCCCACCTGCGCTCGATGGCCCTCGCACGGCTCTTCTGCCTGCACGGTCCGTCCGTTGACGTGCTGGCCCAACGCGCGGCGGAGGCCGGGTTCTGCGCTATCGACGGCGAGCGCTCGGGCGGGCCGGTGTCGGCGGCGCACGAGACCTTCGAGGATGCCGCCCGGGCGCTCGCGGCGACGTGCCGTCGGGCCGAGTGAGCCGCAACCACGCGCACCGTGTCCAATAGTCCCGGCAGCAACTGAGACTGATGACACTCACGGAACTGATCACAATTGAGGGGCTGCAGGACAGCTTCGAGCTGACCGACGCGGCCGCGCTGCGCAGGGAGCTGCTGGGCGATGTCTCCGAGGCGGCCTCCCGGCGCCTCGATGAGGTGCTGTCCGCCTACACGCGCGACGACCCGGAGGTCACCGCCGCCCTTGACGCGATCCTGGGCAGCCTCGCCCGCGACGACGGCAAGGGCGACGGCTTCCTCGTCACCGGTCCGGCCGGCTCGGGCAAGTCCCACCTGCTCGGCACGCTGCTGCTGCTCGCCGGATGCGACGAGGCGCGCAAACCCCTTGCCCGCAGCCACCCGCGGCATGCCGACCCGCTGAGGGTGCTGCACGAGGCCGCCCCTCTGCTGGTGGTGCCGCTGCCGCTCGACGAGCACAGCGGCCGCGAGGAGCTGCTCGAGGACATCGTCTTCGAGCGCACCGAGTGGGAGCTGCGCCGCAGCCCCCACGACATAGTGGTGCCCCTGTCGCAGCATTCCTACGCCCTCGAGCTGATCGAGCGGCACGTGGCCCCGCGCTTCGCGGACGAGCTCGACCGCTACACCGCCGAGCGCTCCGACGGCGAGAGCTGGCAGGAGCTGCGCGAGCGCAGCGAGGAGGCCGCCGTCCGCATCGGCCACCAGTTCGCCCAGTCGATGAGCTATCCCCTCGACTTCCGGCAGTCGCGCGTCGAGCGCATGGCGCGGCTCCTTGAGATGGCCGACGGCGAGCGCATCTCCGGCGTCCTTTACCTGATCGATGACCTCGGCCAGTTCCTCACCAGTGTCGATGAGAAGGCGATGCAGGGCGACCTGGTCTTCCTCGAGTTCCTCGCACACCGCGGGAAGATCGCGCCTATCTGGGCGGTCGTGAGCCTGGAGGTGCCGCTGAGGGAGATCCCGGGCATCGAGGCGCCGCTGGCGCGCCGGATCGCCGATCTGTACCGCGCGGGCCCTTCCCTGTCTTCGGAGCACATCCGCTGGGTGGTCGCCGAGTCGGTACGGCTGGCCGACGAGGAGGGTGGTGCCGAGGCGCTCGACGAGATGGTCGCCGCGCACCGGCAGGCCTTCGGCGGGGATGTGGACGCGGAGGAGCTGGTGGAGGACTTCCCGCTCTCACCCTCCGCCGCGGAGTGCGCGGAGGAGCTGGCCGGCCGGGTGCTCGGGCGCGCCGACGGGCGGCTGATGGTGCTGCGCGAGGCCCTCCGGTCGGGAGTGCTTCAGGAGCGCACGCACCTGCAGCCGCTGACGGTCGCGGACGTCTTCGACCTCCTGGTGCCGCAGCTCCGCTCAGACCCGGACGCGGCGGCCTACATCAGCCAGGCGTTGGAGTACTACGAGGCGCACGCCGCCGAGGTCGATCCCGCCCATCCCGACCTGCTGCGGCGGACCATCCGCGCGCTCATCGCTCTGCGGCTGGCCAACATCTGGCTGGGAGAGCAGCAGTTGCGAACCGCCCTGGGACTGGACGCGGCGGGACAGGCGGTGGCGGAGCCCGACGCCCTGCACGGCGTGATGGAGGCGGCACGCCTGCGCGGGCGCTTCGTGGAGGTCCGGCGCGGCCGCGAAGAGGCCGAGGACGTCTACTACGTCGAGGTGCACACGCCGCTCGGCGACACGCTCCGCGAGCGCCTCTCGCTCGCCCGCGAGAGCATCGGCCGCGACGACCCACGGCTCATGCAGGTGGCCGTTACCCATGCCGGCCCGGCCATGCCGCTGGGCGAGCTGGCCGAGGGCCCCATCCTGGAGGTGCACTGGCGCAACACCGCCCGCGGGGTCTCCGCCTCTTGCGGGAGCGTGCAGCGGCTGGACGAGCTGGACATCGACCGGCGCGCCCAGGAGCTGGCGGACCCCGCGAACATCGCCTCCGTGCACCTCCACGTGGCGAGTCTGCTGTCGCCTGAGGCGCAGCGCACGCGCTGGCGCGAGATCACCGAGGGCACGGTGGCGGGCCGGTGGTCGGCGTCCCTGCTCTGCTGGATCCCCCGCGCGCTGCACGAGCGAGAGATCGACGCCCTGCGCGAGTGCGCGGCCTGCCGCCTGCTCCTGCAGCAGCGGCCCAGCCTGGAGCAGGAGCGGGGGCTGGCGCAGCGGCTGGAGGAGGAGCAGACGCGTCTGGGCGCACACGTCCGGGAGATCGTGCGCGCGGCCTACTACGAGGGCGAAGTCTGGGCGCCCTTCGGCCGGGCGGTCTCCGGCGACGAGCTGGCCTCCATGAGCGGCGACTGGAGCACCGCGCTCAACGCCATTGCCGGCTGGGCGCTGGACCGCGCCTTCCCGCGCTTCCAGCAGGTCGCGCCGGGGCAGTTCCTCGCCGAGCGCGAGCAGATCGACCTGTTGGTGGACGAGTTCATCCGGCCCGCGGAGGCCGCGGCCGAGCCGGACGCGCGGCTGGCGAACCTGATCGAGGCCTTCATGGTGCCGCTGGGCGTCGCGCGGCGCGAGCGGGACCGCTACGTGCTGGACATCGCGCGCAGCGCGGCGGCCGACGAGGTGATGCAGCGCATCCGCGCCCGCGACCAGACGCCCGAGACGGAGCGCGGTCGGCCTCTGGCCTGCGCCGACCTCGCCGAGCATCTCGTCAAGTCCGAGATGGGCCTGCCGCCGGAGTTGTTCGAGCTGCTCATCGCCTCGCTCGTCCGCCGCGGCTTCCTCATGGCCCTCGACCGCGAGGCGCGGCCGCTCCAGCTCGCGGACATCCCCACGCCCATCAGCCGCCACCTTCACATGGTCGCCCGGCCCGCCCTCCTCTCCTACGAGCAGTGGCAGGCGCTCTCCCGCGTCTGCCGCATCGTCTTCGACCAGGCCGTCGCGAACCCCGACCACGCCTCCCAGGCCATGGTGTGGGAGGCCCTGGTCGAGAGCCGGGCCGAGTGGCTGGGCCGCGTCGATGACCTGCGCGAGCGCATCGATCACCTGCGCGAGCGCCTCGGCCAGCCGCGGGCCGCGTGGCGCGAGTCGGAGGCCGCGCTTGGCCATGTCGAGCGCTTCTTCGGGCTCATCGAGCCCCGCGCCTACCCGGCCGAGGGCCTGTCGGCCATGCTCGGGGGCGCGGCGCCCTTCCTCGACACCAGCAATGGGGTCAGCAAGCTGCGCGAGCTGCTGCGCGTGGTGGAGGTGCTGGAGCACTTCGTGGCCGAGGTCGGCCCACAACTCATCGGCCTGCTGCACTACCTCACGAACGAGGACCTATGGCTGCCCGAAGACTCGGACCTCGCGGAGTTGCGTGGGCGGCTGCTCGGGATGGTGCGCTCGGGCGAGGAGGCCGTCGGGGAGGAGCAGAGCCTCATGCGGCTCGCCCAGGTCTTCTTCACCCGATACAAGCGACGCTACGGGGCCTGGCACAACTCCGTCTACCGCGCGTCGGAGTTCGAACCCTACAACACCCTGCGCGCGTCGCCGGAGATGCGCGTGCTGGCGGCGCTCGACCGCCTGGACCTGCGCGTGGAGCATGACCTCGGCTACGTCAATGAGCAGATCGAGCGCGAGGTGGGGAAGCGCTGCCGGGAGCTGAACCTCTCGCAGGAGCTTGAGCGCCAGCCGGTCTGCCCCGCCTGCGGCCTGCGGCTGGGCGAGGAGGTGAACCTCCGCCCGCCCGAGGAGATTGAGGAGATGGCCCGCCAGGGCGTGGCCGAGTACGTGCGTGCTCTCCGCTCGCCCTCCAACCAGCGCGCCCTGGCCGAGTACATCCGCACGCTGCCCCACCGCGGCGAGACGGTGCGTAAGCTCGCGCAGCTTGTGCGCCTGGAGGGGGATGTCGGCGCGCGCACGCTCATGCCGCTGCTCGGCGACGACGTGCTGACCCACCTGCAGCGGGCGCTCTCGGGCCAGCAGATCAAGACGCGGAGCCTCCGCGAGTTGCGCCGGGAGCTCGGCGGCCGCACCCTCAGCCGCGAGGAGCTGATGGAGGTGCTGGGCGAGTGGGTCGAGGGCGCGCACGACGCCGGCGATGACGACCTGCTGCACATCGAACCGTAGCCGCAGAGGTTCAAGGAAGTTTAACCCGCCCGGTGAAACCTGGCAGCGGCCCCCTGCGTTAAAGGAGCACAGCAGCTCGATCAGAGTGAATGCTCGCCGCAGGGCACCTATCATTCCAGACGCACCCTGGCAGTGCGAGCAACCGCCCGGTGCATGTCGCCGGGCGGTTTCCCTTTTCCCCACTCATGTCCCGCCGTGCCGTGCCCTACGACACCGGCGCCTCGTCGGTCTCCGAGCCGCCGCGCAGGCGCCTCAGACTCGTGTAGAGCACCACGTTCACGATGCTGGCAAGCGCTCCCAGGGCGAAGGCCGGCAGGTACCGGCCCGCGCCGCCGATCAGCAGCGCCGTCACCACCGGCATGAAGCACATGGGGAAGACCAGCAGGTAGTAGATGGCCAGGTACACCGGCCTGGTGCGCTCCGGAGAGTAATCCAGCAGATAGGCGGTCTGTCCCGTGCCCTGGCCGCTGTTTCCCGCGCCCACCGCGCCGAAGACCAGCATCAGCACCGCCAGCCGCAGGTCGAACCGCAGCCCCAGCAGCTCCCCCAGTGGCAGCGCCGGCAGCACCGGCGTAAGCAGCACCAGCAGCACCCCGGCCAGATGCACGCCGCCCGAGACGATCAGCAGGAAGCGGTTGCCGTGGCGGCTGCTCAGGCGGCTCCAGAGGATGTTGAACATCGAGTAGCACAGCACGCGCGAGGCCAGCGCCAGGCCGACCATCGCCTCGGTCATCCCCAGATGCCGGTAGGCGTAGGGCACCAGGAAGGGCACCACCAGGCCGTAGGAGGCCGCCATCATCAGCCGGGAGGCGATGAAGCGCAGGAAGCCCGGCCGCGTGCGCACCCGCCGCAGCCCGCGCAGAAGCTGGATGCCCAGCGGCAGGGAGCGCGTCTCGACCTTGTGGTCGGGCTCATAGGCCATCCACCAGGACAGCAGCGAGATGACCGAGACGAGGACGGCCACGCCGAACACGTAGGCGTAGTCGAGCGGGAAGTCGAACCCGCTGTCGTCGCCCAGCAGCCACTTGATCCAGAAGCCGGCGGCGAAGGCCATCAGCCCACCGAAGAAGTAGCGCATGGCGAAGAACCTGCCGCGAAGCTCGGCCGGGATGGAGTCGGTGACCACCGACATGAAGGGCACCAGGCCCATGCCGCCGCCCGAGGTGAAGGCCAGGTAGCTCACCGCGATCGCGATGAAGGCCACCAGCGCGTGGTCCGCCGCGAGGAACCGGGCCGCCGCCCATGCTCCCGTCAACGCCAGCATGCGGATGGCCGCCGAGAACTGGTAGTAGGGATGGCGCCGCTTCCGCGTGGCCATCACCGGGGTCATCAGCAGCGGGGGCCAGAACCACCCGGCCGTGACGACGGAGACCAGCAGCCCCACGTAGATCGGCCGGTCGCCCATCAGCGCGATCGCGAACGCTGGCAGCACGGTGTCGGGGTCGGTCAGCGCCCTGGCCAGCAGCCAGAACGAGCCGTTGATGACGCCGAGGGCGAAGTTGCGGCGCACGAAAGGCCTGCTGCTGTCATCCGGCATCGGGACAGACAACTCGATTCGGTCTCTCATCTCGGGGGTCACGCGGCGGGTCTTCGGGCATTGCGCCTGGCTCCGGGCGGCGGCCGGGCCACCGCCGTTCAGCCGTCGATCTCGACGGCGCGGATGCGGCCGTCGGCGGTGGCCCAGTAGATGCGCCCGTGCGCCGCGATGCAGTCCGATGTCTCGGCCTCGGCGATGCGGCGGCTCAGCACCTCGCCGTCGGATGCCCTCACCCCCACCAGCGACTTGCCTGCCGCGCACCAGATCGTGTCCCCGATGATGATGGGCTCGACCGCCACCGGCCCGGGCAGCGTGGCCGTCCAGGTGGCCTCCATGGTGCTGGGGTCGATGCGGGCCAGCGTGCCCGCGCTATCGCCCGCAACCACGACGGCGCCCGCCACTGCCACGGGAGCGCGCACGAGCCCGCCGAACTCATAGGAGGCCAGCAGTTCCCCCTCGCGTGCGATGTTATGTAGCATGCCGCCGTCGTCTCCGACGAGGATCGTGCTCGGCCCCATCCGCGGCGAGGCGTAGACGGGCCCGCCGACGTGCACCCGCCACAGTTCCTCCCCATCGGCGCGTGCAAGAGCACAGACGTCCCCCTTGAGTGTGCCTACGACCACGGTCTGCTCGGTCACCAGGGGCGCGGTCGCCACTTTTCCGCCGACCTCAACGCTCCACAGCAGCGTGCCCTCGCTGGTTACGGCGTGCACCGCACCGTCCTCGGAGCCGAAGTACGCATACTCGCCGGACGCCGTAACCCCGGGCACGGCGCCTCCGACTGCGGCCTCCCAGCCCTCCAGCCCGGTCGTTGCGGCGACGCCGCGCAGGCGGACATCGCCGCATCCGATCAGCACATGGCCGGGTACAAGCGCCGGGCGCCCCCAGAAGCCGGCGGGGTGGATGAACTGCCGCCCCCAGCCGCGCTCGTCCTCCACCAGCTCCGGGCTCAGACGGATGAGCCTGCCTGAGCGCGCGCAGACGAGCACGCAGTCCTCGTCCGCCGCGAGCCAGCAGATGTCGGGCCGGTCGAGCTGGTACCCGGGCGGCGCGGGCCGACCCAGGCCGTGGATCGACAGGCCGATGGCGGCCGCCAGCACCAGCCCCGCGACCACGACGACGAGCCTCTGTCGCGTGGCACGCAGCCGTCGCTGCTGCTGCCATCTGCTGCGGTAGTCCACGGAGCAGCCACCCTTCCGCGGTGGGGACCGGCTCCGTCGCAGGAGATCGCGACGGAGGGCCCTGCCCGGGTGCCTGTCTGCTTACTGTCCCAGGGCCCTGCGCGCCGCCTGCCGATGCCCCTCCTGGGGGTGATGCTCGGCGATGTACTCCAGCGCCGCTCGATATGACGGATCGGAGCTCTCGGGCATCGACTCCGCGAGGGTGCGTGAGATCATGGTCCTGACGGCCTGGGAGCCGGACGCCTCGCCGACGGCGACCATGTCTGTGACCCGGCCGGCGCGGCTGATGCGGCCCATGACGATCCTGTTGCTGCCCAGCTTCATCGCCGCCATGCGGGCCGTCTCCTCCCAGGCCGACACCCGAGCGATGGCGATCATCGCCTCCATGGCCTCCTCCGAGGTGTTGAGCAGCTCGCCCAGCCGGGTGACGATGTGATGGCGTACCGGGTCGCGGTCGAACTCGGCCTCGCGCCGGGCCGCTATGCGCCGCGTCTGGTCGGCGTGCTCGGAGATCGCCTCGGCCTCCTCCATGATGTGCTCGGGGACGCCGGGCTCACCCTCGTCGGGGGCCTCGAAGTCGCGGAAGATGCGCCTGCTACCCAGGGCGCCACCGGAGATCTGGCTCGGGCGCCGCACCTCCCGTCTCATGCACGCGCCGGCCACCAGCGGCTCGAACACCCCCTGCTCCACCAGCACGTCGGCCATCCGCCTGGCAGAGAACTCGGGGCTGGTGAGCATGATGTGCGAGATCAGCTCGAACTCCTCCGCCTCAATCAGGGCGCTCACCGCGTCCATGACATGTCTCTCCACGTTGCCCTCCATGAGGGTCCTGATCTGGGACTCCCACCTCGTGAACGTCTGCACGTCCATCGCAGACACCTCGCTCGGGAAGACGCCTCTGTCAGGTAGCGGCCGAGGGCAGCGGATAGCCCATTGCGGTCGCGCGTACGCTCACTTCCACGACCTGCTCCTCGCCGGTGGACAGCCGTGCGGTTCTGTGCTCAACGTCAACTTCGACGCGCGGGTCTGCGGCACCCGCCGCAACCGCCCGCTCGCGAGCCGCGCATGCCGCCTCCTCAGCCGCGAAGGCGGCCGCATCCGACAGGCTCTCGAACTCCCGGCGCCCCGTCGGGGCGTAGACGGTGAACGCGTCGTACTCGCTGGGACGAACTGCGACGACCTCCGAGGCCGCCACGTGGCTGATGATTGCGCCCACCGCGTTGGCGACCTCCGCGTGCTCGGGGATGATGACGTGGCAGCCCAGGCGGTCCGCCAGCGGCGGCAGGAAGGCCTGCGCCGGAGCGCCGATCCCGACGACCGGCCTGCGGTAGCGTGCCGGGAAGGTCAGCGCGGCCTCCGCATCGGGCGCGACGATCCGGTCGAACATCGAGCGCACGAGCGGCTCGTCCGCCACGAACTCCTCCAGCTCACCGTTCGACCCCAGCTCCTCCGCAATGACCATCAGGCACAGGTCTCGGGCGATGCGCTCCCAGACCAGCGCCACCAGCTCGTCCGGCTCACAGCCGAAGAGGTGCGCGAAGGCCTCGACGCCGGCGCGCGCCGCCGGCACGTCCCACGCCGTGAAGTCGCCCGTGTAGTGCAGCAGGTCGGTGGGCGTCAGGGCGGCTCGCGCCAGCACCCCGCGCTCCTCGCACCGAGCGGTCCTGAGCAGGCGCGGAGAGGCCAGGCCCAGCCGGCGTGCGACCGCGGTGCGGCTCAGGCAGCCACCGTCGAGCGCGCCCAGGATGCGCTGCTCGTCGTCGCTGAGCGCGCGGCGGCCGGCCATGGGGCCGGGCATGAGGAAGTCGAGCGCCATTGCGGACGTGCGCACGACGTCGTCGTCATGTGGCAGCCGCGCCAGCGCATCGTGCACGCCCGGCGCGCCGTTCGCGGCCAGGCAGCACAGCGGCACCACGCGCTCCGGGCCGATCAGCAGCTCACGGTCGCCGTTGAAGTCGAGCGCGCTGTCGCCGCCGAGGCCCATGGTGCGTATCTGCGCTGCCTCCACGCTGGTCTGCCGGCCGCCGACTCGCGCGCCTCCCGGCGACACTCGCGGGCGCCCGTTGGTGATGATCGCCGCGTCGGTGGTCGTGCCGCCCACGTCGATGACCATCGCGTCGTCGTGTTCGCTCAGATGCCGGGCGCCGACCATGCTGGCCGCCGGCCCGGACAGGATGGTCTCAACCGCCCGCTCGCGGGCGGTGTCCACGTTGATGAGCGACCCGTCGCCCTTGACCATCATCAGCGGCGCGCCCACGCCCCGCGCCGCGAGGGTCCGCTCGGCCGCGACCACCAGCCGGTCGATCAGCGGCAGCAGCCGGGCGTTGAGAGCGGCGGTGTTCGCGCGGCTGAGGAAGTTCAGCCGCCCCGACAGCTCGTGACCGCAGACCACCGGCAGGTCGCACTCCTCCGCGATGGCCTCCCGCGCGGCCAGCTCGTGCGCCGGGTTCCGCGTGCTGCCGTAGCCTGAGACCGCGAAGGCGTCCACGCCCTCATCCAGAAGCCTGCGCACCGCCCGTCGGCAGCCCTCGGCGTCGAATGGCTCCAGCTCCTCGCCGACGATGCTAATGCGCCCGCCCATGATGGCGCGGTGCGGCCAGAGCAGGCGGGACGCGTCGAAGCCGTCATGCGGCATGATGATGCAGCCCGGCTGGCCGCCCCGGCCCTCGACGATAGCGTTCGTGGCGAATGTGGTTGAGAGCGCCACCAGGTCCACGCGTGGCAGGAGCGATTGATCCAGGCGGTCGAGCGCCTCGCCGATCCCGACCAGCGGGTCGTGGTGCGTGGTCGGCGCCTTAGCCTTGGAGAGCACGCGCGCGCTCGCGAAGTCGTACACCACCGTGTCCGTGTAGGTCCCTCCGGCGTCGATGCCCAGCCCCAGGCCTGTGCGTTCGCCCAGGTGGGCCGGCCCGCCGCCGAGCAGCGCCTCCAGCCCCGGCTCCTCGCCGCGCTGCCTCCCACTCGAGACGGCCACCAGGACCCGGTCGTCGCCACTCGCCTGGGAGCGCTGTCCGGGTTCGAGGATGAGGAAGCGCTCGGAATCCCAGTTGCCCAGGACGAGGTCCCGCAGCAGCTCCGTGTTCCCCGAGAGGCGCTCGCAACGCCAGCCGAGGTTCCCGGCGATCCTCTCGGCGAGCCCCAGGCACTCGCGCACCTCGCCGCAGCCCGTGTCGATGACGGCCACGCGCGTGTAGTTCCGCTTCCAGCTCTCGAGGAACCGCAGGATCTCGGCCGCGGACTCCTCGCCATGGCGCCGGGCCAGCTCCGCGAAGCGTGGGTGGTCCTCCACCTCGTGGCTCCAGCTCCGGAGCCTTCCGGCCTGGTCGAGCCCCAGCTTATGCGCGAACCAGCCGGGCGTGATGTAGTACGTCCCCGGGTGGCGCCGGAACTGGTCCCGGTACTCCTCGCGCGAGCCGAGGAACAGCGTCAGGCAGTCGTGCACGCGGGGGATGACGACGCGCAGCCTGCGGGCGACCAGCCCTGCGGTACCGCGCCCGCACAGGCCGTAGGCCAGCGCGACCGCGTCGAAGCCCTCGCCCCCCGCCGCGTCAATCCGCTCCTGCACGGTCTCACGCAGCCTGCTGGGCGTTTCGTGCAGCCCCGCCTCGAGCAGCTCGACGTCCACCTCATGGGGAGAGTCGGGTATTAGCGTCCGAAGCTCCGGCTCAAAGACGCCGCAGCCAAGCACTTTCAGTCTCATCGCGTCGAATCACTTCTGCGTGGGATGTTCCCGGTAGTGTGCGAGTTTACCGGAAAGCGGCGTCGGCACGCAAGGGGCGAAGCGTGCGGGGCAGCGGCCAGGTTTATGTGCCCTTCCTTTGGCTCGACGGCGCGCGCCGCCGTACGCCTGTGTATGACCCACATACTGAGAGGCTGGCATTTGCCGCTGGAGGGACCGCCTGAGCCGCGAATGTCATGTATTCGCGCCCAAGCCGGCCCGTGCCGTCGTGCATCCCATGGAGGGTGATCCTGCCCGTTGGCGGGATCGGGTTCCACCCCGGCCCATCGTTCTCGTGTCGCGAACTCTCGTCTCTCTATTCCACGAACATCGGGCCGGCATGGAACCCGAGCCGGCGCCTGCCGACAACGGCGGGGCGCGGACCTGTGCCGCGCCCTACAAGACGACAAACGGCTCACGGGCGAGGCGCCCGTGCCACGGACCCGGCGGATTCGTCGGGAGGGGCGGCGTGCCTACGCCGCCCGCCGTTGCGCCGTTGTGGCTCTCGCGCCGCCCACCCCACTCCGTCGTGTGCTGCATGGCGGGGCGACCGGTATTGCCGACGCAGCACCAGGAGCTGCTCAGGCACCGGGATGTGGAGGCCCGGGGAAGGTGAGGGCAGAGCCACCGGAGGAGGCATCGAGGGCACGGCTGTGGAAACATCCCTGACGCCAATGACGCCTGGGTGAACTCGAGCCTGGGGTGTCGGGGAGGAGACGGCCGTGGTCCTGTCGCAGAAATGCCAGTATGCGCTGCGTGCCATGTACGAGATCACGCTGCGCCACGACGACTGGCCGGTCAAGAGCGGGGAGATCGCGGCGGCGCAGTCGATCCCCCCACGCTTTCTGGAGAACATACTCGCGCAGCTCAAGCGCGGCGGGTTCATTGAGTCCAAGCGGGGCAGGGAGGGGGGCTACATGCTCGCCGACCCTGAGCGTGAGACGCCGGTGGGCGAGGTCATCCGCTTCATCCAGGGGCCACTGGTGCCCGTGCACTGCATGAGGGAGGGCGGCGCGGCCACGTGCGACCTGTACGGCTCCTGCGCGTTCCACGGCATGTGGGAGCAGGCGCGGGCGGCCGTGGCGGAAATCTACGATGGCACGACCTTCAGTGATCTGATCCGCGAGCACCACGGCCAATCGACGTGAGCGGTGCCGGTGGCCCGGCAGAACTGAGACCGCCCGCCGGCGCACAGGGCGCTCGGCGGGCGTTGCACGATGGCAACTGGTGGAGGCGGCGGGAATTGAACCCGCGTCCGAAGAGGGGTGTCCGAAGCGTCTACGAGCGTAGCGCCCGCTTTGGTTGACCGAGGAGGCCCCCGGGCGCGCGGTCCCCATCGGCAGGCCCGATTCTCTTACCCCCGTCTGCTAATCGGGCAAAGGCAGACGCTTCGGCCGATCTCATGACGTCCGGCCCTGGCCTGATCGGCGAAGGTCAGGCGGACGTCGCGACGTTAAGCCGCGAGTGCCAAATCGGTGTTGGCAGTTGTTGAGGTTCCGGGTTTAACGAGAACCGGAGATCTCGGCTCGCAGCCCCGACTCACCAGCTCCCCGTCGATTCCGATCGCCCCCACCACTTGTCAACGTGCGCAGGGAAAAGTATACCAGAGACGAGGACTGCTGTAAACGGGATATTCGTCCTCGGCAGCTCTGGCCTGCTGCATAAGAATTGACGCGCGGAGGCCTCGCAAAGTTCATAATCACCACGGTCGCCACGCGGGCCAGCGTTCTCCCTACATTCAGCGGATCGGTGACTATCCCGCTGACCCGACGGGTCGGGGAGAGCATCCAGATTCCTGTGGATGACACACGGACGCCCCCATCGGCAGGTCGTTGCTCTGCAGGCGTTTGCGCCGCAACGGGGTTGGGCTCACCCCCCGGTCCCTCCCGCCCAGGAGCGGGATGCGCAGGCACGGGACGTCGCCGCTCGCTGCGCGCATCCACACGAATCTGGATGCTGCCCGGGTCGGGCATGCGAGTTGACCGTGGGGCGCAGGGCCGGTACACTATGGGCTCAGGCCCTTCGTGATGTCCGGGGCATCGGAGGAGAGCCGCTTGGACTTCAGGGTAGCGGACAAGAGCCCGTTCCTGCTGCGCGGTCTGCTGGTGGATGAGGCCGCGCGGTCGCCCAGAGATGATCTGGAGTTGCTGGACGCGTCGCGGGGGGCCGCGAACTGGCAGCTCAGGCACGTGCTCAACGCCTGGCACGCGCTCGGCCTCTATGCCGTGCAGGCGGCGCAGACCCCCGCGAACGATGGCGAGGTGGTGCTGGCTCTCGATCCGGAGACCCAGCATCACGCGGGCTTCGAGGCCTTCGCCCGCGAATGCGCCGGCGGCCCCGCAGGCCTGGCGGCTGGGTGCGAGTTCCTGGGCCGGGCATGGCGGTTCCTGGCCGATGAGGTGCTGGCGGACCGCTCGCCGGACCGTATCGTCTACCAGTTCACCGAGGCCGCCGCGGGGCGCGGCTACGCCAGCCCGCCGACCCTGGACTTCGTGCAGCCCATCTTGACGCGCTACCTCGCGCCACTGCTCTTCGCTGACGACTTAGCCCTGGCGTCGCAGTTCGACGTCATCGCCTGCGAGGGCGCCACCACGGGCATCGCTCAGGTCGCGGCCACCCTGGCCCGGAACGGCCTCGTCTCCGCGGGAGATCGCGTGGCGATGTGGTGGCCCACCTACGAGCCGCTGCGCGACCTCGTGGAGTGCCAGCTCGGCTGCGAGGTGGTGCCGATCGGGCGCGACCCGGGCGCCGGCTGGGCCGCCCGGCCGGGGGAGCTCGCCAGGCTCAGGGATCGGCGGCTGCGGCTGGCGATCTCGGTCTCGCCGGGGAATCCCGTTCCGGTGGTCACCGATCCGGCGAGCATCGACGCGCTGGAGGAGGCGGTCGGGGCCCACCCCGACCTGCTTGTCATCGCCGACTACGTCTACATGCACTTCCTCGACCGGCCCGTCGAGACGGAGATCCGCCGGCTGCCCCGCAACACCATCGGCGTCTACAGCGTATCGAAGGACTTCGGGCTGGCCGGCGCCAGGCTGGGCGTCGTGTTGGTGCATCCCCAGTGCGCCGCGCAGCGCGCTCTGGCGGGCCTCGACGAGGGGGAAGTGGCGCACGAGCGCTACCGCCGGCGCGCCATGAGGCCCGCGGAGATGCCGTTCGCCGAACGGGTGGTGGCCGACAGCCGGGGCGTGAGCTTCACGCACATGAGCGGGCTCTCCACGCCGCTGCAGGCGCTGCTGTGCCTGTGTGCGGTGTACGATATGGTCGAGCCCGAGAGCGAACGCTACTTCGGCTGGGTGCGCGGGGAGCTGACCGATCGCGTCGAGGCGCTCTACGACGGGCTGGGCCTGCCCGCGCCGGAATGGCTGCACGGTCCCAGCAGCCGCTACAGTACGATCATCGACCTGATCGAGGTGGCCCGCGCGCGCGGCGGCGCGGAACTCGCGCAGGCGCTCCAGAGTCAGGATCTCTGGACGCTGATGAGGCGCCTGGCGCGCGAGTGGAAGGTGATCCTGACCCCGGGCGAGGGCTTCGGCGCGGGCGAGTGGTCGGTGCGCGCCTGCTTCCCGTCCGTCAGCACCGAGCAGGCCCGGGAGCTTGGGAGGCGCCTGGGGGACGCGCTGGAGGCATTCGGGCGGGAGTGACCCGGCCGGCGCGGCCGTCCTGGTGCTTGCCTGCACAAGTTGGCGTGGCCTCGAGTGACCTCCCCCGCCCTGGGAGGCACATGACGCCTCCTGCGGGAGGGCACAAGCGTTGAATGTTGGGCAATCCGCACCGTTCGCGCATGATCGCCACCGGTTGTGTTCTCGCGCTCTCCCGCCTGAAACCGCGTCCTGTGCGGTTTCCAGGGAGAGGGGGGTGAGGTGCCGTTGCCGTGCCCGGCAACCCACGCGCAGTCCTGCAACGCAACACTAGTGACACCCCGCCTCCGCGTTTGCTATAATCCTTGACGGTGGGGAGGAGATAGCGCTGTCATTCCTCGCGCGTCTTGAGGCCGCGCTGCAGTCGGCGATCGACGGCGGGCTGGCGCGCCTGGCGGGTGGCGGTGTACATCCGCTCGAGATCGCACGCCGCCTGCAGTCGGAGATGGCCGAGGGGAAGCTGCTGGGGATGGACGTGCCCTACGTGCCGAACCGCTTCACGGTCCGGCTGGCCGATGAGGACCTGGCGAATCTGGGCGAGGTGCGCGATGAGGTGGCCGAGCAGATCGGCCGCCACCTGGCGGAGTATGCCCGGGAGCAGGGCTGGGCCTACGGCGATGCCGTCCTGGTCACCCTGGAGGGCGGCGGGCGCGTGGGGCGGATGGCCGTCGAGCGCGGCCTCGATGAAGACGCGCCGGGGGCGCGGCTGCTGCTGGTGGCCGGGCAGGCCGGGCCGCAGAGCTTCGAGATCGGCGAGCGTGCCGTCATCGGTCGCGATGCCGGGTGCGAGATCGTCCTGGCCGAGCCGGCCGTGTCGCGGCGGCACGCCGAGATCGAGTGGACCTACCGCGGCTACGTGCTGCGCGACCTCGGAAGTCGCAACGGGACGTTCCTGAACTCGGACGAGGTGAGCGAGGCGCTGCTGGCGGACGGCGACCTGATCGAGGTCGGCCTCGTGCAGTTGCGCTTCCGCCGACACGGGAGCTGAGGGCCCGCAGCCGAGCGACGGTCCGAGGGCGCGGCGGACGGCACCGGGCTCCGCGGCGCTGGAGGTGTTGTGTTGGACCTGAGTGTAGTGGTGACCATCGGCAAGTATGCGCTGCTTGTCGGCCTCTACGCGTTCGTGCTGGTGGTCTTCCGCGGCATCATGAGCCAGCTTGCGGCCGAGTCGGCCCGCACGGGATCTCGGGGCGAGACCGCAGCGGGCAGACGGCGCCGCGAACGCCCTCGCATTGCGGAGGTGCCCGCGCCGCGACCGCAGGCCCCCGAGCCCTCCCGTCCCGCCGCCGAGGCAGAGCCGGCTCCTTCGCTTGCGGCAGACGAGCGCGCGCCGGCGCCGGAGGTGGCGGCCGAGCGGCCTGCCCCGTGTCTGCGCGTGCTCGAGAGCGGCGATGACAGCCATCACGTGGCGGAAGAGCTGCCGCTCAGCGCCGCCGTGACCATCGGTCGCAGCGAGGAGAACTCCCTGCAGCTCGACGACCGCTTCGTCTCCAGCCGCCATGCCCTCATCTGCCTCCGTGACGGCCGCAGGATCCTGATGGACCGCGGCAGCACCAACGGGACCTTCGTCAACGGCGAGCGGGTGGAGGAGGAGGTCGAGCTCCGCGACGGCGACCGCATCGCCCTGGGCAACACCGTCTTCCAGTACCGTGCGGGCTGAGGCGCCCGGCCCGCAGTGGCCCGATCACTTCGCCGCACACGTCTTCGAGGTGAGTACCATTCCGCGCGGCCAACGCACCGAGCTGCTCCTGCTCCTGCTGGTGGCCCTCATCGTGGGGCTGGGCGGCCTGCTGGTGTGCCTGGGCACGGGGCAGCCGCTGTGGCGGCTCCCCAGGGCGCTCACGGTCGTGGGGGCGATCATCGCCGGTGCGCTGATGCTCGACCTGGCCGATCCGCGCCGCGACCGCTGGCTGCTGCCCATCGTGGCGATGCTTGCCGGCCTCGGCTTCCTGCTGCTGTGGCAGCTCGATGAGAGCCAGGCCGCCCGGCAGATCGTCTGGATGGTGACCGGCTCGGGGCTCATGGTCGCGGTCTACTACCTCATCGAGGACGTGCGCGATCTGGCCCGGCTGAAGTACACCAGCGGCCTCGCGGCCATCCTGCTGGTCGGTCTCACCCTCGCCTTCGGCGTGGAGGTCGGCGGCGCGAGGCTCTGGCTGGAGATCCCGGGTCTGCTCCGCTTTCAGCCGACGGAGCTGGTGAAGGTCCTGATGTGCATCTTCCTGGCGGGATACGTCGCTGAGAGGGCCGACCTGCTGCGTGAGGACACCCACGAGGTGGCGGGCCTTCAGATGCCGCGCCTGCGGCACATCGCGCCGCTGGTGCTGATGGTGCTCTTCTCCCTGGCGATCTTCGTCGGCCAGCGCGACCTCGGGGCGGCGGTGCTCTTCTTCGGCCTCTTCGTGGCCATGACGTACCTGGCCACAGGCCGCAAGTCCTACGCCATCATCGCGCTGGCACTCTTCATCGTGGGCGGTGTCGCCGCCTACCTGACCTTCCCGCACGTGGCCGCGCGCGTGGACATGTGGCTGAACCCGTGGCTCGAGCCGACCGAGCGCGGCTACCAGATCCTGCAGGGCCTCTTCGCCCTGGCGGAGGGCGGGCTGCTCGGCACGGGCTTCGCCACCGGGGGCGGGGAGACGATCCCCGCGGCCAGCACCGACCTGATCTTCGCGGTCGGCGCCCAGCAGCTCGGGCTGGCGGGCGCACTCGCGCTCATCACGCTCTTCGGGCTCGCCGCGCACCGGTCCTTCAGCATCGCCTGGAGTTCGCGCGACACCTTCGGCGCGCTGCTCGGCGCCGGCCTCGCGGTCGTCTTCTCGCTGCAGGCGCTGGTGATCATCGGCGGGGTGACCAAGCTGATCCCCCTGACGGGCATTACGCTGCCCTTCATCAGTTACGGCGGCACCTCGGTCATGGTCAACTTCATCTCGCTGGCGCTGCTGATGGCGGTGTCGCGCGATTGCTGCCCGCACCCGCGGTCGGGCGAGAGCTGATACAGATGCAGGAGCTTTCCCGCAACATCAAGCGGATCGCGATGGTGCCCGCGCTGGGCTTCGCGCTGCTCTGCGTCTACCTGTCCTACTGGCAGTTCTGGCGTGCCCCCGAGCTACGCGCGAACCCGCACAACAGCCGCGCCCAGGAGCGCCTGCGCTCCATCGAGCCGGGGAAGCTCTACGACACCGACATGCAGGTGCTCCTGGGGGCGCAGAGGCGGGCCGATGGCTGGAAGCGCACCTATCCGGCCGGCAGCTACGCCTGCCACCTGACCGGCTACAACGAGCGCAGCGGGCTGCAGAGGCGGCTCCGCGACGCCTTCCTGTCCGCAGGGGAGTATGAGTCGCCCTGGGCCGAGTTCGTCGATGGGCCGCTGCGGGGCAATGATGTCATCCTCACCGTGGACCTTGACGCCCAGGAGCTGGCGACCCGCCTGCTGCGGGGACGCCGGGGAGCCGTGGTGGCGCTCAGCGCGCACAGCGGGGCGGTGCTCGCGCTGGTGAGCGCGCCGGCCTACGACCCCGAGCTGATCCTGACCAGCGAGGGCGAGTTCCAGATATTCCAGGCCGACCCCAATGTCCCCGAGCTTAACCGCGCGCTCCAGGGGCTCTACCCGCCTGGATCGGTCATCAAGGTGTTCACTGCGGCCGTGGTGCTGGACCTTGACAGGGCGCGCGAGGACACGACCTTCGACTGCGACGGTGAGTACGCCATCGACGGCTGCAAGATCACCTGCCCGCAGGCGCACGGCGAGGTGACGCTCCGCGAGGCGCTAACCGTGTCGTGCAACACGACCTTCGCCAAGCTGGGCCGATACTTCACGGCCGACGAGTTCGAGGACTACGCCCGCCGCTTCCGCCTGACGGCACTCGCGCAGTTGCCGATGTTCTCCAAGCCGGGGTCGATCGGGGACTTCGGCGGCGAGCAGAGAGACGTGCTGCTCGCCGAGACTGCCTTCGGGCAGGGCGAGACGGTGCTGACGCCCTTCGCCATCGCCCGCATGACCCTGGCGATCGCTAATGAGGGCGCAGTGCTCGAGCCTTACATCATCGAGGCGGTGCGCTCGCCGGGCGGGCGCATTCTGCGCTCCGCGCGCGAGAGAGAGGCCGGTCGAGCGGTGAGCGTCGAGACCGCCCGCACCCTGGCAGGGATGATGGTTGACGTCGTGGAACATGGTACGGGGCGGGTGGCCTCGATCCGTGGCGTGAGGGTGGCCGGGAAGACGGGATCGGCCGAGAACCCGCACGGCCGGCCGCACTCGTGGTTCACGGCCTTCGCCCCGGCGGAGAGCCCGGAGGTGGTGGTGACGGCTGTGGTCGAGAACGCGGGAGCCGGGGCTGAGGCGGCGGGGCCCATCGTCCGGGAAGTCATGGCGCATCTGCTTAGCCGAGCCGGCGTCAGATAACGCGATTCGAGGTGACAACACCGTGGAGGGCACCCTGATCGCTGAGCGCTATCGCGTCGATCACCTCATCGGCGAGGGTGGCGTCGCGCTCGTCTATCGCGGCACCGATACCACTCTCGATCGGCGGGTCGCCATCAAGATACTTCGCCCCGAGCTGAGCGACCGCGAGGATGTCGTCGCCCGGTTCCGTCGCGAAGCGCACGCAGCGGCCAAGCTGAACCACCCGAACGTGGTGCAGATCTACGACACGGGAGTGGAGGAGGGCAGGTACTACATCGTCATGGAGTTCCTGCCCGAGCTGAACCTCAAGGAGATCATCAAGCGCTACGCGCCGCTGCCGCTGGACAAGGTCATCGAGGTGGGAACGGCGTGCTGTGAGGCGCTCTCCTTCGCCCACCGGCAGGGGCTGGTGCACCGGGACGTCAAGCCCGCGAACGTGCTGTTCACCGACGATGGGCGGGCGAAGTTGTCTGACTTCGGGATCGCGGCCGCCGCCGGCGAGGCGGGCATGACCGAGGACGGCAAGGTGCTCGGCTCGGCCCACTACATCTCGCCCGAGCAGGCGCAGGGCGCACCGGCCGGGCCACTGTCCGACATCTACTCCCTGGGCGTCACGCTCTACGAGGCCGTGACGGGCCGGCTGCCCTTCGACGGTGAGACCGCCGCCGACATCGCGGCCCGGCACCTGCGCGAGACCCCATCCTCCCCGCGCTCGCTGAACCCCGACATCCCGCCCGCCGCCGAGTACATCATCACCAAGGCGATGTCCCGCGATCCGCAGCGGCGCTATCGGTCGGCCGACGAGATGCTCACGGACATCCGCAAGCTTGAGCGGGGCGTGGACCTCGACCAGACCGGCGTGCTGAGGCCGGCGCCCGAGGCGACGGTGGCGCTCCCGCGCACGGCCGAGCCGTCGCCCCGCCGCCAGCCTGATTACGATGACTACGCGCAGTACGAGGAGACCGAGGTGCCGCCGTCACCGCGCAGGCGCCGGCGTGAGGAGGAGCCTCAAAGCACGGCCAGCGCAGTGCTCGCCGGCGTCGGCATCGGCCTGCTGGCGCTGCTGGTGATCATCGCCGTGGTCTGGCTCGTGCGGGCCGCCTTCTACCCGGGCGTGACCCCGACCATGGTCGAGGTCCCCAACGTCATGGGCCTTACCGAACAGCAGGCGCGGGACGACATCGAGGAGCGCGGCCTCGTGATCGGCCAGGTGGACCACGAGTACAGCGACCTGCAGCCGGCGGGCCGGGTTATCGACCAGACGCCGGCACCCGGGCAGACCGTGCAGTCCGGGGCCTCCGTGGACCTGATCGTCGCCCGCGGTACGGAGACCGTGTCGGTCATCTCCGTGTTGGGCATGGGCGTGAGCCGCGCGCAGTCGCTGCTCGAGGCCGAGGGCCTGACGCTGGGCGAGGTCACCGAGCAGTTCCATGCCACCGAGCCGGCCGGCATGATATTCGACCAGGAGCCGAGCGCGGGCACGCGCGTGGACAAGGGCACCGCGATCCACGTGTCGGTCTCCAAGGGCCCTGAGGAGGAAGAGGAGGAGGCCGACCAGGAGGACCAGGAACCCGAGGAGCCGGAACAGCCGCCGGACGAGACTGTCGAAGGTGATGAAGAGGAGACTGACACTGAGCCCCTCAAGGCGCTTGACCCCTTCGTGGACGTGGAAGAGGACACCAGCTACAAGCCGGATGACCCCCGCCTGCGCCTCTTCAATGTCTCGGTGATGGCGAAGGGCGAGGCGCCGGACCAGCAGGTCGAGGTGCGCTGGCGCGATGAGAGCGGCTCTGAGCTCATGCAGAGCCTGACGCCGATGCAGCCCGGCGAGACGAAGACCGTCGAGGTGCGCGCAGAGGGCACCGTGACCGTCGAGGTCCACCACGAGGACAAGATGGTATACAGCGAGACCTTCCAGGTGCCCGAGCAGACCGAGGAGCAGCCGCAATGACGTGGAGGGGCGGGCGGCCTGGGACACGGGGAGTGAGTGGCGTGAGGAGGAAGACGCAGGTGCTTGTGATCGCCGCAATTGCAGTCTCGATAACGGTGCCCGTCTGGGCGGCGCCGACCGTCGCGGGCACCACCAACCTGGTGGCCGCAGAGAATGGCGGGCGCATCGTCGCCTTCTCCAGCCAGGCGGAGGACGAGAACGGCCAGCCCATCCAGGTCTGGTCGGTCACCAACCTCATCGACGGCAAGTTCGTCGTAGGCTCACACACCCCGGCCGACTCCTACGGCTGGCGCACGCAGAACGTGCCCTCCCCGGACCGGCCCGAGTGGGTCATCTTCGAGCTGCCCGAGCAGCGGCTCATCAGCCGGGTCGTCGTGGACCCGACCACCGACGACCCCGAGTTCCTCGGTCGATGGGCCAAGAACATCCGTCTCTCCGTCTCGACCGAGAGCCCCGACGGCCCCTACAAGACCGTCGGAACCTACCTCGTCGTCCGGCGCGGCATCAAGCAGAGCTTCGACTTCACCCCCGCGGAGGCCAGGTGGGTCAAGCTGGATATCACCAGCAACTGGGGATCGGACTTCGCGGTGGAGCTGGGCGAGTTCGAGGTCTACGAGGCGATCGTCGGCGATGACGTCCTCGACCAGCTCATCACGCGGCTCACCACCCTGCTTGACGAGCTGAAGCGCTACCGCGACAGCCAGCGCTACCGGCAGCATCAGCAGAGCACCCAGGAGGTCACGACCAAGCCCGAGCCCCCCACGGAGGAGGGCGAGGGCGGCGGGCAGGCGAGCGGCCAGCAGTAGGGCGACCTGTGCCGATACCCCGGGGCGGGCTGACCGTGGCCTGCCCCGTTGTCTGTACGAGGAGAGCATCCAGATTCCTGTGGATGACACACGGACGCCCCCGTCCGCGCGCCGTTGGCCGTAGGAGGGGGCAGGCCTCACCCCCCCCGCCCAGGAGCGGGATGCGCAGGCACGGGACGTCGCCGCTCGGTGCGCGCATCCACACGAATCTGGATGCTGCCCTGTACGGGGGGTGCAAGGGGGCGCTACGACGCGGCCCGCCGTGCCACCTCGCGGCCGACCACGATCCCGCTGGCGCTGGCCTGCACCAGCCCGCGGGTGACCCCCGAGCCGTCGCCCGCGAAGAACAGGTTCTCGCGCTCGGACTCGAGGTGCTCGGTGAGGTGGGCGGGTCGGATGGTGTAGAGCTTCGCCTCGGGCGCGTAGAGCAGCGTCCGGTTGCTGCAGAGGCCCTCCAGCAGCCCGTCGCTGTCCAGCGCCCGCATGAAGGCCTCGAGCACGCGGCATGACTTGGCGTTGAGCGCGAGCCGGATGTCTCCCGGGAGTGCCCGGTCGAGCGTCGGCCGGATGAAGCACTTCTCGATGTCGCTCCAGCGCGAGCGCCGCCGCGCCTCGAACCGCGGCCAGGTCTGCACGATGGGGTTGCGGGCGCCCAGGATATTTGCGGTGCGGATGTACAGTTGCGCCAGCTCGTTGGGCCGGTCGCACGGCTCGTCCAGGTTGATGGTGTGCAGAACGGCGAAGTTCGTGCGCCCCGTCTCGCGCTCCGGCAGCGTCTGCCCGTTGACCGCGAGCAGGTCGGTGTCATAGCGTTCGACGAGGACCGAGCCCTCGGGGCAGACGCAGAACGTGCGCACGGGCTCGCCCTCGATCATGCCCCGCAGCTTGAACTCCCAGGTGACGTCCGTGAGCGGCCGCGTGAGGTCTGCGTCGGTCTCGACGCGCACGCCGATGTCGATGGGGCCGTGCACGGTGTCGAGGCCGATCTCGTCCAGGTTCTGCACCAGGAACTGATGCCCGCTGCGGCCGGGCGCGGCGAGCAGCCAGCGGGCCTCAAGCGCGCCGCCATCCTCGCAGGTTACCCGCCACCCGTCGCCCCCGGCGCCGAAGTGCGAGACCCTCGTCTCCAGCAGCACGCGCACGCCCCGGTCGCGCAGGAACTCGAACCAGCCGTCCACGACGCGCCTGCAGCTGGCGGTGCCCAGGGGGATGATGTCGCCGGGGATGTACGCCAGCCCGGCCCGGATGCAGGCGCGCTGGATGCGCGCGCCCGCCCGCTCGTCGCGGAAGCGCCCGCGCATGCCCTCGTACCTCTCTCTCGCCGGCTGCTCCAGGAAGTCCAGGTAGAGCCCGAGCACGTCCTCGATCAGCCCGGGCATCTCCCCGCCCACGTAGGTCTCGAGCTCTCCGCCGATCTCGCTCTCCAGGACCAGCTTGCCGTCGCTGTTGGCGCCGGCGCCGCCGAAGCCGGAGACCCGGCTCTCGTCGTGCCGGCCGCCCTTCTCGAGGATGGTGATGCGCTCCGCCGGGAAGCCGTCGCCGATGGCGGTGATGGCCGCCGCGATGCCCGCCGGTCCCGAGCCGATGATGACGAACTGGCCGTCTGCGCTCATCTCCTGCACTCCCTCCCGCTGCAGTCTCTACTACGACGCGGCGGGAGGGGAATCCTCGCGTCCTCCCGGGGCGCGTGCTTTGTTGAGGTCGCTATAGGCACAGGCGATCCGTGCGGGAGCGGGTGCCGGCGCGCGTCGCGTTCTACCCCGTATCCGGGTTCCGCGCCAGAATGCTCGCCGTCTCCGCGCAGCCGTACATGGTGCTGGTCCAGGACTTGCCGAAGCCCTGGCCGGGGCGCACCTCCAGCAGCCTGCCGAACTTCTCCTCCCACGCGACGCCCAGGATGCGCAGATGGTCGGGGTTCGTGCCGAAGCGGGCCCCGTTGACGTGCGCCATCATGGTCACCCCCGGCTGGCTGACGCCGCGCAGGGCGGTGGCCGGGCAGGAGGTGTAACGCCAGCCGCGCCACTGCTCGTGCCAGGTGTCGAGGTCCAGGAAGGTCACCGCGCGGTCGATGGCGTCGGGCAGCCGCTCATCGCCGGAGAGCTGGTAGTACCGCGACAGCCCGTTGATCAGCACCGCGGTGATGAAGCCCGCCATGCCGGTGTGCTTCTGGGTCTCGCAGTCGCAGTGGCCGGGCGCCATCGGGTAGTAAAGCCAGCCTCCGCAGTTGGGGTCCTGATCGGCCATGGCGTCCTCGGCGAGGGTGCGCATGGCCCGCAGATAGCGGTCATCGAGGCCGATCTCGTACGCGCCGGCCAGCGCCAGCATGCTCCAGCCGGTCACTCGGCCGCAGTGCGAGTGCCCCATGAAGGCGAACCTGCGATCTTCGACGAGCTGCGCGAGGTTGTCGCCGATCATCAGCACGGTCTCGCGCACGAAGGGGTCGCCGGTGAGGAAGTAGTGGCGCGACGTGCCCTGCGTCCAGATATGCCCCAGGTTCGTGGGGTTGAGGCACAGGTATGGCCTGGGCGGTCGGCCGACCTCGTGCTCCAGGAACAGCTCCCGGATGGTCTCGACGCTGTAGAAACCGCTGACGTGGCCCACCGTGTGCTGATGCACCATCCCGCGGCGGTAGGGGTAGGCCGGCTCCTCGCCCTCCTCGCCGCGCTTCGGCCCGCCCGTGGTCTCGCAGAAGTGGTCCCACAGGTCGTCGTTGACGTGGTGGACCGTGTCCACCTCCGTGGAGTGCCGGGCGGCGGCGTCGGCGGCGTAGAAGTACCTCGGATCGCCGGTGCGCGCGAACTGGATGAGGAGCTGGTTCGTGGTGTCGTACTCGTGGTTGCCCCAATTCACCTTCCGCTCCCCGTACCAGTCGCCCCAGTTCATCTCCCCGTAGTCGCGCTGCTCCTCGATGGAGTTGCAGAACGCCTCGAAGAGCCGCTCGGCCCACTGGTCGTACTCCGCCATTCCGGGTGCCGCGGCGGGCATGATCTCGTCCCACACGCCGGTCGCGATGGCCTGCGCCGGGTCGGCGATGGGGATCAGCGGGCGGTCGGCCATGGCCGCGAGCGACGCGCCATCGCCGTCGAGGTCCAGCCAGATCTCCCACCGGCGGGCCTGGCCGGTGCGAAGCCGGTAGCAGTCGCCCTCGAACAGGTACTGGTACTTCCACCACGGCTCCATGTGATCGAAGTCGCCCTCGCTGAAGGTGGGGAAGAGCCCGATGCTGAGGCCCTCGTCCGAGACCTCCAGGCTCTTGGGCCACTGCCGCCAGAAGTCACGCAGCGCAACCGCCACGGCAGCCGCCTCGTCGTCGATCTCCGCCCAGCCAGGGGCGCGCCTGCCGGAACCCTCCGCACCCTCGAGGCGGTACGCCTGGTCGTCCACCTGCAACAGGCGCACGTCATCGCCAGGAGCGCCCTCCCATCCCGGGTCGGCCCCGATGCGCGCGGCGGTCGCCTCCGAGCGCGGGCGAAGCTGCAGGGAGAGCCCGCGGAACCGCTGGAGCAGGCCCTCGCCGGCGTCCACGATGATGAGCGGCTCCAGGCGGACCACCGACAGCCCCGCGTACACCGAGACGTGCAGGCGGAAGCTGAACCAGCGGTCGCCGGAGGGGCGGATGATGTCGCCTCGAAGCTCGATGGTCGCGCGTAGCGGGCCGGACGAGAGGACCTCGACGGCCTGCAGATGGCTGGTGCAATGCCCGCCCTCCGCGTCGAGGGCGGCGAGGTCGATGTCGAGGCGGCCATCAATGTCGAGCAACCATTCGCCGCCGATCGAGATGCGCCGGTCTCCGCAGGTGATGGCCGTCCCGTCCTCGGAAACGCCGGACGGTGTCTCCGGCGCCGCGGTCGGCTCATCGCCCCAGGTCAGCGTGTACGCGCTCTCGCCATCGGCCGGGGGCGCCGAATGGAAGTCCAGCAACACCCAGCGAGCGGAGCCGTCCGGCCACCGGCCGAGCACCTCGGCCTGCACGGGGACGGGCACCCCGTCGGCGTCGGCGAGGGCGAACCGGCTGCCCTCGGGCGCGGCGCCCTCGGCGATGGGCACCCCACCCGTGACGGGCCGGAGCGTGTCCAGCGAACTCATGTCTTTGACCGTGATGTCGAGCTTCTGCACAGCAGGGCCTCCCGGAGCGAATCGAGTCGGCGTCGGCAGGGCTCACGGCATATTCGCGAGCGGGTGTCGGCCACCTGCCCGGGCACGATTGCGGCAGTTCGGCAGTGGGCTCGAGGCGCGGAGGTTCGCGTCCGGGGAACGCGAAGAAGGCGGTGGCACGCCACGACCCGTGGGCGGAGGATACCATGCGCGCGCTCGTTGCTGGTCTATGCCTGCTGCTGCCGCTGAGCGTCCTCGCCGCGCCGGAGGACGTCGCGAACGGCTTCGAGAGCCTCGACGGCCTCGAGCTGCGCGACGGCTACCGTGGGGAGAACGGGGCGATGGAGCTGGTCGATGACCGTGTGGAGGGCGAGCATGCGGTCAGGCTTAGCTTCGACTCGACCGACGGGCCGGGCACCTGCAAGATCCGCTGGCGGTTCCCGACCACCGACATGCGTGGGATGCGCCTCTCGATCAGCGCGAAGATCCTCGAGTGGGCGAACTCGATCCAGGTGGCGCTGATCGATCCGGAGGGCAACCGGCTCGCGCGGCATACCTGGTACGCGCCCTACGCGAAGACGGGGCAGTGGGTGCGCCTGCAGTTCGTGCCCGGGGTGCAGACCACCGAGACCTCGTCGGAGTTTGCGGGCGTGCCGAGCCGCGTCGCGGCACTCGACCTCTACACGTACACCGCCGACGCCTACCGGCACGCGGAGATCATCTTCGACGCGCTGACCGTCGAGGAGACCGCCGACACCGCCGCGCCTGTGCCCGAGATCGAGACGGACGTGGACTACGACGCGGCCTTCGCGCGCACGCAGGCGGCCATGGACCGGGCGTGGCCGGTGCGGTGGGGCAACGTGGAGATTGTGCTGGACGCCACCGGCCGGAGGGAGCTGCACCGGGCGCTGTCGCTGAGCGGCTCAGGCTGGTGGGTGCGCCGGCCCGTGAAGCGCGGCGGCTTCCGCATGGCCGCGGGGACACTGCGCTTCATGGCACGCGAGGGGCTGGACGGCGAGTGGCACGAACTGCCGGAGCCCGCGCGCGAAACGGTGACCGATCATGCGGTAACTGCTGCCGGCCAGGCCCTGCAGGTGGACGGGCTGGACCTGCGGATCGTGCGGAAGCTGGAGGCGCACGAGCTGGGACTCGTGGTGACCTTCGCGCTTATCAACAACGCGGACGAGCCTGTGGACGTGGCGTTGCGGATGGTCACGCCGCTGGAGAATATGACGCCGACGGGACTCTTCGATGGCCTGCAGGTGCACCAGGACCCGGAGCCGGGCGTGGGGCGGCACACAGACCTGTCTACCTTCCCGCTCGCCTGTGTGAGCGACGGCGAGGCCGGGCTGGCGATGGGGCTGGCGGGCGATTCGCTGAACGCCTTCATGGAGAGCGGGCTGGACGAGGAGGGCGCGTTCTACTACGGCACGCGCCTGCACCTGCCGCCGGGGAAGAAGGACGTGGCGAGCTTCGTGGTCTTCCCCTTCCGGGGCGACTTCGGCCACCTCGGCGCGGTGGAGCGCTACTACCGCATGTTCCCCGGGCGCTTCTGGCCGGCGCCGGACGTGCATCCGGGCTTCGCGCGCGGCATCGAGGGCTGCGGGCACGTCAACAGTTACTACCGCGACGGCTACTCCCGCGAGCGCGTGCGCCGCGCGCAGATCACGCACGACTGGTTCTACGCCCCCTGGAAGCGCGCCGGCGACATGTGGGGCCGCGAGGCGCTGTGGGACTACCAGCCGGGCTTCCCGGATGTGGCCAAGCGCAGCCCCATGTTCACCTCCTGGCGGCCCGAGGACATGCACGCCGACCGGCGGCGGAAGATCGACCGCACCTGGGAGTGGAACATCGCCACGTGCTGGTACATCATCAACTCGGCCGAGGCGACGCTGGCGCAGACCATCTACGCGGACAACATGATCCGGCCGCTCGGCCGCCAGGGCGTGAAGAGCTACGACACGGACTACCGCACCTTCGCCTGGGGCGGGCTCTACGGCCGGGTCTTCAGCGACGACATCCGGCGCGCCTGCGAGATCGCCCAGACCACCGGCTTCGGCCACGACAACTCATTCGGTCACTTCCGCTACCGCGGCCCGCACGTGGCCGAGACGCCGGGCGCGGCGTATGACGGGGATGGCCCCTACGCGCTCGACGGCCAGGCGATGGCGCTGCAGTGCGACTACCTGCACAGCTTCATGGTGCGCGACGGCGCCTTCCGCGCGGGCGTGAAGTTCAACCCCGGCGGCGAGCACGACTTCTTCTACGGCGCCATGTTCAGCGCCGACAGCTTCATGGTCGAACACCGCCAGCTCAACGCCGAGACCGGTCAGGACGGCCAGAGCATCGGCCGCTACTGGTACGAGAAGCTGAGGCGCATCTGCGGCCACAAGTTCATCGGCCTGCACAGCTCCGCGCGGGCGGACAATCTCGGCTCGGAGGTCAACTGGCGCGAGTACTCGGCCCGCGACATCCAGCGCGTCTACCAGGCGAGGCTGCGGCGTGACATGGCCGCCGGTCTCGCCTATGGCATTGCGCCGGCGCCGGACTGGACGATGGGCTGCCCACCCGCGCTCGAGTTCCAGCGCATGATGGTGGACCTGCTCGCGCGCGGCTGGTGGCCGGTGCACGGCGTGCGCACCGCCGCGCCGGTGGTCTGCGCGCGCTACGGAGAGCGCGGCGACGCCGCCATCGCCGTCGTCAACGTCGAGGTCACGCCGGTGCAGGCGACGGTCACGCTGGACGGGAGCTGGCTGCTGGAAGAGGGGGCGCCCATCGTGGCGCCCTACGACGGTGGCACCATCGAGCAGTCCGTGGCCGGCACGGATACCACGCTCGATCTGGAGCTGCGCGGTCGCGACTGGGTGGTGCTGGAGATCCGCGGCGCGTGGGTCGGCGGGCCGGCGCGGCTGCGCGTCGCGCAGGGCAGGATGCCCGCGCGCATCGTGGCCCGCGTCGAGAGGCTGTCCGGTGCTGATGGCGAGATCCGGCCGCTGCCCATCGCCGAGCACGAGGTGGGCCAGCTCGCACTCAGCGAAGCCGGTTCGACCCTCCTGGTCTACGACTCGTCCATCTTCCGCCTGGAGCCGAACGAGCTGGAGAGCTTCCCGTTCGTGCGGGAGGGCGCGCCCGCGTGCGAGATCGTCACTCCGGACGAGCCGAGCGAGTTCGAGCGGCGCGCGGCGGGGTTCATCGCGGAGTACTTCCGCTGGTGGTACGCCGGCGCCGCGCCTAAGGAGCAGCGCGCCGAGGTCGCGATCCCGGTGGTGGGCGCCGCCGAGGCGGGCGGCGGCCCAGTGGTGCACGTGCGCGTCCATGACGGGCCTCAGCGGGTGAGCATCGAGCGCGGGAAGCTGGTGATTGCCGCGCCCAACGGCCCCGCGTTGCTGACGCTGACGGACCGGGTGCTGGCGGCACTCGACGAGACCTACCCGTGGCATGGGAGCTTCCACCCGCTCTCGACCGAGCGGTGGTACCCCGCAGGCTACGATCTGCCGGGCGGGACGGTCGAGATGTGCCGGGAGCTGGGGCTGTGGGGGACGCTGCTCCGCGACCTGGACTACGAGGAGGGCCTGCAGTGAGGCCGCCGTGGCTCGCCGCCGCCATCATCGCACTCGCCGCCGCGGGCGCGTGGGCCGAGTGCACCGTGCGCGAGGAGACCATCGACGGCGTCGAGTACATCACGCTGGAGAACGACCTGCTCCTGGTGCGGGTGCTGCCGGCGATGGGCGGCGCGATCTCGGACTTCGAGCTGAAGGGCCACGGACCGCTGCTGGCGCCGGGCCGCATCACGCGAGAGCAGGTCATCCCGCCGATCCCGGTCTACCGCGAGCATCGCAACGGCTGGGGCCTGACCGACTGGCTCTACCCCGGCGGCGCGTACTCCCTGGAGCCGTACGAGGCCGAGATCATCCAGCTCCAGGAGGCCCCGGACATCTGGAGCGTGCGCGTCAGCCGGGGGATGGTCACTCGGCAGGTGTCGCTCGGGCAGAACCGGGCGACTGTTGGCATGGCCGTGACGCTCACGAACACCGGTGACGAGGCGTTCGGCAGGAGCTACTGGCTGCACGGGATGTACCAGCTCGGCGGGCAGGCGGACGTGACCGCTGGCACACAGCGGCTGGTGATGCCCATCGCGCCGACGACCGAGCGCCGCCGGACACTCGCGGAGACCTCGCCCGAGGCGATGCTGCTCGGCGAGGCGCCTCAGGAGCGCTGGAGCCGCTTCCTCGCGCCCGCCCAGCCCTGGATGGCGCTGGTGGACTCCGAGCGGAAGCTGCTGTGCGCGACGGTCGTGTCCCCCGAGGAGTTCAACGAGGACGTGGTCTTCTACTCCTGGGCGGGCAGCCCGGGTGGCACGCCGATCATCTCACAGGAGGTCATCTTCGACGCGCGAGAACTTGCCCCCGGAGAGTCGACCAAGTACTCCGTCGGGCTCGTCGCCTGCGCCGGTCTGGATAGCGTGCGCTATCTCGACGGCCATCTGGCGCTCGATGCGGACGTGCCCGAGACTGCCGTGCCGGGTGAGCTGCGCATTCCCGTGCGGCTGGCGACCTTCCAACGCGAGCGGATCGTCGATCTCAGCCTGCGGCTGCGGGCGGGCGACAGGCTGGTGCCGGCCCACGGGCTCGTGCTGCGGGACATCGGGCCGACCTCCCCGCGCGAGGCGGTGGCGGTCTTCGCGGCGGTGCCTGCAGGTGAGTACACGATCACCTTTGAGGCGCGGAGCGGCTCCGCGCCCATCGGCGGGTCGCTGTGGGCCGCCCCGCTCGTGGTCGAGGCCGAGTGAGCCGATGCGGTCAGGCCGCCTCAGCCGGTTCGGGCTGCGCCGCGAGCCGCTCGGCGAGCGTGTTGTAGAGCCAGGCGAAGATCAGGCCGCCGGCCAGTCCGTCGGCGAAGCCCCAGAGGATGCCGACGAGACTGCCGACCGCCGTCGCCGCATAGCCCGGGTACATGCGCCCGAGCAGCCCCACCGTAGCATCCGGGCCCTCCAGCAGGATGAACCACCAGGCCAGCAGCGGCAACGAGACGGCCCACACGATCGCGCACGTCAGTCCGAATGCTGCGACGTTGAGCTTCATGCGCCATCATTCCTCCCGGCGTCAGCGCTGGACCGGCCCGGAGGGGCCCTGACCCACCGCACCCAGGTTCACCCGCCCCGGGCCGGCGCTCGTGAAGCTGCCTGCTCGTCTGATCGACTACCGAGTGTACGTACGCCTGACGGGCCTGATTGGGTCCAGGCGACAGGTGCGAAGGTCATGGTGCTGCGGGCGTGTCACTCGTTGGCGTCTGGCGGACGGCCGTGTGCAGCTTTGGGCTGCTGCTGACTCTCATCGCCCCAGAGCCCACGGTCGGCCTCCCGCGCCTCGCGTTGGGCCGCGACCAGCTCCTCCTGGTGCGCCACGTTCGGCGGGTAGCTGACGGCGTGGGCGTAGCCGTCGCGGACCAGTCGCTCGTTGACGAAGAGGTCGCCCACGTAGACGTAGGCCAGCAGGCGGCCGTAGCGGTCGCGTAGCTGGACATCCGTCTCCAGTCGAAGCATCTCGCCCTCGACCAGCTCGCGGTTCGCCTCCGTCGCCGCCTCCGCCCAGGGCTCGACCGGGCGCATCTCCGGCGTGTCCATGCCGATGTAGCGCACATGCTCGCCATCATCGAGCTCGATGGTGTCGCCGTCGATCACGCGGACGCAACGGGCTTCGAACTCGCTCGCGGCCTGTGGCTGCGGCAAGACGGGCTCGCGCACGTCCTGCCGAACGACCGTGCAGCCGCCCGGCAGGACGATAGCGGCGGCAAGCGCGATGGATAGCGCCCGAGAAAGCCGACGCATCGGCCTGTGATTCTCCCCTGCGTTGGTGCCTTGCGGACCATGTGAGCCTTCGTGATTACCCGCAGTGCTCCTGCCTGCACGGGAAGGGATTCGCCTGCGCACGGCGTAAGGGCTCCCCGATGTCAGGATGAAGCGCACCACGCGCGCCCGAGGGGGTATCGCGATGTCCCATGCTCTGCACATGCAGATCGTGCCGGCGTTGATCGTGTGCGCGGCCGCGACCGGTGCGCTGGCCGCCGAGCCAATGGCGGTCCCGCCGGATGCGGCCGCGACGTGGATTCGCTGGACGCTGCCGATGCCGAAGCAGATCGAGATCCCGCGCAAGGTCGTGCTCGCGCCCGACCAGGTGCGGATCCGGGCGCGGCGCGAGGCCGGGCCGGCCGAGCGTACCGCCTGCGAGCAGCTCCGGGCGCTCTTCGCCGAGCGCGCGGGGGTGCAGGCCGACGGGGAGGCCTTCGAGATCGTGCTGGGCGTCTGCGACGCGGAGGGGAGGGTCCGGCACCGGCCGGCCATCGATCCGGACCGCCTGCGCGGGGTCCGCAACTCAGAGCAGGCCTACGCGATCGTTCCCTATGCCGATGACGAGCTGGTGCTCACCGGGCTCACGGATGCCGGCGTCTACTACGCCGCGCAGACTCTGCGCCAGCTCCTGGAGGCCACGCTGACCGAGGAGTCGGTGGAGATCCCGCTGGCGGAGGTGCTGGACTGGCCGGATCTGTCGGAGCGCGGCGAGTGGGGCGGCTCCAGCGTGCGCGACATCGAGTGGATGGCCGCGCACAAGATGAACCTCGTCGAGACCCACGTGCGCGAGATGGTGGATGAGGACGGGACTCCGACGGTCGAGGTCAACGAGGAGGCCATCGCGCTCGGGCGCCGCAACGCGCTGAAGGTGGTGCCCATCATCACCCACCTCGACCACCTGCTGCGCACCGGCGTGTACGACGCCTACCCGGAGCTGGTCGGGCGGGGCTACGACGTGGAGACGGCCGACCGCGGCCTCATCGCCCCATGCGCCTCCCAGCCCCAGTTCATCGACGTGCTGGCCGGGTGGATGGACGGCATGAGCTCCATCGACGGGGTCACCGACATCTGCGCGTGGCTGAGCGAGGCGCACGTGCAGTGCCGGTGCCCTCGCTGCCAGAGGCTCGGGCAGTACGTGCTGGAGAGCAGGGCCATCGTCGAGGCCTACCGCCGGAATCAGCAGAAGCACCCGGACGTGGGCCTGCGCATCCTGCTGACGCAGGGCAGCTACTCGACCAACGACGAGGTGCTTGCGGAGGTGCCGCCGGACGTGGGGGTGACCTACTACGACGGCGGCCGCACCTACGACAGCTCGCGCGATGAGATGATCTACCCGCTGCTGGAGGACTACGCCGCGCAGGGGCGCTGGCTGGGCTGCTACCCGCAGCTCACGGCCTCGTGGCGCATCGTCTGCCCTTGGACCGGCCCGCAGTTCATCCACTACCGCATGAACGAGTTCGTGGACGACGGCCTCGAGTGCCTCTGCGGCTACGCGACGCCCGACAACATCTGCTACCAGTTCAACGTGCTGGCCGCGGCGGAGTGGTCTTGGAACGCCAGGGGGCGCAGCCCGCGGGAGTTCGCCGCCGCCTGGGCCACCCGCGAGGGCTTCGAGGACCCGGACGCGGTCGCCGAGTGGGCGGTGCGCATGGGGCCGGTGGGCTGGGACCTCTACGGCTCGCGCGTGCCCTACAGCGCCTTCTTCGGCCGGGCCGCCAGCCTCGTCAAGCAGGGCGCGGTGCCCACCTTGGGCGAGGGCATGTACCGCTACTTCCCGACCCTCGAGCACCTCGACGCCGACATCGAGACCTGCCGCTGGGCTGCCGAGACCGCGCACGGCTGGGACGCCCCGGCCCTCGTCGCCGAGGCTGAGGCGATCGGCGGGATGCTGCGCATGCTCCGCACGATCTACGACATGGGCGTGGTGCTGGCAGACGAGACGCTGGAACCCGAGACCGCCCGGCCGCGACTCAACGAGGAGATGTACGAGATGGCGCTGGCGTCCTTCCAGGCCGAAGAGGCCATGCGCGACTGGCGGGACGCCCTGGAGGGCTGGGACGGCGCGAGTCGCTTCGACGACACGCTGGAGGTCATCGGCCAGACGGCCTCCGAGATCGGCGAGCACCTCCGGCAGTTCGGCATCCGCGACCCGGGCCTGCCCTACCGCACCAACACCATCGGCCAGTGGAATGCCGAGGACTTCGAGGAGAGCCGCCGCATCGAGAAGACGTTCGAGGTGACCGAGCTGCTCCAGTCGCCGGGCACCTACCAGGTCGGTTTCCGCTACACGAGCGGCTGGCACGGCCTGGTGCAGTACGCGGTGAGGCTGCTGGCCGCGCCGAAGGACGCGCCGGAGGAGACGGTCGAGATAGCGGTGGACGAGCACCGTGGCGTGGCCGCGCACCGCAACGAGGCCAACGTTTACACGGTCGAGGTGCCCGAGGTGGACCGAAGCAGGGCGTACTTCATCCGCGTGGACATCCAGGGGACGGCCGACAGCGGGCAGCCGCCGGGCAGGAAGGGCTGCTCGGGCAACGTGTGGATGCGTAAGGAGGGCTCCCTCGATCCGGATGCGCCGCCGCCCGAACTGGAGCCCATGACTCCCGAGCAGGCCGCGCGCTTCGGCCCGCCGGCCTTCCAGAGTGACCGCATTCACGTCGGCGTGCTGCCCGCGGCCTACGGCTCGGGCGGGATCCACTCCTGGCTGGCGAGGCAGGAGACGCTGGAGGTGCTGCCCGTCGCGCGCATCAGCCCCGACGTGGTGGCGCCCTGCGATGCGGTCGTCATCCCGCAGCCGAAGGTCGTCTCGGTCGTGGGCGGCGAGGAGGTCGCGGCGCTGCGCGACTACGTCTCGGCCGGCGGCGGCCTAGTGGTGACCCATGACGCGGCCGGCTTCCGCGGCCTGCCCGCTATCCTGCCGGAGATCTGCGCCGCGGGCATCGACAAGGAGCGCCACGCCGACTGGGTGGTCGTGGCCGAGCATCCGGTGACCGAGGGCATCCCGCCCGACCAGGCGCAGCCGCACTCCTACTACGACCACATCCTGCTCGAGCCCGGCCCGAGCGGCGTGGTGCTCGCCCGGAGCGCCGAGACCGAGGACGCGGTCGTCATCGCGGGCGAGCACGGCGAGGGCCGCTACGTCGCCATCGGCCTCGCCGTCGGCCTGGCGGAGGACGGAAGTGACGTGGAGCCGGAGGGCGCGGAGGCGCGGCTGCTGCTCAACGCCGTGACCTGGGCGGCGGGGTAAGGCGGTCTCGCCGCCGCCAGGGCCCCGAGCTGCGATGACGTCGGAGGGAGAGATCAGCATGACACGCGTCGCGATCACCGCCCTCTGCACGCTGGCCACGCTTCCCGTGCACGCCGCCGAGGCCTGGTTCCTGCCCTACGAGCCGGACGAGCAGACACTCGTGCTGCTGCACCTCGACGAGGATGACGGCCCCCAGCCGGTCGAGGGCGTGCTCGGGGTCACGGCGGAGATGCGCAAGGACGCGCCGTCGGTCCCGGGCGTCTTCGGCCGGGCCGCGGGCCTCGACGGTCGCGGGCAGTGCGTGCGCCTGCCCAGCCACGAGATGCTGCGGCTCGCCGTGGACCAGCCGTTCACGGTCGAGATGTGGCTGCGGCCGGATGGCCCCGAGGGGAACATCTTCTCGGTCGCCATCAACTACTACCTCACCGCCCACTACGCGCGAGGGACGGCCACCTTCGGCTACCGCGCCGAGACCTTCCCCATCCGCTGGTACTCCCTCGCGGGCATCCCGTGGCGGCGCGGCGAATGGCAGCACGTCGCGCTGACCCACGACGCCGACCGGACCGCGCGGCTTTACATCAACGGCCGCCTGGCGGGCGAGACGCAACACGCCGATGAGGGCACCTACACCGAGAAGCCCGGCAACACTGTTTTCGGCTCCCACGACAGTTGGCGCGATCACCTGCGCGGCGCCATCGACGAGGTCCGCATCTCCCGCGGCGTGCGGAGCTTCGCGCCGCTGATGACGCAGCGCACCTACCTCCCGGGCGAGCAGGTGCGGCTGAACCTCGACGATGTCGCGCTGCCCACCGCGGTCTCTGGTCTGCGGGTGCAGATCACGGACAGCGCGGGCGAGGAGGCGCTGAGCCGCGAGCTGCCCGTGGCCGAGGCCTCCCGGCCCCTCATGCCCGCGGAGCGCATCGGAGATGGCGAGGGCCGCGTGACGGTGACCTTCGTGGACGCGGGCGGCGCGGAGATCGCGAGCATCACGCGTCCGGTGGGCTACGGAGGTGCGGCGATGTCTGAGCTGAGGCTACGCAGTGAGGCCGTGGGAGAGGCGATTGAGGCCGCCGACACGGAGCTTGCCGAGCGGCGGGTCGCGGCGGGCCTGCTGGCCGCGGCGCAGGATGCCATGGAGCGGCGCCGTCTCAGCGCCGCCTCGAACTACCTCACGGCCGCCGAGCGGCGCGTCGCGGCTATCGCGAGCGGTGAGGCCGAGTACCGCCGCGCGATGCGCCGGGCAGTGCGCGAGGCGGACAACGACGAGCTGCGCATCACGATGAGCTGGCACGGCAACGAGCGCGCGGCGGAGGCCTTCCCGTGGGCCGAGCGCATCGGCGCCAACGAGCTGGTCTCGCCGCACGGCAGCGCCACTCGGGAGGGCCTCGCGGCCTGGCGGGACGCCGGCTACCACACGGCAATGCTTTCCTCCGCGCCCATCCACACCGCGGACTCCGGGAGCCCCGACCACCTGCAGTTCGGCTACTGGTACATGGACACGCCGCCCGCCGAGGTGGGGACGGTGGAGATGAGGCTCGAGGCTCCGGCGTGGGGCAGCCTGGCGGTCAGCGACTTCTTCCCGCCCGCCGAGCACTGGCTGGTCCTCGACCTTGAGACGGACGAGGAGGTGCCCGCCGAGAGCTGGGAGTACGACCCGGGCTCGAAGCGGATCACCATCCGCGGCGCCGAGGACGGCCGCACCTTCAGGGTCTACTACATGAACCAGACGGCGCGCATCGGCGATCCGCTCCACGAGCCCTTCGTCGAGCACGCTCTGAGCGCGCTTCGCGAGGAGGTCGCGCCGCTGGAGGGCGTGCTGGAGACCTTCTGGTACGACGACCTGGCCTACGCCTGGCCGGGCGGCAATCCGCAGGGCGGCTACGACTGGGAGTCCTACACCAACGCGGCACGGCCCGAGAACCAGCGCGCCTTCACCGAGGCCACCGGCATCGAGTTCGATCCGCGCTGGCTGGTCATGCCGCCACGCACGCTGGACGTGCCGCCGCGGCCACAGTACCTGGCATGGATGGCGTGGGTGCAGGAGGGCGTCAGGGGCTTCATGCGCCGTGCCACCGACGTGGTGCACGAGCACGGCGCGCGCACCTGGCTCTACTGGGGCGACTGCCACGTCGGGATCGAGCCGTACCTGGGCAGCCTCGAGGCCGGGAACGTGGATGAGGTGGACAAGCCCGCCGCGGATCCGGTGACGGCGCGGGCGCTCGTGGACTTCCCCGGCGAGGTCTACCGCCGCCTGCGCGTGAACTGGCTGCACAGCCACCTCGTCGCCCGGCCGGACGGTGCGGCGCTGTTCGGCACCCAGTGGGGCCGCACGCGCCGCGGCCTGCTGATGCAGCCGCCCATGGGCCTGTACTGGATGCCCATGCCCGGCGTCACCGACCTCTCCGATGAGGCCATGCGCGACGACATGGTCGAGGAGATCGCGCAGATCAGCGACGAGTTCCGACTCATGGCCGGCGAGCTCGGCGGCGTGCGCGCGTGGGAGGGCGCGCTGAACCTCTACGTCGTGCACTCGTGGGGCAGGCAGTACTCCTGGCGGCCGTGGCACGACCACCGGCTCCGGCACCTGACCGACCTGCCCGTGCGCGTGCGCTTCATCGGCTTCCGCGAGGTCATCGAGGCGGGCGTGCCCGACGACGCGCACTGCCTGTTCCTCTACGGAATGCCCGGCAGCGCCTGGAGCGGCGGGTACATCTGGGAGGATGCCCGCCTGGCCGATGCCGTGCGCGAGTTCGTGCGCGCGGGCGGCGGCGTGGTCGGCCTGCAGGGGCCCTCGGCGCTGGATGACGGCTGGGCACTGGCCGACGTCTTCGGCGTGGACGGCACCGGCGCGACCGAGGTCGCGGAGGCCGGCGCGGCGTACTCCGGCGACGAGTGGCTTGACGAGGATGCATTGGCCGCCGCGCGCGAGGAGGAGGGCGCGGCGCTGGTCAGGGCCGCCGGGGTGCAGGCGGTCGAGATCCCCCCGACGATTCCGGGCATGGTCGAGACCGTCGGCGCGCGGCCCGTCGCCGAGGACGTCAGGGTCGCCTGCGCGCTGGTGGACGGCGAGACCGTCTCCCCCGGCATGACCGTCCGCGAGGTGGGCGAGGGTCGCGCGGCCTGGATCGCCGGCCGGTCGGATGAGTACGCCTTCTCGCGCCTGGTGCGGTCCGCCATCTTCTGGGCTGCGGGGCGCGAGGGTGAGGCCGGACGCCTCGACGTCACCGGCGGCGACGACCTGTTCGTGTACGCCTATCCGGACGCGCGCACCATCGCTCTGCTGTCCACGGGCGACGAGGCGGTCGAGGCGACCGTGCGCTGCGATCCGGTGATCCTCGAACTGCCGATCCTGGCGCCAATGCCGGTCATCGACGTGGCCACGGGCGAGAGGCTTGGCACCGTCGCGCAGCTTGCCGACGGCCTGACCGTGACCGCCATCCCGCACTGCGTGCGCCTGCTGCGGGCGGGGGATGCCGGGCCTCACTGAGGCGGCTCCGCGATCGCTGCCGTGCCGCGGGCGTCCCGCATTCGGAGCGGGATGCCCGCCGACGGGCCTGCCGTCCAGGCCCAACTCGCCCGGTTCTCTCGCGGAGGATGGTGTGCAATCAGTCCTGCGGCCGGTCGGGCGGCTGGGGTTCGCGGATGCGGTAGTGCTGCCTGTACTGCTCGTCGGCGAACTCCACCACGCCGTCCTTGATGACCAGGCTGATGCTCTCAGCGTGCTGGAAGGCCGGCAGGTCCGCCAGCGGGTCGGCCGAGGTGACGATCAGGTCCGCCCTCTTCCCCGGCTCGAGTGTGCCCAGCTCATCGAGCCGCCCGTAGGCCTCCGCGTTGGTGCGCGTGGCGGCCACGATCGCCTCCATTGGCGACAGCCCGCACTGGACGAGCTCCCACAGCTCCCACCAGGTCCGGTCGCCGATCTTCCAGGTCTTGGGCGTGCCCGGGTAGTCGGTGCCCACGGCCAGCTTGACGCCGATCTCATGGGCCAGGCGCACGCCCTCGCGATGGACCGGCTGGGCCTGCGTCATCTCCCTCGTCTGCCACGGCTGGTCGGAGAGCGCGTCGATGTTGCGCTGGCAGGTCACGCTGAGCGTCGGCATGTAGTGAAGCCCGCGCTCCTGTATGCCATGCACCGCCTCCTCGTCGATGAAGGCGCCGTGATGGATCTGATCGATGCCCGCGCGGATGCAGTTGCCGAGCCCCGGCTGCGTGTGGCAGTGCACGACCACCGGCCTGAACCAGGCGTGCGCCTCGTCCGCCAGCGCCGCCAGCTCCTCGTAGGTGTAGTTGCGCATGGCGCAGACCTCGTTCTTGCCCCAGAAGCCGCCGGAGGCCGCGGTCTTGATGAAGTCCGCCCCCGCCTGGACCATCTCGCGCACCGCCTTGCGCACCTCCCACGGTCCGTCGGCGTCGCGGAACCTGACGTGGCCGTTGGTCGGGCTGACGATGCAGCCCGCGAGCAGCCGCGCGCAGCCGCGAACATCGCCGGAGTCGATGGCGTCCCGCAGCGCGATCCCTCCGGTGTTGGCCGAGACGCTGCAGACCGTCGTGATGCCCCGCTGCAGGGTCAGACGCAGGCGCCGCTGGCTCTCGTGTTTGCCGCTGACGTGCGCGTGCCCCTCGATCAGGCCGGGCATGACCGTCCTGCCGGTCGCGTCGATGACCTCGGCTTCCACCCCTGGCGCCAGCTCGTCCGCCCGGCCCACCGCCTCGATGAGACCGTCCCGGACGACGACCGCACTGTCTTCCACGGGCTCGGCGCCCGTCCCATCGATCAACCTGCCGTGAAGAACCGTGATGGCTTCGGCCATGAGATGCTCCTCCTTGTGGTCGTGACGAAGGGACGCCAGGCGTCTGCCGACTGGCTCCGCGCGCTACCGCGGGCAGCAGAAGCAGGCGACGGCGCGCGGGCCCAGGGTCAGGTGCACGACCGCGGCGCCTTCGCGCCGTTGAACCGACATCTCCTCCGACCCGTAGAGCAGCCGGCACTGCTGGTGCTCGGCGATGCGCACGACGGGGCACCGCACCGTGTGATACATGGTGTTGAAGACGGTGTAGACGGTCTCGCTCGGGCCCGGGAAGCGGTTCGCCAGGATGCCCGGCGTCTCCGTCGGTATCAGTGGCTCGGCCTCAAGCGAGTTGAAGGCCTCGCGATGCTCCTGCAGCACCCGGATGGTCTCCCGATAGCTGCGCTCGGCCTGATCCACGATGATGATGCCCGAGCCGTAGTACCCGAGCCCGTTGAAGAGAACGAACTTGGGCTGGTCGATGTAGTCGCCGGCGGCGATGGTCTGCGCGGACAGCGCCAGCAGCCGGAACTCGGGAAACGCGAACCGATACGCGCTGAGCCGCCCCGGCGTGTGCGGCGGGTCGTTGTAGCTCAGGAAGTAGGAGAAGGATCCGTCGGCGTGCTGGCTCGCGACATCGGCCGGGCACTCCTCGGTGTACAGCGCGATGTCGTCGGGCAGCGACTCCTTAACCTCGCGAAGCGTGGCCATCACCCCCTGCAGCGGCCTTCCCGGCACCGGATGCGGGTGATCCTCGCGGTAGCAGTAGTAGCCGGAGCTATTGAAGCCGAACTCGTCGAGGTAGATCCCGTCCACGTCGAACTGCCGCACCAGCCGCGCGGCGGTATCGGCGAGATGCCGGCGCCATCCCGGCATGAACGGGCACATGCCGTAGACGGGCTCACCGGGCGTCGAGTGCTTGCTCAGGAACCCGCCGCCGCGCCTCTCGATGCGCCACTGCTCGGCGTGTTCCTGCGCCACCTTCGAGGTGCCCGAGGCCAGGAAGCCCTCCATGTAGAGGCCCAGGCGGCAACCGCGGGCCTCGAACTGCCGCAGGCAGCGGCTGAAGCCCTCCGCGCCGCCGATCGCTGAGAACTCGTCGTAGTCGCCCCATCGTCCGAACTGCTCGGAGACGCGGTAGTCGAAGAAGTGCGCGTAGTCCACACGCCCGAAGCGCCGCTCCTCTTCGTCGAGCACCTCGTCTACCCGGTACCGGCCGGTCTCGGGGTCACGGACCTGCCGGTGGTTCTTGCCCGGGTCCTGCAGGTTGAAGGTGCGCATGTTGGTGACGCGCCTGAACCACTCCGGCCGCACATTGCCCTCGAGATACCACGGCCTCGCCCACTCCCGATAGGCCGCGAGGGCCTGGTGCCAGTCGCCGGGGTGCAGCGCCAGGACGGTCTCGGGCAGCTCCAGCGTGCCGCCGGGCGCGATCACCAGGCTGTCGGGGTACCGGATTCGCGCCTCCACGCCGTCAAACCGCTTGGCAAGCTCGTAGTGCCGGTCCACCCCGGTCCGGTCGCGGGTGGCGACGTACACGCCCCGGCCCAGCCGCGGGTTGAAGACCGAGAAGAACTGCAGGGGGAAGCGCCCGCCGTAGGCCCGGCGGTTTGCGGAGATGCCCCGGGTCAGCCGCGCGCAGTGCGACGGGTAGAAGTACCACGTGTCCGCGAGATCGCCCACGCGCAGCCGGCGCAGGTGCGGGAACACCACCTCGAGCCCCAGCGGCTGGCGGCCCTCGTTCGTCACGCTCAGCTCCATGACCAGCTCGGGAGAGGAGTCGGCCTGCAGCGTGAGGTCGAACACGGCCGGAAGGCTGTCGGGAGGCCTGAGCCGCAGGTGCACGCTGGTCTCGTTGAGCCGCGGCTCGCCGATGACGGTCATCTCGTCGGACCGGTAGGGTTCAGTGCCGCGCCTGGCGGAGAAGAGCGTGGGCGCGGTGGCCACGCCGGCCCGGTCGATCCCGGTGAGCCGGAAGGTCGGTCGCAGATCGAAGTGGAGCGCGTAGTAGGCGTTCGCGATGGTGAGGTGGTCGTTCACCAGTTCGAGGAGAGGCGCGGTCGGCGCGACCTCGGGAGGATCGACCGCCGGCGGCGTGTCGGGCGCGTAGGCAGCGGCGTGCAGCGGCGCGCCGGTGCGCGCGGTCAGTGCGCACAGGTACAGCCTGGCGTTGCGCGCGTCGTGGGCGAAGCGCACGGCCTTCAGCGGCTTCGCCGCGGCCGGAGCGGCGTAGGCCTTCAGCCCGCGGCAGAGCTCGAACCTGCTCGTGTCCGGGCAGTAGGGGAAGACCTGATCGGTCGTGCCGTCCGCGTAGTCGAGGAACACGCTCAGTCGCTCCACCTGCGCCAGCGCCCGCTTCATCGCCCCCCACGGCGTGAAGGGCTTCGGCTGCCACTTGGGGAGCCGTGCGGCCATGATGAAGTGGATCTCCCGGGCGGTCGCCGCGCACGGCACGACCAGCTCGCCCTCGTCATACCGGGGGATGAGCGCCGCCCGTCCGTTGGGCGGCGGCTCGTACGGGACACCGCCGTAGGCGAAGGTCTCGGTCGGGAGCCGGTCGCTGAGCCCGACCGTCTCCTGGACCTCCTGTGCAGGGACGGCGGCCGGCTCATCGATCGGCACGGGCGCGGACTCCGGCATGGCCGCACGCGCTTCGAGGTCACCGGAGAAGCTGTCGGCCACGCTGAAGTGCGGGTACTCGGGCAGAAACTCGACCGAGGCGATCTGCAGCTCGCCCCCGTCTGCGCCCACGGCCAGGTGCAGGGCCGCCTCATCGAACACCAGCGAGGCGTGCGGCTCCAGCACCTGAGTGTGCCACCTGCCGTTGAGGAGCAGCTCCTCGAGCCGGATCACGGCGGAGCCGCCGGTCTCGGAGCTGTGCATCCACAGGAAGTACTGCCGCCCGTACGCGGGCGTCACGCCCACCGCCCGGTAGCGCACGCGCAGGAAGGGCAGAGCGTCCAGGTCGATCGGCTCCGGCAGGCTCGCGCGCACGCTCATCGCCCTGCCCGACTCGGGGACGCGGAAGTGCGCGATGCCGTCGCGCACGGTGTATCCGGCGCCCGCCGACCGCCGATCGGGCTCGCCTATCCAGTCGGGGCGCAGCTCCCAGGCGGACTCGTCCAGGACGGGAAGCGACGCCGCGGCCCGGCTCGGCGCTGCGGCGACCAGGCCGACGGCGCACGCGATGGCGACCGAGGTGCACAGGCTCTGTCGCGAGGTCCTCATCCGGGGCGGCGATGGCGTCATGGCGGAGGCATGCTTCCCGAGCGGTCTGAGGAGTCCTTCCAGGCGGCGGCCATCCGGCGACAACCACACGCGCAGCAGAGCCGGGGCACGCGGGACCGGGCAGGGAGGATTCGCGGCCCGCGCGGCCTATACTTAACAGCCCGGCGCCCGCCTCACGTGCGGCGCGCCGGACGACCGTCCCGAGCGTGTCGGCGATTGGGGGCGCGAGGACTGATGGAGATCTGCGGCAAAGAGGTACTTCTGCAGGCGATACACAACCACAGGACCACGCGGCCGGCGTGGGTCCCCTTTGTCGGGTGCCATGGCGGGGCGCTGATCGGCGTCCACGCCGACGACTACCTGCGGTCTGCTGAGCTGATCACGCAGGGGCTGCTGGCGGCCGACGAGCTGTACCGGCCCGATGGGCTGCCGGTGACGTTCGACCTGCAGATGGAGGCCGAGGTCCTCGGCTGCGAGCTTCGCTGGGCCCCGGACGGCCCGCCGAGCGTGTGCAGCCATCCGCTGGCCGAGGGCGCCGAGCTGCCTGACCTGCCCGAGTTCAGCACGGCCGAGGCGCGCTTCCCGCTCACCATGGAGGCGTTGCGGGCCACGAAGGCGGAGATCGGGGAGCGCGTGGCGATCTACGGGCTCATCTGCGGGCCCTTCACCCTCGGCCTGCACCTGCTGGGCAACAACATCTTCCTGGAGATGTTCGACACGCCGGCGCGGGTGCAGGAGCTGATGTCCTTCTGCGCCGAGGTGGGCAGGCAGGCGGCCGACGCATACATCGACAACGGGGCGGACGTCATCGCCGTGGTGGACCCGATGGTGAGCCAGATCTCCCCCGAGCACTTCCAGCAGTTCGTGGCGGAGCCGTCGAACGCGCTCTTCGACCACATCCACGAGCGCGGCAGGCCGGCCTCGCTGTTCTGCTGCGGCGACGCCACGCGGAACCTGGAGGTCAGGGCCCGGACCGCCTGTGACAGCATCTCGGTGGACGAGAACGTGGATCTGGCCCTGCTGCGCGACATCGCCCGCGCGCACGGCAAGTCGTTCGGCGGGAACCTGCAGCTCACCGTCGTGCTGCTGTTGGGGAGCGAGGATGACGCGAAGCGGGCGGCCCTCGAGTGCATTGACATCGGCGACGGCGAGGGCTACATCCTCGCGCCCGGCTGCGACCTGCCCTTCGATACCCCGCCTGAGAACGTCGCGGCCGCGGGCCTGATGGCGCGGGACGAGTACGAGCGCGAGGTCGCCCGCCGGCTTGTCACCACGAGGCGCGAGGACGCCTTCGAGGACATCGAGCTGCCCGACTACGAAGGGGGCGACACGGTGATCCTGGACGTGATCACCCTCGACTCCTCGACCTGTGCGCCCTGCCAGTACATGGTGGACGCCGCGCGGCGCGCCGCGGAGGAGCTGGGGCGGAGCGTCGAGGTGCGCGAGCACAAGATCACTCGCCGCGAGGGCCTGGGGATGCTCTGCCGCCTCGACGCGGGACATGTGCCGACCATCTGCATCGACGGCGTCCCCACCTTCGTGTCCATCATCCCCGACCAGCTCCGGCTCGTCACGGCCATCCGGAGGCGCCTGGAGGAGAAGCTCGGACCATGATACCGATATGCCTGGTCACGGGCTTTCTGGGCAGTGGGAAGACGACCTTCCTCAAGCACATCGTCGAGACGCGGCCGGACGAGCGGATCGTGTACCTCGTCAACGAGTTCTCGCCCGAGGACATCGACGGCGCCCTGTTGCACGAGACTGAGGAGGAAGTCGTGGTCATCCCGGGCGGAAGCATCTTCTGCACGTGCCTGGTCACACAGTTCGTCGGCCACCTGCAGCGCATCCCGGAGCGCTTCGACGGCTCGGACGACCCCATCGTGGGCGTGGTGATCGAGGCCAGCGGCATCGCCGACCCCGGGGTCATCGAGCGGCTGCTGGCGGAGACCAGGCTGGACGAGGTCTACGACCTCGCCTCCATCGTGAGCGTCGTCGATCCCGGCAGCCTGCCCAAGCTGGTTCACACGCTGCCGAACATCAGGGCGCAGATCGAGGCTGCGGACACCGTGCTGCTGAACAAGATCGACCTGTTCCCGGAGGAGGTGGATCGCGCCGAACAGATCGTGCGGGAGATCAACCCCGGTGTGACCGTCCTGCGCACGGTGCGGTGCGAGGTGGACCTGGCACTCTTCGAGGGCGCGCGCGTGCGGGGATTGGCGGGGGAGTACGCGCTGTGCGCTGACCCCAACTTCGTGCGCTTCTCGGTCGCCTTTGGAGGACCGGTGGACCTCGAAGCCCTGCAGGCTGAGCTGCGACGCATCAGCGACCAGGTCTACCGCGCCAAGGGCTTCGTGCCGACGGCCGGCGGCCTGGTCTACCTCGACATGTCTGAGGCGGAGTTGACGGTCGAGCCAGTGGCGCAGGACGCGGGTTGGCCGGGCCTGGTGATCATCGCGCGCGGCGAAGACCACGATGCGGTCGGCGCCTTCGCGCGCCGGCACGGCTCGGCGGATGCCTGAGCCCGCCGTCCGGTTCAGAGCGCGAAGCTGTGCCACGGATCGCGGTCGGGATGGCTGAAGCAGGCCTCCAGCTCCCCGGCCGCCGGCCGGGCGATGAAGGCCCATGCGGTCTCGTTGCCCCGCGGATCGTCGTCTCCGTAGCGCGACAGCGCCCCCGGACGGCCGTTGTAGGCCAGCACCGAGCGCGCCAGCTCCACGCCGGGCTCGCCCTCGGCGCTGAGCCGCGCGATGGCGTCGAAGCGCGCCGTGGACTCCTCCCGCCGCTCCGGGTCATCGATGGCGAAGCGCGAGAGCTCGGCGGTCAGCGCGTGGTTGGTGCACCACAGTCGGCCGCCATCGGGCCGGCGTACCGCCTGGTGCGCGCCCGCCTTCTCGACGATGGCCGCATCGCCGCGGGCATCCACCAGCGCATGGTTCGCGCCCCACGGCAGCGCGTCCACCGAGGCGAGCATCGTGATGGCGTCCGCCACGCTCTCCGCCCGCGACAGCACCCACGTGGGCAGTGCGTGCGGGTTCATCGCCTCTTCGGGCATCGGCACCTCGGCCGAGCACGACGAGCCACCGACCGCCAGCCCGGCCTCGTTGATGCCGCTGCCGCGCCAGGTGGTGCCCGGCCAGTAGGTCGCCAGCACCGCTGTGCCGCCCTCGGGCCGCACGAGCGCCAGCCCCGCGTGCTTGCCCTCGGCCCTGGGCAGGTCGCAGGTGCGCGCGAGGATCGGCCCGTCCGCGCTCGCGGTGAAGATCAGGTTCGAGCAGCCCTCCAGCCCATGGCGCAGGGAGGCGTAGAAGCTCGCCAGGTAGATCCAGCGGAACTCCACGCCCGAGCCGTCGGCGATGCCCCGCGCCTCTTCGATGAGCTCGGGCATCAGCCGCTCCGTGTAGGCCATGTGGCGCTCGCGGGCCCGCTGGAGCTGGGCGTCATCCCAGTGCCGGAAGCGGGCGGCAAGCATGTCCAGCGAGTTCGCGATGGCCAGCTTCGTCTGCTCGCCGAGCTGCCGGCCGATCTGGTAGGGCGTTCCCGACGCTTCGACGTAGAACATGGCGGCCTCTCCGTCAGTCGATTCGCGCGTTCTCCGGCACCGGCACGCGGTCGCCGAAGATGATCACCCGATAGCGCTGCGGCTCGATCTCCAGCGAGATCGTGTCGCCTTCGGTCTCGATCGGTTCGTCGAACATGGCATCGATGGGCTGCGCATCCGCCGCTATCCCGAGCAGCTCGCGGTCGAAGCTCACCGTGCCGCTCCAGGGCTCGTTCGGCAGGTTCGCGATGGCGACCAGGGCCCGCCCGCCGTCGCGGTCCACCCACGCGCTGGCGAGCAGACCCTCCGGCTCCGCCTGGATCACGTCATCCTGCCAGTAGCCGATGAACTCGGCGCCCTCGAAGGCCGCGCGCAGCCTGTGCAGATGCACCCACGGTCGCGTCTTCCGCCCGTATCCGATCTGGCGGCCGTAGTAGCGCACGATCCCCCCGCCGACGCCCATCGGGACATCGTGGATGATGAACATCGAGCGCATCTCGTTGCGCGCGATGGGCAGCTTGAGCCAGTTCCACCACAGGCCGGTGGTCGCCACGCCGTTGCCCTGCGTCATGAAGTTCGCGCGGAACTCCGCCGGGCTGTTGACCTCCAGCACCGTCTCGCCCGCGTGATACTGGCCCTCGCCGGTCACGCGCTCATCGGTGAAGGCGCCGATGCAGAAGGTCTCCAGGTTGTAGTGGTTGCGGATGATCGCGTCCTTGGGCGCCTCGACGTGCGTGTAGACGTAGAGCCGCTCGATGAACTCGCGGATGGCCCAGATGCTGTAGCTGCCGCGCCCCCGGCCCTCGCGGTCGGTCCACGCGTAGCCGTCCAGCTCGTTCTGCATCAGCCGCGGCATCGCCATCCCGTCCATGTACACGCCGTCCAGCCCGGTCTGCTCGATGAGGTGCTTCGCGCCGTGCAGCCACCAGTCGGGGAACGTGCCGGCGTGGTTGTGCAGGAAGCATCCCCAGCCGATGTTCTTGACGGGCTCCGCGAGCATCTCCTGGCCGAAGGTCGAGAAGTCGGGGATGTTCGCGTTCACGCCCCAGCCGCAGTAGGGCGTGTAGCGCAGGCCCAGCCCGTGCAGCATCTGCGCGTACTCGCGAGCCGCCTGCTCGTAGCGCGGGTTGTAGATGCGCGGGCAGCCGAAGTGCTCCTCGTCGGTGATGTAGGTCGAGACCATGTTTGCGCCGGCGTCGATGATCGCCTGGTGGGTCTTCGCCAGGTCCTCCAGGTCCGCGTCCTCCTGCACGCCGGGCGGGCGGCCCATCGCGACCCGCACGATCTGCCGGCCCGGCGCCGCGTCCTTCACCGGCGTCACGGTCAGGCCGAATGTCGCGCGCCAGGGCTGAGCGATCTCCAGCGGCTCGTCGATCATCGCCACGTCCAGCACGACCGCGCCGTCCTCGCGCGCCAGCCCCACCACGCGCTCCTCGTCGGCGTTCGACCAGTCGCGGTCCGCCTCGCAGAACCACTGCACCCCCCGGTCCTCGGCGCCCACGTAGCAGGCCCAGGTGAAGGGCACCATGCCCTCCGGGTACTGCTCGAACCACTCCTCGACGCTGCCCGCGAAGGTCGTGCGGGATGCCCGCTGCGGATCGGTCCACGTGCCCTGGTGCCAGGCCAGGCGTGCGAGATCCTCGACCACCGGAACCTCCAGCACCAGCCGCTCAATCGTCGCGCCCCCATCGCCCGGCGCGATCTCCAGGTCGAACCGCCCCGTCCCGTCGTAGTGGAATACGCTGCGCATGGACAGCGCCAGCGGGCCCGCGCTGCCCGTCGCCTCGAACACCGCGTCGCGTTCGTCGATGGACGCGCGTCGGCAGGTCCACTGCGTCGGCCCGCCCAGGTCCAGCGTCACCGGCCGCGCCAGCAGCTCCGTCCCGCGCGCCACGATCGACGCCGGCAGGCCGTTGTCGCCGATCTCGATGCGCCGCTGCCAGACCGTGACGGCGCGCTCGCCGTCGGGCCGCACCGGCTCGAAGGGCGGCGGCACCACCTGTGACCGCCCGATCTCATTCGGCCACCACTCGGGGTCCGGCGGCCGCGTCACCGTCGCGGAGTTCGCGATCACCTCGGCCCCGTCGGGGCGCAGCAGCCGCGCGGTCACCGCCGCCTCCGCCCCGGGCTCGATGCCGGTCGCGTCCAGGAACACATGCACCGACTCGGCCTGCGGGTCGATCGGAGCCGCCGCCGTCGCGAGCCGCTCGCCTCCCACCTCCAGGGCGAACTCGACCCGGTCGTCCTCGCGCAGCTCCAGGTTCGCCAGCGACGCCTCCGCGCGCAGCTTCCCGTACTTCAGGAAGAACGGGCGCAGCGAGACCTTCAGGCCGGGCAGGATGGCGTAGGGCACGACCTGCGCGCTGACCACCTCGCCCGTCTCAGGGTCGGTGAACTCCCACGCGACGATGTACTCGCCGTTCTCGACGGGGCGCTCGAGGTTGAAGTAGGCGTTGCCCGCTTCACCCTCCGCGGGGCTGGCGCGGACCACCAGCCGCCCCTCGCGCTCGCCCACGAACTCGAAGCGCTCGTTCAGCTCCCGCAGGATGTCCTCCTCGCTGCGGAAGGCCTGCACGGCCTGCGTGGGGTCGATGTCCCGCCCGCCCTCGCGGATGCGCCTGACGCGGTCCCAGGCGTCGTAGAGCGTCAGCGCGCCCTCGGGGTGGTCGGCGGGCGCGCGGAAGAGCTGGACGCGCCCGTCCAGGCTGAACGCCTCGTCGCCCAGGTTGTAGAAGACCATGCGCATCCCCGAGTTCTCCACCGGCGGCTCGCCCGTGGCCGACAGCCGACCCACGCCGTGCGGGCGCAGGATCGGGCCGTCCTCGCCCACGAACACGAACCGCGGCGTCACCGGGCAGCGGTAGCCGTGCATCCGGTTGTTCCAGACCATCCCCAGGTCGATCATGCGCTTGCGCGGCGTTACCTGCTGGCCCATCAGGTCCATCAGCCACACCGAGCCCGGCTGCGGCGGCTCGCAGTCGCTGAGCTGCTCGATCGGGATCGCCAGCTCGCCCGACCAGGCCGTGCGCCCGGCCGGGCCGGCGGCGTACTCCCACTCCGCCTCCACCGAGGTGTCCCCGCCCGAGCCCTCCAGATCGCCGCGCATCAGGCTCCACGCCCCGACGGCGTTGCCGACGAAGGCGTAGAAGTGCTCGATGCCCCGCTCGCGGCGCCCGGGCCGGATCACCAGCTCGAAGGCGTCGTCCTGCCACCAGATGTGGTCGTGGCGGCCCGGCTCGAAGGTCGAGCGCGGCGTGGGATGCATCGGCGGGCGCTCGATCCGCACCGCGACGTAGACGTGGGCCTCGTCGTAGCAGGCGTACATGCGCACCGGCAGATCGGGCAGGTTACCCGTGTCCACGTCGATGAAGCCGTCAACGCCGGAGGCGTAGAACCACTCCCGGTAGCCCACGCGACCGTCGATGGTCGGCGGCTCGGGGCGCGCCGGTGGGATGGTCGCGACGGCCTGCCGGGCCCACCAGTCCGGGATGAGCGTGGGCGTCTCCTCGGCGTCCTGCGCGAGGCCCGCGCAGGCTACCAGCGCGACGGCGACGATCGCGATTGGGCGCATGGCGAACGCTCCCCGTGCCCTCGGTCGATGACGCCTCGCATTTCGCCACCGCCGCCCTGAGGTCCTCGCGTTCTGCATGCAGGCACGCGAGCCCCCCGCGGCGAACAGAACGCCGCCGACCCGATGCGCAGCCAAGGGGGAGCCACGCCATGCCTGATAAGCCGCACCGCAACCACGGTCTCTTCTCCGACCACTACCTCGACGAGCTGGTGCCCGAGCTTGAGGGCGGCGCGTTGCAGGCCGCCCTCGCCCTCCAGACGGCGCTCCGCGACATCTACGAGCGCAACGTCCCGCTCGTCAAGGACGCCCACGAGGCCGTCTGCGAGGAGAAGCTCATCCGCCCGGTGATGCGCAGACTCGGCTTCGAGCTGGACCCCCAGCCGCCCCTGGAGACCGTTGAGAGCATCTTCACCCCCGACTACGCCCTCTTCGCCTCGGCGGAGGAGCTGGCCGAGGTCGCGCCCTCACGCGGCGATGAGCAGTACTACCGCCGCGCCGCCGCCGTGGGCGAGGCCAAGCGCTGGGACCGCCACCTCGGGTCCGCCGAGCCCGGCGAGGACGAGGCCGCCCGCCGCCAGCACCCCGGCGCCCAGATACGCCGCTACCTCCTCGACTCCGGCGCCCGGTGGGGCATCCTCACCAACGGCCGCCTCTGGCGCATCTACGAGCGTGAGGCCTCCCGCGCCGGCCTCCACTACTACGAGGTCGATCTCCCCGCCCTGCTCGACGCCGACGTCCAGGACTTCCGCTACTTCTTCCTCTTCTTCCGCGCCGCGGGCTTCGCGCCCGGACCCGACGGCCGCAGCCTCGTCGAGCGCACCCTCGACGAGAGCCGCCAGTACTGGCTGGGACTCACCGACCGCCTCAAGGACCGCGTCTACGACGCCCTCACCTCGCTGATGACCGGCATGATCCATGGCAGCGACCACCTCGGCCCGGAGGACATCGAGCAGGTCCACGAGGCCGCGCTCATCGTGCTCTACCGCCTGCTCTTCGCCTTCTACGCCGAGGCCCGCCGCCTGCTGCCCGTCGAGAACGAGACCTACCGCCGCGACTTCGCCGTCACCGCCCGCCGCGAGCAGGTGGCCGCGCGCCTCGACGCCGGCGAGGACTACCCGCGCGCCGGCACCTCGCTGTGGACCTGGTGCCGCAACCTCTCCGAGATCATCAACGCCGGCGACCCCGAGAGCGGCGTGCCCGAGTACGACGGCGGCCTCTTCGACCCCGACCAGTGGCCGCTGCTCGGCGACCCGCGCGTGCGCGTCCCCGACCGCGAGATGGCCCGCGTCATCGACTCCCTCGGCCGCGACCAGGACCCCGACTCCGGCCGGAGGGTGAACCTCGACTACCACGAGCTGTCCGTGCGCGAGCTCGGCTCCATCTACGAGGGCCTGCTCGAGCTGCGCCCGCACTGGGCGCCCCCGGGCGAGCCCGTCATCGAGGTGCCCGGCGACCGCGCCCCGCGCATCATCCCCCTCGCCGACGCCGGCGACGACGAGCGCGAGGCCGAGCGCCGACGCTGGGAGGACGAGGTCTACCTGCAGACCGACCGCGGCGAGCGCAAGGCCACCGGCTCCTACTACACGCCCGAGTACATCGTGGACTACATCGTCACCAACACTCTCGACCCGCTCCTCACCGCGGCCGCCGCCCGCGTCGCCGCGGACAGGCCCGCGGTCGAGGCCCAGATCGCCGAACGCGAGCGCCGCATCGCCCGCTGGGGCGACGACCACCCCGAGAGCGCCAAGATGCGCGCCGTCATCGAGAAGCTCAAGCTCGACCTGCTCGAGCCCTACTTCGAGCTGATGGTCCTCGACCCCGCGATGGGCTCGGGGCACTTCCTCGTCGCCGCCTCCGAGGAGATCACCGAGGCGATCATTACAGACCCGTCGCACCTCCCGCCCGCCGAGGCCGCCGATGAGGATGACGAGAACATCTTCTACAAGCGCCGCGTGGTCGAGCGCTGCCTCTACGGCGTGGACCTCAACCCGCTCGCCGTCGAGCTGGCCAAGCTCTCTCTGTGGCTGCACACCGTCGAGTTCGGCAAGCCGCTGTCCTTCCTCAAACACCACCTGCGCAAGGGCAACTCGCTCATCGGCGCGCGGCTGGGCGAGATGCGGCGGCTCCCCGACGCCGGCGAGCGCGAGCGCTCGGCGCAGCTCAACCTCTTCACGCAGTCCTTCCTGCCCGAGGCCACGCGCCTGCTACAGGCCTTCAACCTTATCGAGCGCATGCCCACGGACACGCTGGCGCAGGAGCGGGAGAAGGAGGCCGCGTGGCGGGAGATCGAGCAGCGCCGCGAGCGCTTCCGGCAGGTCGCCAACGTCTGGCTCTCCACGTACTTCGGCAACGAGGTCGATGACGCCGACTACGCCCGCGCGGTGGACGCGCTGACGGGCCCGGCGGCCTTCGACGACCTGGAACGCGAGGGCTGGTTCGCCGACGCCCAGTCCCTCGCCGCCGAGCACAGCTTCTTCCACTGGGAGCTGGAGTTCCCCGATGCCTTCTTCACCGAGCAGGGCCCGAAGCGGGAGGGCGAGCGCGGGTTCGATGCGGTGGTGGGGAATCCGCCGTGGGGCCCTTTGGTCATCGCGAGCGAAGCTTCCGCTTTCTGCCGCGCGTCCTTTGCTCATCCAAGCGATGATGCCTTCGCGCTCTTCCTGCAGAAGGCTACACGAATAGCGCGTTCCGGGGGCCATGTGGGGCAGATCCTGCCCAGCGGATGGCAGACGGCGAGCGCGTCGGCCGGTCTGAGGGAGGCCGTTCTTGGCGCATTGGCGCCCAATACCGTAGTCAACCTCCCGTACGACGTGTTCGTAGATGCGTACGTTGACACAATGATACTTCTCGGCGCAAGGGAGGAGAGACGGCCAGCGGACTCAACGCGGGTCCGCGTGCTCACCTACGGGCGGAAGGATCACGTCAGTTGCATCGAGGCCGGTGACCAGCGCTGGGTAACACATGATACCGGCAGATGGTTCTCTGAGGACCTACCGGGAGCTGCGGATCTGCAGATGCTGACCTACATGCCCCCGATGGCCGTGGAGGTTGCGGCCAAGATTGGGCGCCTCTCGGAGCCGCTAGGTGAGCATGCGGACGTTCAGCGTGGTATCACGCCCTTCAATGTCACGCCAGCACGCGCTGCCCCGAAGGAGCCCGGGCTGGTTGGGGAACTGCGACGGTACAAGCTCGAGACCGAAACAGCGGATGTGGAGTACCATGGTGGAATTGCGGAGTACAAGCCACAGCGTTACTTCACGGGTTCGCGTTTGCTCCTGCGCGAGTTGATCAGCAGGCAATTCGAGCTGCAAGCTGCCTGGACGGATGCTGACTTCGTCACGAACAAATCCATCCAGTCCATTGTCGCGGTCGACCAGTATGGCCTTTGGTATCTCCTCGCAACACTGAATTCCGCGCTGCTCTCCTACATCCACGTCCAAGCCTCTGCAGTGGCGCTCCGGGATGACTTCCCGAAGATCGTCCTCGCGGAGACGCGCGCGCTTCCCATCCGCATCATCGACTTTGACCATCCGACGGACGAGGCGCTGAAGGAGGAGGCGCTGGGGCGGTGTCGAGAGGCCATCGAAGCTGGCGACTATGAGACGCCCTTCGTGCTGGCGCGGGCGGCGCTCGCCGCTCATGCCGCCGCGCACGGTCCTGCCGGCAAGCCCGAGCTTCGCGAGGATGACTACTGGGCCGCGGAGATCGCGTGGTTCGAGGAGCGGGCGGACGACGACGAACGGGGCGCGGCTGAAGCCACGCGCCTCCAGGCGGCCGGGCAACAACGCCGAGAAGCCGTTCCTCCCCCCTCGCCGGAACGGAGAGGGGGGACCGAGGGGGGTGAGGTCAGCGACCTCCGCGAGGACTTCGTCCACGACCTCCTCGCCTCGCTGGCCCAGCGCATGATCGACCTCAACGCGCGCAGGCACGAGGAGAAGCAGCGCTTCCTGGGCTGGCTGGAGCGGCGGCTGGGCTGCGCCATCGACGACCTGTCGGGCAGGACCATCATCCGCGACTTCGACGACCGCGAGCGGGTGCCGGACTACGCGGAGCTGTCGCGGCGCCTCTGCCAGGCCGCGAACCGGCGGAAGATGGACGTGGACCCGCGCCGCGCGCAGATCGACAACCTGGTGCAGGAAGCCTACGAGGAGGCGATGGAGGACCTCGACGCGCTCAACGAGGCGCTGGCGCGCACCGATGCCCTCATCGACCGCATCGTGTATGCGCTCTACGGCCTCGGCGAAGAGGAGATCGCGATCATCGAGGGGCACGGCGGCAACGAAAGCAACGACGGCAACTGAGGCAACGACGACGGCAAATGGCGCACGGGCCTGGAGACCCGTGCCACGGACCCGCCCCAGCCGTCCCGGAGGGCCGGGCTGCCCACCCCGGCCATCGCGCGCAGATGATGCACCCGCGCGAACGAAGCCGTACGGACGAGCGGCGTGCCCACGCCGCCCGCCGCTTTCTGCCGCCATAGCAAGAAGTCTCGCCTTTCCCCTCGCCTCTTCGCTGATCTCTTTATGGAATATCCGAAATGGCCGGCAAATGAGAGCCCTCCGGTTCCTATGTTAACAGGGGAGCCCAGTTCGTGCGCCGCGGCCCCGGGCCGATCGCGACGGCGTGGTGCGCACCTTGACAACTGAATAGAAGCCGCGGGCGGGAGTGTAATCCCGCGCCTCCAGACGGCCGGGCAACAGCGCCGAGAAGCCGTTCCTCCCCCCTCGTCCCGCCCGCGCGACGTCGTCTGTCGCGCCAGGGAGAGGGGGGCGGGGGGGAGGCCCGCGAACGACCGGGCGAGCAAGGAAGCTCGCCCCTCCTGAACGACACGACTCCCGATACGGACCAACGGTCGGGCGTGGCTTGAGAGCCTGTCCGGCAAGGGGCAGAACGCCCCCAGATCGTCCCTTTCGCGTGGAGGTCTACCCTCGCAAAGCCCTACACCAGACAACCGCGAAGGGCTCGGATTGCGGCTTTCCGGAGAGGCTCTGGAGACCTGTCGCGCTTCCCTGGGGTGCCCGGCGCCCCTGCCGCGGCAGGTGCCGCAGTGCCCGGAATCGAAGGGATACGGCGCGTTGACTCGAGGCTGCGTCCGGAGGTGGCCGCCATGCTGCGCCGCACGCGCATCATCATCGTCGCCATCAGCGCTCTCGCCATGTTGCACGCTCCCGCCGTGGCGCAGGAGAACCTGCTGGCCAACCCCGGCTTCGAGGAGGTCGGGGAGGGCGGCATCCCCGTGGGCTGGAGCCGCTACGGAGGCGACGTCCCGGAGAGCCAACTCGTCATCACCGACGAGGCGCACTCGGGCGAGAAGGCCGTGCGCCTCATCGACACCGGTCCTGAGGAGCGCGACAACACCTGGGCCATCGGCGTCGTCCAGGAGGTGCCGGCAGAGGCGGGCAAGCTCTACCTGCTGAGCGTCTGGGCGAAGGCCGTCTCGCGCAACCACGATGACGCCGTGGACCTGCAGCTTCGCTTCCTACCCAGCAACGAGCTGCGCAGCGTGCGTGTCGCCCCAGCGATCGGTGGCGACTGGCAGCGCTTCATGGTGGGCATGGAGGCGCCGGAGGGCACGACCACGGCGCGCGTCTACATCTACACCATGCACTACTGGACCAGCGAGACGATCATCGACGATGCGTCACTGCAGGTCGCGGACCGCGAGACGTGGGGCCCCCGCTTCCCGCTGGCCGCGCATGGCTCGACGGGCATCGAGCAGGTCCGCGAGCTGAATCTGCGCACACCCATTGTTGAGGATGGCCAGCCGGCCGCGACTGTCGCCGTGCCCGAGGGCGAGGAATACGCGGCGCTGGGCGAACACCTCTCGGCGCAGATCGAGGCGAAGACGGGGGCGCGCCTGCCCGTGACCGCCGACGCGAAGTCGCTGGTCGGGGCTGAGGGCACCATCATCGCGCTGGGGAACCTGAACAGCAACTTCGTCATCGAGCGGCTGTACTTCAACAAGTATCTGGCGATCGACGCCCTCAAGCCCGGCCCCGGGCGCTACGTGCTGCAGATCGTCCACGAGCCCTACAACTGGCCCAGGGCCACGAACGTGCTCGTGGTCGGCGCATCGGAGCTCGAGGGCCTGGCGGCCGGCGTGGAGGCGCTCCTGGCCATGGTGCCCAATGCCCCCAACTGGGCCTTCACCGGCCCTCTGCTGGAGGTCTCCGGCGTCGAGCCCATGAGCGAGGAGCAGGCGCGGGAGCTGATCGACTCGCCGGTGGACATCAACATCACGCGGCGGTTCTGGGAGGCCGTCGTGCAGTACCGCGACACGGGCGACGTGGCCTGGGCGCGGCGCGCGAAGAAGATCCTGATCGAGGACGCGGCCGAGCGCTTCATGGAGGATCCCCGCTTCCACATCACCTGGCCGGAGGAGACCACCTCGAACATGATCGGCGCCATGTGGGACGTCATCGAGGAGGCGCCGATCTGGACCGACGGGGAGCGCCTCGCGGCCACGAACGTGATCCTCAACACGCTCTACGTCCTCCCGGCACGCACGTCCGGGTACGGGAATCTCGAGAACAACGATGGTATCATCTGGAACCACACCACCTTCCCGCTGCTGGGCATCTACTGGATGGCCCGCTACTTCGACCGCTTCTACGGCAACCTCGACGGCCAGATGGAGCTGATGCTGCGCAAGTGCTCGGCCTGCTTCAACAACCAGGTGAGGTGCTGGAAGCCCCAGGAGGACTCGGCCGGCTACGAATCCATCGTGCCGCGCCACACGATCGAGTACACGCTGGCCGAGAACGACTACACATTCTTCGAGAACGGCAACGCGCGCCGCCACGCCGAGTATGAGGTCGCGATCTGCGATAACACCGGCGATGTCGCCGGCTTCGGCGACTCGGACTACGGCCGGGGAGCCTACGTCCGCAACCAGCACTGGGCTCTGTGGTACCATAAGGACGGGCGCTTCCTCTGGTGGCTCGACAGGGTGCACGAGGGCGGCTACGCCAACCCCTACGATCCGTCGGTGAAGCCGGTGCCCTGGTACGATCTAGTGGGCGCGAACGTGTTCGAGCTGCACCCGGAGGTGTACCGCTATACCACCGAGCATGCCGACTACGGCGGCGAGCCTACGCCGCCGAACATCCCCCTGGAGAAGTGCTTCGACAAGATCGCCTTCCGCGAAAGCCTCGACATGGACGCGCAGTACTTCCTGCTGGACGGCTACGCGCGCGGCAAGCACCTGCAGTACGACGGCAACTGCATCATCAAGCTCTTCGCGGACGGGCACGACTGGCTCATCGACGGCGACTACCTGGTGCGCAACACTACCGACCACAACGGGGTGAGCGTGATCAGGGACGGCCGCGTGGCCGAGCTGGTGCCCTCCTGCACCGCCCTGGAGTCGCTTGCCGACCTGCCGACCGCCACGCTCTGCGAGACCACGATGTACGACTACAACGGGGTGGACTGGACGCGCAACATCTTCTGGCTCAAGGGCGAGTTCGTGCTGGTCACCGACCGCCTGCGCGCCAACGAGGAGGGCGACTACACCTTCCTCGGCAACTGGAAGACGCTGGCGGAGGGCGAGCAGGGCCTGGAGGCGGGCCGCATCTTCCACACCGTGCGCCAGGGCGAGGGCGGCGTCGGGAGCCGCGACCTGATCACCGTCACCGACCCGGCCGAGGGCGTGGCGAAGGCCGTGACCTTCACGTCGCCGCACTCGCAGCTCGACACCATGCTCGACCTGCCGGCGGGCCAGTACGAGTTGAGCCTCTTCGCCTACGGCCTCGACAGCGGGAAGGACAGCTTCTACGTGTCGGTCGATGGCGGCGAGCGGATCGCCTTCCACATCCCGATCGGGCAGTTCGGCCCCTCGTCCGGCACCTGGACCAAAGACACGCCGACCCCGAACATCCAGATCGCCGAGGACGGCAAGCACCGCCTTACCATTACGCTGCGCGAGGGCCCGGGCGTGATGCTCGACCGCATGGTGCTTCGCGATGAGGCCGGCGAGACGGTGGCGGAGATCGAGGCCGAGGAGGCGCCGCCGCTGCCGGAAGAGCTGGTGGAGGCGGCGCCCCAATACCGCTTCCACGTCACCTCCGGCGGGCAGGCCCGGTGCAAGCTGACGGGCCGCATCAACCACGTGGGCCGGCACATCACCTACATGCGCCAGCGGCTCGGAGGCCACCTACAGCCGGGCGAGCAACGCGCGTTCCACACTCTCCTCTACAGCGATGGCAGCGAGGAGCCGAAGGAGTACGACCTGCGGCCCATCAGCGACGAGGCCGCCATGATCACGCGCGACGGCGAGCCCTGGCTGGTGGTGCTGATGGGCGATGAGGCGACCATGCGCGGCCAGGCCCAGATGAAGATGATCGCCTTCACGCTCGACCGCGCGTGGGCGGCGGACGTGACCGACTTTCGGGGCGAGATCTGGGCGAAGGCCCCCATCAGCGGCGAGTTCGAGGCTCATCCGGCCCGCGTCACCATCATAGGTCCCCCGGACCTCGAATCGGTCACGCTCGGGGGCATGCCGCTGCTGCTGCAGGAGGGCCGACTCGACATGGACCTGGCGCAGTTCGGTGAGCTGGAGGCAGGCCTTATCGAGCTGGAGCAGGCCTTCGCACGCTACCAGGCTCGCGCGGCCGCCGGACCGGTGGAGGCTCTGGAGCCGCCGCGGGAGGAGCTGCCGCCACTGACGGTCGAGCAAGCCATCGAGATCGAGGTCGAGCCCGGGACCGAGATGCAGCCGATCGAGAAGCTGCACCCGGTGGACCTGGACGGCGACGGCGCCCAGGAGCTGATCGTGCTGCGCGCGAACCTGGCCACGGCCGTGACGGCCGCGGGCGAGACGCTGTGGCGCTTCGCGGCGGGCGGGATCGCGCGCTGCGTGGCGGAGGGCGACATCGACGGGGACGGGGCGCTGGAGGTGCTCGTCGGCGCCGATGACGAGCGCATTCACGTGCTGGATGCGGCCAGCGGCGCCGAGGAGCGCGCGCACCATGCCGACCTGCCGCTGCGCGTGGGCACCAGCAGCGTGCGCCAGCCGCGCGTCGGCGCGCTGGCCGTGGACGACATCGACGGCGACGGCGCCCCGGACATCATGGCGTGCCTCAAGAACGGGAATCTGGCACGCTATGACACGGACTTCAACCTGCTCTGGCGCTTCGATCGAGTGCCGCATGGGCCGAACGAGATGGCGGTGATCGACCTCGACGGCGATGGCGTCAAGGAGATCGCGGTCGCGAACCGATATGGCTCGGTGCAGGTCTTCAGCGCGGATGGCAGGGCACTGCCGCGCACCTACTCCGAGCTGGGGGACGTGCAGATGGCGGTCGCGGACATGGACGGCGACGGCTCGTACGAGATCGCCAACGGATCGTCCACGGGTGCCTTCACCCTCACCACGTGGGGTGGCGACGTGCGCTTCAGCTTCCCCAACTACGGCTTCGCCTATCGCGAGGTGCTCGTCGGCGACGTCCTTGGCGACATGGCGCCCGAGCTGCTGGCGGCGTCGGAGACGGGCTACCTGTACGTCCTGGGCCCCGGCGGTGATGTGCTGGCGCAGAGGAACTTCGGCGACACGATCAACGACATCGCGCTCGTGCCGCGCGAAGGCGCGACGTCCGGCATCCTCGTGGCCTGCGATGACGGCCGCGTGGTGCTGGTGCGCGGGCAGATGGACGCTGTGGCGGACTTCGAGGCGATGGGTAGGCCGCTGCTGGTGGAGACAATGGCCGGGCCCGGCGGCCTGCGCCTGCTGGCGGCGACCCACGATACCGTCCACGTGCTGGCGCCGTAAAGGGGCACGCCGCCGCCGCTACACGTACACGAAGGGGTGCCGCGAGGCCCCCTTCTGCGCCGCCAGCATCGCGTACGTGGCCTGGTCGAGCAGTTCGTTGCTGCAGGCCGTGTCGAGGCCGACGCCGCTGACGCCTATGTCGATGCTCCATCCCTTCAGCTCCTCGACGTCCTGCAGGGCCTCGCCCAGGCGGCTGGCCGCGATCAGGCCGTTGCGCGGGCTCGTGCAGGGCAGCAGCGCCGCCAGACGCCGCGAGTCCAGCCGGGCGACGAGGTCCGAATCGCGCAGCTCCGCGAGCGTGACCTGAGCCGCCGCGGCCAGCACCTGCGGTGCGGGCCGCTGATCGGCAAGCATCGGCGAGGTACGCCGAAGCTGAAGTAGGATGACGCACAGCTCCGACGCGACGCGCTGGTGCCGTGCCAGCTCCTTGTCGAGCGCCTGCCGGAAGAACGCGTTCGTATAGGCGCCGCTGATAGGGTCGATGACCCCGCGCGCCGGCATCTCCGAGTCCGTCAGGGAGCCCAGCATCCACGCGGTGACCTGGAGCGCCTCATCGGCCTGGCGCCATCGGTCCAGCGTGAGGCCGTTCCGCCGCAGGGCGCTTGCGCGGGCGACGGCCACGACCTCCTCGCCGCGCTCCGTCACATGGTCGTGATACGCCTCCGACAGCTCCGTGACCAGCTCGCAGCCAACGTCGGTGCAGGAGGTAAGCGTGGGCTCGATCGGCCAGAGATGCTCCGGCTTCCCGACGTAGAGCCGCAGCTCCTCGCTCATGGACCGGCCTAGAGCGAGGGCGAGGGAAGGGCTCAGCGGACCGGGGGCGTGCACGTACAGCTCGGCGGGATCGCCCAGCACCAGGGCGCTCCACAGGTCGATCTCGGGTGGGGTGATCTCATCGGCCCTGCGCAGGAGGTCGAGGACGCCGGTCGCCTGTGAGAGCGCCTCCAGCAGATCCGCGTCATGGCGTGACGAGAGCAGATCATCCCCACGTATCTGCTCGATAGGATGGCTCATTGTGCGCACCTCGGATAGAAACGGCAGAGCGAGTTCGCTCCGTCTGACCCCTACCTGTCAGCATCATCATCGGTGGCACCTCGCGCGCTCTTGACGCGCTGTGCAGACTTGTTACCGACTTGTTGCCGCCGAACGCCCACGACGCCTCGCCGACGCGCGAGCGGTGCCCACCTATTATCAGGCCGTCCGGGAGGCAGGCAGGAATCGGGGAGTGGTGAAGCGAAGCAGCCGAGGCGGGCGGCCCCATCTGTGGCGGCCCCAGGTTGTGCCAACCGACAGACGCGAGGCGGAGGAAGATCATGGTCAAGGCGATCAGCTTCTGGTCCTTTCCTGAGGGGATGTCGATCGAGGACCGCATGAAGATGGCGAAGGAGTACGGCTTTGAGGGCATCGAGCTCACCGTGGAGCCGGAGGGCGAGATCACGCCCGACAGCAGTCCGGGCGAGATGCAGCAGTTCGTGGAGATGGCGGAGGAGATCGGCCTTGAGCTGCGCACCATCGCGAGCGGTCTCGGCTGGGAGTACCCTGCCTGCGGGCCCGACCCGGATGTCGCCGCGAAGGGCTGCGAGATCATCCGCAGGTCGCTTCGGCTCGGCGCCGCGCTGGGCGCTGACACGCTCCTGGTCGTGCCCTGCACCGTCACCGCGGACTACCCCTACGACCGGGCCTACGACGACGTGGTCGAGACCTTCTCCGACCTGAGCGAGGACGCCGACGACGCCGGCGTCTGCATCGGGCTCGAGTACGTCTGGAACAAGTTCCTGCTCAGCCCGCTCGAGTTCGCGGAGATCATTGATGAGATCGGCGAGGACTCCGTGCAGGCCTACTTCGATGTGGGCAACGTGGTCCCGAACGGCTACCCGGATCAGTGGATCCGCATCCTCGACGACCGGATCAAGGCGGTCCACATCAAGGACTTCCGAGAGAGCATCGGGACCGGCAGCTTCGACGGCTTCGTGGACCTGCTCGAGGGCGACGTACCCTGGAACGCGGTCATGGGTGCGCTGGAGGAGATTGGGTATGATGGGCCGGTCACCGCGGAGATGATGCCGCCGTACTCCCACCACCCCGAGCGCCTGATCGAGGCCACCAGCCGCTCGATGGACGCCATCCTGGGCCGGTAGCCCGACGAGGGAGGGACGAGCAATGGCGGAGTACGAGTACCGCGTCTTGCACATGCCTACCACCAGCATCTCAGTCCTCAACGAGCGCATCAACAGCGACGCCAGGGATGGCTGGGAGCCCATTATGCTCTCGGGCAACGACTTCCTGAATGTCCTGATGCGCAGGCGTCTCGACAACGGCCCGCGCGAGGCCTGATGCTGCACGACATGTCCGGACGCGAGACGGCGCCACCCCTGCGACGGGCGGCGCGCGTGACCTGCACGCAGAGGGCGGGGAGCCGGCCGCCGCAAACGGGGTCGGTCCGGCGTGGGCCACTGGAGGCATAGCGATGGCTGAGCTTCTGATCGGTCTCATCGGCGCCGGCAACATGGGCAGGGGCCTGGCGAGGAGAGCCGCGACCTGCGAGTTGGGGCGCGTCGTCGCCGTCAGTGACCCGGCCGAGGGCGCGGCGGAGGCGGCGGCGCGGGAGATCGGCGAGGAGGCGCGCGCGCGCGGCCCCATCGACGCCTATACCGATCTGCGTGAGATGCTCGAGCGCGAGGACATCGGGGCGGTGATCGTGGCCGCGCCCAACTACCTCCACGCCGAGCTGGTGCGCCGCGCGGCCGAGGCCGGCAAGCACGTCTTCTGCGAGAAGCCGATGGCGCTCAATGTCGCCGACGCCCGCGCCATGATCGAGGCATGCGACTCGGCGGGCGTCAAGCTGATGATCGGCCAGGTCCAGCGCTACAACCCGCCCTACGCGTGGATCATCGACCTGATCAATGCCGGCGACCTGGGCGAGCCGTTCGGAATGCAGGTGACGCGCATGGGCGGCGGCTGGGCCGGGAGATACGCCCAGACCTGGCGCATGAAGAAGGAGTTGTCGGGCGGGCCGCTCTTCGAGATCTCCGCCCACGAGATCGACTTCATACGCCAGATCCTCGGCGAGGCGCATACGGTCTACGCCTCGATGGACAACTACGTCAACCCCGAGGTGGACTACGAGGACTTCGCGCACGTCGTCATCAACTTCCAGGAGGGCGGACGCGGCGCGCTGCTGGCCGGCCACGCGGCCAGGCTGGGCACCTACGACGGCAAGATCTTCTGCACCGAGGGCACCGTCTTCTTCGACAGCAAGACCCGTGAGGTCACCTGGGTGGCCGGGGACGGTGAGCCGCAGAGCACACCCTACGATGAGACCGCGCGGGGATACGAGCCCGGGGTGCAGCGCGAGGTGCGCGAGTTCATCGAGGCGGTGGTGGACGACACCGAGGTGACCATCCCCGGCATCGAGGGCCTGCGCAACACCGAGGTGGCGCAGGCGGCGCAGATCGCCGCGGCCTCGAACCGCGTGGTGGCGCTACCGCTGTAGAGGCCAGGCCTTCACAGGGCCGGCGAATCCCCCCGATTCGGCGCATGGAGCGTGGGGGGATGGCACTACGGTCCGGACCTGGATTCCATGGCCCAGCCGTGTCGAAGTCACGTGAGGCCCAAGCCGGTCGCCTTCGGCTTTGAGCCGGGCAGCATCCAGATTCGTGTGGCTGCGCGCACCGAGCGGCGACGTCCCGTGCCTGCGCATCCCGCTCCTGGGTGGGAGGGACGCAGGGTGAGGCCAACCCCGTTGCGGCGCGAACGCCTGCAGAGCAACGACGTGCGGATGGGGGCGTCCGTGTGTCATCCACAGGAATCTGGATGCTCTCTTGAGCAGCGAAGCGATTGCACCCACGGTCGCGATATGGCATAATGACTTGAAGGGAGGCGCACGAGCACCGAGCGCGTTGCCGCACCGGTCTCTTCGAGGTGAGTGGATGTCTCGCGAGAGGCGGCCCGCCATACTCGCGCTGGCGGACGGGATGGTTCTGCACGGATACAACTTCGGGGCCGAGGGCGAGGCCTTCGGTGAGATCTGCTTCAACACCGGTATGGTCGGGTATCAGGAGGTCCTCACCGATCCGTCCTACCGCGGCCAGATCGTGACGATGACCTACCCCGAGATCGGGAACTACGGCATCAACCCCGTGGACATGGAGTCATGGCGCCCGTGGGTGGAGGGCTTCGTCGTCAGGGAGTACAACGAGGAGCCCAGCAACTGGCGCTCCGAGCAGAGTCTCGGGCGCTTCCTCGCGGACAACGGCATCGTCGGCATCAGCGACGTGGACACGCGGAAGCTGGCCTCGCACCTGCGTGACGAGGGCTGGCAGATGGGCATGGTCTCCACCACCGACCTTGACGAGCAGTCGCTGGTCGCGCGGGCGCAGGAGCTGCCGCCGCTGTCGGGCCGAGACCTGGTGAGGGAGGTCATCCATGACCGGCCGCGGCGCTGGGGCCCTCGCGGCTACATCGAGGAGGAAGATGCCGACTTCCCCCGGGCCTTCATGCCCTTCGGCGGCACGGCCGCCTCGCCCGTGGGCTACCTGGAGGCCGACGAGCAGTGGTTCGGCTTCCGCGTGGTGGTCATCGACTGCGGGGTGAAGCAGAACATCCTGCGGCATCTCGTGCAGCGGCGCTGCGAGGTCATCGTCACGCCCTGCACGACGGAGGCGGATCGGATCAGGGAGTGGGATCCGGACGGCGTCGTGGTCTCCAACGGCCCCGGCGACCCGGCCGCTCTCGGCTACGTCATCGAGGTCGTTGAGGACCTGATAGACCCGGAGCTGCCCATCTTCGGCATCTGCCTGGGCCAGCAACTGCTCGGGCATGCCTTCGGCGGCACGACCTACAAGCTCAAGTACGGCCACCGCGGCTGCAACCACCCGGTCAAGCGCCTGGAGACGGGCAAGGTCGAGATCACCACGCAGAACCACGGTTACTGCGTCGATCCCGACAGCCTCCCCGATGATGTTGAGATCACTCACATCAACCTCAACGACCAGTCGCTCGAGGGGATGCGGCACACCGAACTGCCCATCTTCTCGGTGCAGTATCATCCTGAGGCGGGACCGGGGCCACATGACTCGCACTACCTGTTCGACATCTTCATCGACCACATGAAAGCAGTGAGCGCTCGCCGGTGACGATTCCCCCGCCTCCGGGCGGGGTTTTCCTTAACTGACGCGGTGCGCAGGGGTACGAGAGGCACCGACCGCAGTCTGGCGCTGTTCGGAAGCCGCAACTCGCTACCCACAACCGGCGCGGGAGGACGCATGCCCAGGCGCGACGACCTGCACAAGATACTGATCATCGGGTCGGGACCCATCGTCATCGGCCAGGCCTGCGAGTTCGACTACTCGGGGACTCAGGCGTGCAAGGCGCTGATGGAGGAGGGCTATGAGGTCACGCTCGTCAACTCGAACCCGGCCACCATCATGACCGACCCCGAGATGGCCTCGCGCACCTACATCGAGCCGCTGACGGTGGAGACCGTAGCCGCGATCATCAATCGCGAGCGCCCCGACGCGCTCCTGCCGACCCTGGGAGGGCAGACGGGGCTGAACATGGCGCTGGAGCTGGCGGAGAGCGGCGTGCTGTCGCGCTACAACGTGGAGCTGATCGGGGCCACCCGCAAGGCGATAAAGAAGGCTGAGGACCGCGAGCTGTTCAAGGACATGATGGCCGCGGCGGGACTGCCCATGCCCGAGAGCGCCACAGCCAATGACCTGAGGGAGGCGCGCCAGATCATCGACCGCATCGGCCTGCCCGTGGTGGTCCGTCCCTCGGCGACCCTGGGCGGCATCGGCGGCGGGCAGATCACTGAGCCCGAGCACATCGAGGAGGTCGTGCTGCGCGGCATCGAGGCCAGCCCCATGAACGAGGTGCTCATCGAGCAGTCCGTCGTGGGCTGGAAGGAGATCGAGTACGAGGTCATGCGCGACAGCGCCGACAACGTCGTCGTCATCTGCGCCATCGAGAACTTCGACCCCATGGGCGTGCACACCGGCGACTCCATCACCGTGGCGCCGACGCAGACCCTCAGCCAGCCCGAGTACCAGCTCCTGCGAGACATGTCCGTGAAGTGCATCCGCGAGGTCGGCGTGGACACGGGGGGCAGCAACATCCAGTTCGCCATCCACCCGGATACAGGTGAGGTCGTGCTGATCGAGATGAACCCGCGGGTGAGCCGCTCGTCGGCCCTGGCGTCCAAGGCCACCGGCTTCCCGATTGCGAAGATCGCCGCGAAGCTGGCGGTGGGCTACACCCTCGACGAGCTGCCCAATGACATCACGCGCGAGACGCCGGCGTGCTTCGAGCCGACCATCGACTACGTGGTGACGAAGATCCCGCGCTGGGCCTTCGAGAAGTTCCCCGGTGCCGAGGAGCGGCTGACCACGCACATGAAGTCGGTGGGCGAGGCCATGGCCATCGGGCGCACCTTCAAGGAGAGCCTGCAGAAGGCCATCCGCTCGCTGGAGATCGGCCGCTTCGGCCTCGGAGCCGACGGCGCGGGCGGGCGCTACGAGCACCTCTCGCTGGACGAGCTGCTGCGGCTCATCGAGAGGCCGCATCCGGATCGGCTCTTCGAGCTGCGGGCGGCGATGCGCCAGGGCGCGACGGTCGAGCAGCTCTACGAGCGCACGAAGATCGACCCCTGGTTCCTGCGCAACCTCCTGGAGATCGTGGAGATGCAGGACGAGCTGGCCCAGTGGCGCCCCGGGTCCGGCCGCGGCCCGGCGGAGGGCGAGCCGCCGAGCATAGAAGGCATGGGCGCCGAGGAGATGCGCGGCTACAAGCGCGCGGGCTTCTCCGACCGGCAGATCGCGGCGCTGACCAGGGTCAGCGAACACGATGTGCACGCACACAGGCGCACCCTGAACATCCGGCCCGTGGTCAAGCTCGTGGACACCTGTGCCGCCGAGTTCGTGGCGCAGACCCCGTACTTCTACCTGACCTACGAGGAGGAGGACGAGCACCGCAAGTCGGAGCGCCCCAACATCATCATCCTCGGCGGCGGCCCCAACCGCATCGGCCAGGGCATAGAGTTCGACTACTGCTGTGTACACGCGGCATTCGCCCTCCGCGAGCAGGGCTACGACGCCATCATCGTCAACACCAACCCTGAGACCGTCAGCACCGACTACGACACCTCCGACAAGCTGTTCTTCGAGCCCCTGACCCTTGAGGATGTCCTGAACATCTGCGAAAAGGAGCAGCCCGTCGGCGTCATCGTGCAGTTGGGCGGGCAGACGCCCCTGAACCTGGCGGAGGGCCTCGCGGCTCACGGCGTGCCCATCATCGGCACCACCCCCGCCGACATCGCGCGCGCCGAGGATCGCGAGTACTTCAAGCAGGTGCTTGAGCGGCTGGGCCTCCAGATGGCCCAGGCAGCCACGGCGGCCTCCGTGGAGGGAGCCGTCGATGCCGCGCAGGAGATCGGCTACCCCGTGGTGGTCCGGCCCAGCTTCGTCCTGGGCGGCCGGGCCATGCAGATCTGCTACGACGAGGAGCAGCTCCTGCGCTACATGGGGCTGGCGGTCGAGGCCTCCCCCGAGCACCCGGTGCTGATCGACCGCTTCCTGGAGGACGCCATCGAGATCGACGTGGACGCGGTCGCCGACGGCGAGCGCTGCGTCATCGGCGGGGTGCTCGAGCACATCGAGGAGGCCGGGGTACACTCCGGCGACTCGGCCTGCGTGCTTCCGCCCTTCAGCCTCTCTGATGCCGAGGTTGAGAGCCTGATGGAGCAGACGCGAACGCTGGCGGAGGAGCTGAACGTGGTCGGGTTGCTCAACATCCAGTACGCGATCCGCAACGAGCAGGTCTATGTGCTGGAGGCCAACCCGCGCGCATCGCGGACCATCCCCTACGTCTCGAAGGCGATCGGCGTGCCGCTGGCGAAGATCGCCGCGCGCGTGATGGCGGGCGAGAGACTGGAGGAGATCGGCTTCACCGAAGAGGTGGACGTCAGGCACTTCGCGGTCAAGTTCCCGGTCTTTCCCTTCAGCCGATTCCACGGCGTGGACACCATCCTCGGGCCGGAGATGAAGAGCACGGGCGAGGTGATGGGGATCGACCGCAACTTCGGCGCCGCCTTCGCCAAGGCCGCCATCGCCGCCGGGCACAACCTGCCGACGCGTGGCACCGTGTTCTTCTCGGTGCGCAACCGCGACAAGCGTGACGCCATCTTCCTCGCCAAGCACCTGGAGACGCTGGGTTTCGACATGGTGGCGACCGAGGGAACCGCCCGCGCCCTGCGCCGCAGCGGGATGAACGCCCAGGTGGTCTTCCGGCTGGGCGACAGCCGCGGCCCGAACGCCATCGACCTGATCGAGGACCGGCGGCTGGACCTGATCATCAACACCCCATCGGGGCCGCAGCCTCGCGACGACGAACGCCGCATCCGCGCCTGTGCCGTCCAGCACGGCGTCCCGTGCATCACCACCATCGCCGGCGCCTCAGTGGCAATCCTGGCCGTTGAGGTGCTGCAACGCGGCGAGCTGGACCTGCGCACCCTCCAGGAGTACAACGCGGACGTCCACGCCGTCATCCCTGAAGTCTGATCGCCACCACCGTCCCCGGCCTCGGATCGCATGCCTCGCCTGCGTCGGCATTCGTGTGCCCGGCAGGAGTACACGGCAACTGCAACGACCGACGGGGGACGGCTCTTCTCTAAGAGGGACCCGCCCTCCCCGGTCCCCTCCCGCAAAGGACTTCACATGGCGGCGACGCTCGTCGGATGGTCGAGCGCGTGATGCCGCCCGCACGGCAACGGCTCGGGCCGAAACGGCTCTGTCGGGCGAGGATGCTCGACCTACGCGAGGGATTGTGGAGGGGATGGAGGCGGGACGCATGGCGCTCGCCGGCGGCGGCACTGCGGCGCATCTTGGCTCCGTCCCGCGCTGCCGGGCGGACCTCCGCCTGCGCCGCGCCGCATCTGCCGCCGGCTGAATGTGAACGGCGGCGCCGCAGGTCCATCGTGTCACGCGTATGCTCTTCGCGCGTCGGCTCCCGCCAGGCGGCGGATGGGCACAGGAACGGGGATGTTGTCGCAAGCGCCGATGCGGGCCGTGTTCCCATTCGTTCGGGTCTTAGCTCACGTTTCGCTCACGATCTGGTGACAAGAGAGGACAGTCGCTCTTGTTCGCCGAATTCACAACCACAGGCGAGGCGCAGATCACCTGGAAGGCGAGGTGCCTTCGGCGGTACCGCGAGGGATCTGGGAGGAGAGGATGAGACTCGGTGCATTACTTGCGGCGGCATATTCTGCTGCCTGCCATTATCCTGTATCTGTTGCCGGCCGTATTTGGGGCGACTCGGTGCCTGGGGGATTACCTCCACAGCTCGGCCAGCGTCATCGTTCCGCTGTCCTCGCGCCAGCCCGCCGCGAGCACCTGGGGCTCACGAGGCGTCTACTTCCGGCTCAATGACGATGCCGGGGGCCGAGAGGCGGCCGAGGCGCTGGGGCGGCGCTTCCGCGCGCGTGTCATGGAGCGCCCCGAGCGGCCGGGCCTCTACCTCATGGAGCTGCCCAGTGACCTCTCGCCCGACGACGTGGCGGCGCGCCTGAGTAACCACCCCGACGTGGCATCGGCGCATAGGCAGATGCGGATCACCGATTGCGCCATGCCGAACGACCCCTACTTCGGGTCTGCCGATGATCCGCCCATGCCCGAGCATCCCTCAGTGCACCAGGAGTACCTCTTCCAGATCCGAGCGCCGGAGGCGTGGGACCTGCAGACGGGCAGCGCCGACACCGTCATCGCCGTGGTTGACAGCGGTGTGTCCATCTACCACGAGGACCTCGTCGCGAACCTGTGGCAGAACACAGCCGAGGTCAACGGTACTGAGGGAGTGGATGACGACGGCAACGGGTGGGTCGATGACTTCCACGGCTGGGACTTCGTCGGGCAGAACCCGGGTGCCAGCGTCGTCTGGGACCCGGCGGATGTGGACAACGAGCCCACGGTGTGGGATCCCGCCTGGTGGCCGGAGGACTACGTATGGGATGAGTTCAATCCGCAGATTCCCGACGTGGACGCGGCCATCGGCAATGCCGACGACGACAACGAGGACGGCATCCCCGACCTCGGCGTGGTGCACGGCACAGAGGTCGCCAGCTTCGCGGCGGCAACCACCAACAACGGCCGGGGGCTTGCCGGCGTCGCGTACAACTGCTCCATCATGCCCGTGCGCGTCACAGACCCGGAGGGAAACGGTGACGGCTTCGACGCGGCCGATGGCATCCGCTACGCCGCCGCGTCCGGCGCCGACATCATCAACTGCAGTTGGGGCGCGGAGCCGGGCGACTTCGACCCCGCCAACTACTCCGACCCCGACACCGAAGAGGGCGCCATCTACGAGGCCATCCAGTACGCCGTAGGCCGCGGCTGCATCGTCGTCTGCGCCGCCGGCAACTCGGGGGCCGAAGGCCTTGCATTCCCGGCCGTGCTCCCCGAGACGATCTCGGTGGGGATGACGGAGATGGACAATACCTGGGCAGGCTCGAACTACGCCGCCCCGGGCGAGACCCTGGACATCGTCGCCCCAGGCTGGAACTTCTCTTATCGCGGTGGCGTGAACGACATGTACTCCTGGTGTGGGCTCTACCTTGTGTTGCCCGAGTTCGGGGCGCCCGATATGCCTCCCGATAACGACGACAAGATCGTCCTGGGCGAGGACCTCTATCTGCCCAACTTCGGCGGCACGTCCTTCTCCGCCCCCCTTGTATCGGGGTTCGCGGGATTGGCACGCACGCGCTACCCGGACCTGCCGTACTGGGCCTTCCGCGACATTCTCTGGAATAGCGCAGATGACAGCATAGCCGGCGGCTACGATCCGTACTACGGCTACGGGATGCTCGACTGCTACGAGGGCCTGCAGTACGGCGACCGCTACATCCCCGAGCCGGTCACCGCCGGCCTGTTCCTCACCGGGCTGGCGGCCCTTGGCTGGCGCCTGCGCGGGCGGAGACGCGAAGAGTAGCGCGAAGGGGGGCAGAAACGCCGCGGCCCGCCTCAGATGGGCGGGCCCGCCCCGGTTTCCGACGCCGACGCTACTCGCTCGCCGCGGCCAGGACCCGCACGGCCATGGCCCCCGCGCCGTGGATGAAGCGCCCGTTGCAGCCGTGCTCACGGCCGTCGCGCAGCGTGGTCGCCGCCAGATGCAGCTCGCGGGCGGCGAGGTTCATGGCGTGGACCCCGAGTCCGTCGTCGCCGGCTCGCAGCGATGCCGCCATCACCTGCTCGGGCGACGGGCCCTCCAGGTCGTGCAGGTCGCCGGCGCCGTCGCGCCACGCGTACAGGCGCTGCGGATACGGCGCCGGGCCCTCGAGCATAACGATCTCCGGGAGCGGCTGCTCCGCCGCCTCGCGTGCCGCGGCCAGCAGGGCGTCCTCCGCCTCATCGATCTCGTCGGCGAAGCGCAGATCGCCGGTGCGCTCATCGTATTCGCGCTTCCACTGCCAGACGTCCGGGCGCGCGCCGCGCCGGCTCTCGATCGCGTCCGGGCCAAGCTCGATGATCTTCAACGCCGCATCCTTGAGCTCCTCGCCGCCGACCCGGCTGTAGACGTGCAGCATGTGGCGCATGACCTCGGGGATCCAGCCGATGTTGCGCGCGTGGAAGTCCTCCGGGTACTCGCCGTAGGCCGCGCGGAAGCCCTCCCGGTCATCGGGGTCGGCGTCGAGCATCAGCCAATAGCCCAGGCCGTCCTGCGCGAGGATGTGATCGGCCCAGCCGGTCGCGAAGGCGACGGCGAACTGCAGGTACCGCTCCTCGCCGCGCAGGTCGTAGTAGGCCAGCGCCAGCTCCGAGGCGCGCGCGTCCCAGTAGGTGGAGAAGTCCCAGGGTGGCTCGTCGCGCACCTGGCGCGTGCCGACGTACTCGCTGACGAACCGCCGCCTCTCCCAGTCGAACCAGTCAGGGCAGCCGTCGGCCCAGTTGCCCAGGTGGTGCACGACGTCCTCGATGCCGTCGAGCGTGGCGTCGTCCCCGGGATCCGCCTCCGCCAGCGAGCGCATGAAGACCGTCCAGTTCTCCACGGAGTGCTCGATGTCCCACTTCGCGTCGGGGTAGAAGCCGTGGTAGAACTCGGGCCAGGCGAGGAGCTCGTCGCGCAGGCGCCTGCAGAACTCCATGGGCTCGGGGTCGCCGGTGATACGCGAGAATGTGGGCCAGGTCGCGGTGTAGTTGCACTCGTCGTGCCCGCCGGCGAAGGGGAGGTCCTTCTGGCGCCGAATCGCCCCGTCGATCCAGCGGTCGATCTCCTCGATCAGCGTGTTGCGGGCCTCGGTCCAGGCGGCTGACGCGTTCTCGACCATGGTGACCTCCGTGCTGCGCGATGTGATCGGATGCGGCGTCGGGCTTGGGGTGCTGCGACCGTTCTCGCACGCTCCGGCCTTGGCAGGCGGGCGTGGGCCAGGCGGGCATGCTGGATGCATGCAGGCCGCGCCGCTGCCGCGTCCTCTTGTCTGCGAGCTCTTCGCTCAGCTTCACATCTGCCCGAGCATCCCGAGCAACGCGACGAGCAGTCCACCGCCGCTCAGGAAGATCGCCAGCGCCAGGGCGACGCCCCAGTTGTGGCTGGTGTGCGTGTCGCCGTTGGGCAGGTAGGCCTTCCACAGCTCAAGGTAGGGGACCGGCGCGCGGCGGTACCAGCCCTCCACCGTGATACGCTGGCCGATGAAGCCCTCGGCGCGGAACAGCCCGAAGAGGAACTCCAGGAAGCCGATGGGCTGGCGATACTGCAGGAGGATGAAGCCGCTCTCGTCCTGGAGCACGAGGTCGTCGCCCCAGTAGAGCCCGGGGATGCCGCGGCCGATGACCTGGCCCTCGAGTCTGGCCGGAATGGGGCGGATGGCCGAGACCTTCACCTCGCCGACCAGGTCCGCCACGCGCCGCTCTTCGAACCGACCCCGCGGGTAGGTGAGGGCGAGCTTCACCAGCATGCCGACGCCGAGGCCCATCACGATGATGGCCACGCCCGTAACCGGCATCGCCTGGGCGAAGCCGAGGCCGATGCCGCCGGCGATCCCCATCAGCAGGCCGATCGGGGGCAGGGCGTTGACGAGCAGGTCCACGCCGAACTCGTCCCAGTAGCTCTCGGGTGGCCGCTCCGGGACCCGGTAGGCCGGCGGCTGCCCCATGCGCTCGGCGATGCGGGCCAGCGCGCGGATGCGCTTGGCGGGTAGCGGGTGCGTGGAGCGCAGCTCCATGAAGAACGCCCAGGGGTTCCACAGGTCCCACCTCATCGCATTGACCGCCCGCTCGGAGGTCGCGACATCGTCGCCGGCGAGGCCATAGGCTCCGGCGGTCGCGACCGCCATGGACTTGCCGAAGGTCGCGTCGAAGATGCCGAACGGCTTCAGGCTCGCGGTGGCCGGGACGAGCTGCTCCTCCTTCTCCTCCGGCGGCCGCGAGCGCGCCAGCCCGTAGGCGATCTTCACCAGGCCCGTCGCCAATGCGTTGGGGTCGTGCACGGTCTCTGCCGAGAACTCGTCCGCGTAGTACTCGCGCACGCGCGAGAGCAGCAGCACGATGTACTCCGAGATGACGTAGGCGATGAAGGCTCCCAGGGCGACCAGCAGCACTACCGCGCCGCCCTTGCGGCGCCCGCTGCCCGCGCGTATCCCGAAGCGGTAGATCATGTAGAGCACGAGGGGGACCGTCGCGGCAATGGTCATGACCACGAAGTCCCAGTGGACGATGTGGCCCATCTCGTGGGCGACCACCGCGCGCCGTTCCTCGTCGTTGCAGACCTCGAGCAGGCCGGTGGTCACCACCACCCGGGCGTTGCCCGGGTAGTGGCCGAAGGTGAAGGCGTTGGGGTTGCCGTCCCGGATAAGGCCGAAGCGTGGCTCGGAGATGCGGCGCTGATGGCAGACGGAGCGGATCAGGGAGGCGATGCCGGGATCGACGGCCTCCGGCGCCATCCACTCGATATTGTGGAACCACTGGATGAGGTACGGAGCAACCAGGTAGTGAAGCGCGCTCAGTATGATCGCCCCGGCGACGGCCAGCGACAGCGGCGCGCCCAGCACGAACATCAGCGCGACCATGACGGCGAATGCGAGCCCGAACAGCAGACCCAGCGTGAGAAACGAATGCAGCGCCAGTCGTGCCATCGGTCAGCCGCCTCCCATGCCCAGTCTCTCGCAAGTTGCAGGCTCACGCGGGATTCTACCGCGCCCAGGCGCGCTGTCAATGGTCCGAGGGCAGGCGGGCAGGCCGCGGCGATGATGCCGCCCGAGCGCTGCGAAGCCGGCCTCCGGCCGCACGCGTGGGCCGAGGCGCCTGAGGACCGGCGCGGCAGCGACAGAGCGCCGGCAGGGCCGGGGCTCACCACTGGAGGGCCTGAGTGGTCCCGGATGCGCTCGCCTCGTACGCGGCCTTGGCGACGCGCAGGACGTAGAGCGCGTCCTCCTCGGTCGCCAGGGGCTCCCGGCGTTCCGCCGCCGCCTCGACGACATCGCGCAGCAGGTAGTAGGCATAGCCGCCGGGCCGCGCGTCGTCGATGCGCATCTCCTGAAGCTCACCGGCCTCCGAGTGGCCCTCGGCGCGGGTGCGCAGCCGCAGCGTCACCTCGCCGTGCGACAAGTGCGAGAGCGTCCCCAGGGAGCCCTCGTACGCGGTCATGAGCTGGTAGTCGTCGTAGCCGTGGTAGGGGCTCTGCAGGTAGCCGCAGCGGATGGTGCCGATCGCCCCTCCCTCCAGCCGCACGGACAGGCAGGCCACGTCCTCTACCGAGATGCGCGTGTCCTGCGTGGCGGTCATGGCGGCGACCGCCACGATCCGCTGGCCGGTGACGAACCTGAGCGTGTCGATCCAGTGGCAGCCCAGCCAGTAGAGGATGCCCCCGCCCGCGACCTCGGCGTCGAAGAGCCAGTGGTCCACGCCGCGCAGGTCCGCCTGCGAGGTGATCCAGCTCGCGTGGAGTGACCACAGCTCACCCAGCGCCCCCTCGCCGATGAGCCGCCGGACCTCGCGGGTGTCGGCGTAGGTTCGGCGGACGTAGCAGGGGGTGAAGTGCCCGCCCGTGCGCCGGCACGCATCGACGATGGCCTCCATCTCCGCCACGTTCCGTGCTCCCGGCTTCTCGCCGTAGACGTACTTCCCGGCCTCGACCGCCTCCAGGGTCAGTCGCGCGGCATCGCGGTTGTTGGTCAGCACCAGGATCGCGCCGACCTCCTCGTCGGCCACCAGCGCATCCCAGCGCCCAACGAGGTCCGCCTTGTGCATGTCGGCCGCGATCTGCGCCGCCTGCTCGGAGCCGGTCATCAGCACGCGGTCGATGGCGTCGAGCGCGGCGACGTCGGCCATGTGTCCGCCGGCGTGGGGGTTGTCATCGAGGTAGACGCCCAGCGTGAAGCTCATGGTGCCATCCCTCCGGTGCGTCGGCGTGTGAACCCGGTCACCGCCTCCTTCCCCGGTGACGCAGCGCCTCCTGCTCCCCTCCGGGCAGGTCGCGCGCGTGACGGAAGCGAAGAGCAGCGCGAATTCATGCCCAGGACGCTGCAGAGAAGGAGGCTGCCTGTCATGCGTCACGGCACGCTCATGGGCGCGATGGCGCTGGCGGCCGCGGCGACGTTGGGCTGCGCCGCCGAGGTGGAGCTGCTGCCCGGCGGGTTCTTCGCCCCCGGCAGCGGCAGCCGGCATGACCTTGAACTCGGCCACACCAAGCTGCGTGGGATGACGAACCTGCTGCTCTACGTGGCCGAGCCCGGTGAGGTGGTAGTGACGATCGCCTGCGAGCAGGTGGGGCGCTACAAGGGAGGCGCGAAGCTCAGCGTTCTGGACCCATCCGGTGCGGAACTCGGCCGGGCCGAGGCGGCGGTGGGAGAGAGCGCCTCGGTGAGCTTCGCCGCGACGCGCATCGGTCCGCACGATGTGCGTGTCGATGGCGGGCGCAACGGCTTCACACTGGCTGCAGAGGGCGCCCGGCTCCTCATTCCGGCCGGCGCCGGGGGCGAGCCCTTCCACGGCGTCAGTCGCGCGGCGCCGGTGTTCCTGTTTGTGCCCCCCGGCGGCCGGGAGTTCGCCGTCCGTGTCGGAGGACAGGGCGCGGGCGAGACCGTGAAGGCCCACCTGTTGGCGCCGGACGGCACTGAGGTCGCCGTGCTGAACACCACGGGGAAGATGACCGACAGCGCCACCGTCGGCGTGCCCGATGGCGCGGACGACGGCGTATGGGCGATGACCCTCGAGAGGGGAGAGCAGGGCATCTTCGAGGACTTCGAGTTCACCCTTTCGGGCGATGTCAGCCCCTACGTGGCGGAGAGGCCGGAGGACCTCCTGTGCCCGGCGATGTCCGTGCGCAGTCGGCGCGTGTCACGAGAGGGGCGCGATCCCGACCCTTCCGTGGTCATCACGCTCTACGCCGCTCTGGCGGACCTTGACGGCGCGACCATCGCCCTTGACGTTCGGCCGTTCGAGGGCGGCGATGCGCTCTGGAGCGACACGGTGACCGAGGCCGAGGGGCGCAGCCTACAGGTCGGCCCCCCGCAGCGGCCGGCGGACGGCAAGTACGCCTGGTCGGCTAGGCTCATGCAGGGGGAGGAGACGGTTCAGAGCTTCGAGGGCACCTGGTGGTGCGTTCCGGCGCCAGCCGCGATCACCGAGGATGGGACGGTGCTGGTCAACGGCGAGCCCTTCTTCGCGCGGGGCCTCTATCACGTCGAGCCCGAGGACTATGAGCTTGTCAGGGCCCACGGCTTCAACGCCGTGCAGTGCCACGCCGAGAACGTCGAGGCCGTGCGGCAGGCGGGTCTGAAGGCAGGGGTCGCGCTCTACTGGCGGGGCCGCCCCAACAGCGAGCGGTGGCGTGAGGCGATGCAGAGCGTGATCGACAGCGACGCCGTCTTCGCGTGGTGGATCCAGGACGAGCCGCGCGCGACGGTACCCGTTATCGAGATGATCGCCGACGCATACATGTACATCCGGATGCAGGACCCCAGCCGTCCCGCGTACACCTGCCTGAACAACCCCAGCACCTACGAGGAGCTCGCGCCCCAGACGGACATCGTCTCCGCCGACGTCTATCCCATTGGCCGGGGGAAGATCACCCAGATCGCCGACACGCTCGACCACGGGCGGGACGTCATCCCCAAGCACGTGCACTACTTCATCGGGCAGGTCTGGTCGTGGCCGAACACGCGGCTGGTCGAGCCCGATGAGCACCGGTGCATGACGTACCTGGCCCTGGCGCACGGCGCCCGCGGCCTGTTCTGGTACTCCTTCCGCGACGCGAACTGGTACCTGCCTGACGACAACCCGGCCGTCTGGGCCGAGATGAAGCGCGTCAACGACGAGCTGATCGCGCTCGAGCCGGCGCTGCTGACGGGCAACCTGGGCCAGCACGTCTTCACCGAGGACGGCGGCGCGGTGCACACGGCCGTCAAGCGCGTCGAGGACCGGCTGTACGTCATCGCGGTGAACCCGGGGGAAGAGGCCGTCTCATGCGCCATTGACCTGGAGCTGCTCGCGCCGGGAGTCGCCTGCGACGACCACGCTGAGGTCATGTTCGAGGACCGGAGCATCCAGACGCAGGACGGTGCCATCCGCGCTGAGTTCGAGCCGCTCGGCGTGCACGTCTACAGGCTCACCCTCCGCTGACGCGGCGGCTCCCTTGCCGTCGCGCTCAGCGGTGAGACGCCGATACGGACGGCAGCATCAAGTGGGTGTTGCCGCACTTGCCGGCCGATGTGCCTGGCGGCACGAAAAGGCCCGCCGGGCCTCGGGGACCCGGCGGGCTTGTTGGCTTGCGGACGGGCCCTCTACTGCCCGAGTAGGTCCAGGGCCTTGCGGGCGATGTGCTCGCCGGTCAGCCCGAAGACCTTGACCAGTTGCCAGGGCTCGCCGGACTCGCCGAAGCGGTCCTGCACGCCGATCATGCCGAAGCGGACGCCGGTCTCCAAGCCGGCCTCGCAGATGACGGCGGCGACGCGGCCGCCGATGCCCCCGACCTGGTGCTCCTCGGCCGTGACCACGACGCCGGTGTCGCGCGCGGCGGCGGCGATCGCCTCCCTGTCGATAGGCTTGACGGTGTGCAGGTTCACCACGCGCGTTTCGAGGTCGTACTCCTCCTTGAGTATCACCGCGGCGCGCATGGACTCAGGGACCATCGGGCCGCAGGCGATAAGCGCCAGGTCCTCGTCCTCGGCGGTGTACTCGGTCGAGAGCACGGTCTCGAAGGCGTCCACGAAGTTGGGCGCGCTGCCGCGGTAGCGGATAACGTTGGCGATGCCCACCTCGAAGGGCGTATCCTCGGTGGTCACGACGGGCGTGGCCTCCCGAGCGAAGCGCACCGCGGTGGGAGCGTCGGTGGCGGCGGCGGCCTTGGTCGCCTTGGCGGTCTCGACCGCATCGCAGGGCACGAACATCATGAAGCCGGGTATGGCGGTGATCAGGAAGATCTCCTCCAGCGCCTGGTGCGTGGCGCCGTCCGGGCCGACCGAGACGCCGCCGTGCGCGTCGGCGATCTTGACCGGCAGGCCGCTGTACCCGACGGTAGTGCGGAGCTGGTCCCAGTTGCGGCCGGTGGCGAAGACGCCGTAGGAGCCGATGAATGGCGTCTTTCCCTCGATGGCGAAGCCGGCCGCGACCTCGGTCATGTTGGCCTCGGCGATGCCGCAACTGACGAAGCGCTTCTTACGCTCAGGGTCCTCGTTCTCGCCGTCGGGCTCGTAGAAGCGCGACATGCGAATCGAGCCGGTGATGTCGGCGCCGTGGGCGACCACGTCCGGGTCGGCGCCGACCTCGGCGATGCCCTCGCCGAAGCCGTTGCGCGTCGCGTCCATCTCGACCTGCATGTCATCGCTCTCGTTCCACCACCAGTTGCGGCCGAAGCTGGGCACCTCCGCGTCCGCGCGCTGCTCCCCGATCCTCCCGTACTCCTCGGCGAAGGCGAGGATCTCGTCCACGCGCTCGGGCGGGAAGAGGTCGGTGGCCGGGATGGACCGCAGGGCCCGCTCCAGCGACTCGTCCCCGTACCTGCCGTCCTTGGGCGGCACCCCGTGGTAGCCGACGACGTTCTCGGCGAAGTCCACATGCTTGCCCTTGATCGTATGGGCGAGGATGAGCGTCGGGCGGCCCCGGACCGAATCGGCGCGTTCCAATCCCGCCAGGATGTCTTCCATGTCATGGCCGTCGATGTTGAGGACCTCCCAGCCGAAGGCGCGGTACCTCTCCTCGAGCGACTGGACATTGCACACCTCGGCGGTGGGCCCATCGATCTGCAGGCGGTTGTCGTCGATGATGCCGACCAGGTTATCGAGGGCGTGGTGTGAGGCGAACATGACCGACTCCCAGATCGAGCCCTCCTGCTGCTCCCCATCCCCCATGATGCAGTAGACGCGGTAGTCATGTCCGTAGATCCTCGCGTTGAGGGCCGAGCCGCAGGCGACCCCCAGGCCCTGCCCCAGCGATCCGGAGCAGACCTCGATCCCGGGGAGCTTGAGCGAGTTCGGATGTCCATCGAAAGGCGACCCGAGCTTGCGCAGCAGCACCGTCTTCTGCATGGCGGGGACGTCCGCGAACTGCTCCAGGGGCTCGTCGTGGTAGGCGACGGGCATGTCGTCGAAGTAGCCGGCCATGCCCAGCGCGGCGTAGATTATCGGAGCCTTGTGGCCGGCGGACCAGAAGACCCGGTCTCGGCCCTCCCACTTGGGGTTGGCCGGGTCATGCCGGATATGGCGAAGATACAGGGCCGCTGTGACGTCGGCAATCGACATTGTGCCGCCGGTATGCCCGGAGCCGGCGGCCTGCAGCGCGATCATGACCCAGGCCCGCATCTCCCGTGCGGCTTCCTCGAGCTCCTCAACGGAGTAGGTTCGGCGCGGCTCCATAGTCACTGAGTCCAAGATGGGCACTGGCTACTCCTCCTCACTTCTGTGCGATGATACGGGCCTCCCCTCCCGCCCGGACGTCCATGATGCGGGGATCAGGCCCGGCGTCCTGCTCCGGCGTTTCCTCGTGCGAAGGGGTCTGCCTTCGCGCCGGCGAAGGGTCCCCTCACCGGCGACGCTCTGGCGATCGGTGCCGTGATACCATGGTCCACGAACCGGAGACAGAGCATGACTTCTCCAAAGCCGCCGAATCTCCTCGTATTGTTGTGCGATCAGCTTCAGCGAGATGCCATCGGCCCCTATGGCGGCCCGGTCCCGACTCCCCACTGGGACCGCCTCGCTTCCGAGAGCGCGGTCTTTGAGCGCTTCTACTGCGCCACCCCGCTGTGCGTCCCCACCAGGCCCTCGATGATGACCGGGCGATGGCCCCACGCTCACGGCTCCATCAGCTTCGGCGAGGGCTACGCCACCATGAATCCGGGTGAGGAGCTGCTCATCGACCGCCTCCACGACGCCGGGTGGCACGTCGGCTACAGCGGGATCTGGCACATCAACCGGGCCGAGGGAGAGGATCGGACCGAGCAGTACGCGCGCTTCGACCGGGGGCGCTTCCCCTATGCCGAGCACGAGCAGATGATGGCGGAGCAGGGCTTGGAGGCGGGCTCCCGGCGCGCCTCCATCAGGACCCGCACGGATGAGGGCCGGCATGAGTGGGGCTTTAGCACCCCGGTCCCGGCCGAGTGGACCCGGCCGGCCGATGAGCACCCGGACATGGTGCGAGCGCGGGCCATCGCCGACTTCATCCTCGACGCGCCATCGGACAGGCCCTTTGCGGCATGGTGCTCGCCGGGCGCGCCGCACCCGCCCATCCTGGTGCCCGAGCCCTGGCTGAGCATGTTCGACCCCGAGGAGATGGAGCCTCCGCCGGGCCTGGACTTCGATGCCTCGGGCATGCCGGAGGCCATCCGGGATGCTCCGGGGCGGCAGGCGGTCGAGGGCTGGACGTGGGAGCAGTGGGCTCGGGGCATCGCCTGCTACCCGGGCTTCGTGGCCTTCGCCGACGCGTGCCACGGGATCGTCCTCGATGCCCTGGAGCGGTCGGGGCGGGCGGACGAGACGCCGACCGTCATGACCGGCGATCACGGCGAGATGCTCGGCGCCATGGGGCTGTATCAGAAGGGGGTCCCCTACGACCGCGCCGGCCGGCCGGCCTGCATGATGCGCGGGCCCGGCATCGAACCCGGGCGTCGGCCACAGCTTGCCTCACACGTTGACCTCGCCCCCACCATCCTGGACCTCTTCTCGCAGGAACCGCCGTCGGGCGTCCAAGGTGAGAGCCCGGCGCCGATACTCCGAGACGCGGCCGCGCCCGGCCGGGATTGCGCCTTCGTCGAGTTCAATGGATACATCCAGGGCGGCTATCACTGGCGCGCCGCCGTCTCCGAGCGACACAAGTACGTCTATCATGCCGACGGGCCCGCGGAGCAGCTCTTCGACCTGGCGGAGGACCCCGACGAGCTTCACAACGCCGCGGGCGCCCCCGACCACGAGAGCACTCTGAGGCAGATGCGCTCGGCGCTGCGCGAGTGGATGATGCGGACCGGTGACTTCCTGACCCTCACCGACCATGGCTGATGCACGAGCCGAGCTGGGGCAGTACTTCACGCCGCGGCCCATCGTGGACTTCGCGATGGACGCGCTGAGCGGCCTGGGCGCGCGGTTTGACGGTGCGTGTGTCCTCGACCCCGCGTGTGGGCCGGGCGAGTGGCTGTGTGCCGCGCTGGAGCGCGGCGCGGCCCAGGCCATCGGCGTGGACTGCGATCCGGCGATGATCGCGGCCTGGCGCGAAGCGCCGGCGCTCCCCGGCGGCGGCTGCCACGTCATCATCGCCGACGCGCTTCTGCCCGGAGCCCTGCCGGCCGGGGCATTCGACTTCGTGGTCGGCAACCCCCCATTCGGCGCCGAGCTGCGCGACAGCCGTGAGGCGACGCTGCGCCGCATGGCCGCCCACTACCATCTGCCCTGGCGCGACGGCCGGCAACGGTCGTCCCCCTCCGGGGGCGACCTCGAGCGTCTGCGCAGGATACCGACGGAGCTGCTGTTCCTCGAGCGGTTCGTGGAGCTGTGCAGGCCCGGGGGATGGATCGCCGTGGTGCTGCCTGAGGGCCTGTTGGCAAACAGCCGCTGGTCGCACGCGCGCCGCTGGCTTCTGCGCACGGTCACGGTGCACGCGGTCATCGCACTGCCGCGGGAGGCCTTCCGCGCCCACGCTACCTCTGCCAGCACCTGCCTGCTCCTGATGGAGCGCAGACCCCCGGCAGCGGGCCACTTGGTCGCCCTGGCCGGGGTGACGGAGTGCGCGTCGGCAGCGTTCGCGGAGCTGCTCGCGGCCCTCCAGCGCGGCGGCGACGTAGTGGGAGAGCCCCCGGACGGCCTGCTTCCTCCTCCCCTGTTCCGCACCTGACCGGTCCGCCGATCATCGCCTCTGCAGCCGCCGGACCTCAAGTTCTGCCTTCCGGCGACGATACTGGCCTCGGAGGAGCAGCGCGCCGCCGTCCCACCCCATCGCACAACACTCTTGACATACACACTCCGTACGGCAAATGCCTGCTCGATTGGCAGAGGCTCAGTGCCACCATGAGGGAGTGACGGAGATGGCCCAGGCTGTGCAGGAGACCCGGACGGGTCGAACGCTGGGGGCGGAGATCCTCTTCGTCGATGACGACGCCGCTCAGCGCGAGATGTACCGCTGCCGGCTGGAGCGGGAGGGCTTCCGGGTGCGACTCGCCGACACGGCGGACCGCGCCGCGATGGAGGTGCGCGAGTGCGCCCCGGCGCTGGTTGTGCTCGACATCGCCATGCCCGGACGTGACGGTCTCAGCGCGCTGCAGGAGCTGCTGGACATCGCGCCCGCCGTGCCGGTGATCATCCACACCGCGTATCCCGCGTTCGCCGACAACTTCCTGACGTGGGCCGCGGACGACTATATTGAGAAGAGCGCTGACCTCGCGCCTCTGCTGCACGCGATCGAGCGGGCCCTGGTGCAGTCGCCCAGCGGCTGAAGCATGTGCCTCACCCCTCCGCCGGCCCGCCCGCGGAGATGGGCGTCGAGCGCGCCTTGGCCGGCCCCCGTGCCTGGACCGGTTCGCCACCGGCGCCGTCACAGAGTTGACCGATATGTAGGCTGGTGCTATCATCCCCGCGCCGGTCGTCCTCACATGTCTGCCGTGCCGTCCCCCGGCCGCACGGAGGCAAGACGTGAAGACTGCAGTGAAGACGGTGCTGTACTCGGTCTTCCTGGGCCTGGTCATCTGGAGCGTTGACGGGCTTTTCTACTGGCGCTTCGGCCCTCCAGATAGCCTCACGGAGGCGCTGTTCCCCACAGAGCACCCCCACAGGCTCTATCTGCGCGGACTGGTCCTGCTGTCCCTGGTGGTCTACGGCTGGATCATGGGCGCCCTGACCATGCGGGAGGAGAGGGCGGCGCAGGAGCTCGCTCAGATGACCCACCGCCTCGAGCTCATTCTCGGGTCGGCGCATGAGGGCATCTTCGGGCTTGACCTCGCGGGTCGCTTCACCTTCGTCAGCAGCGCGACGGCCTCGATGCTGGGATACGACGTGGAGGAGATGCTGGGGTGGGACTCGCACACGCTCATCCACCACTCCTACCCGGACGGAGAGCCCTACCTGCGGGACGACTGTGCCATCCTCAATGCCCACGGAAGCGATGAGCCGCCGCGGGAGACCAGCGAGGTGCTGTGGCGCAAGGACGGGGAGCCGGTACCCGTGCGGTACACCGCGCGCCCTATCTGGGACAATGGGCAGTGCCGCGGCACCGTGGTCGTCCTGCGGCGAGTCTCTCAGGACGAGCCGTCACAAGAGGAGTTGGAGCGGCTCAGGCGCCTCAGCCGGCTCATCCTCACCTGGGCCGGGGAGGGCATCTTCGGCATCGACCTGGACGGCCGGATAACCTTCGCGAACCCGGCCGCCAGCGTGATGCTGGGCTATGACACGGATGAGCTGGTGGGCCGGAGGAGCCACCCGCTCATCCAGCACACCGACCAGGACGGCGGTCCGCACCGCGAGGAGCAGTCGCTGATCTACGCCGCCTTCAAGGACAATGACGTCTACCATGTCAGCGATGAGGTGTTCTGGCGCAAGGGAGGGGAGAGCTTCCCCGTCGAGTACACCAGCACGCCGCTGCGCGAGAACGGCGATGTGGTCGGTGCGGTGGTGGTCTTCAAGGACATCACGGAGCGCAAGAACGCCGAACGGGAGCTGCGGCAGACGCTGGAGGAGCTGGCGCGGTCGAACCGCGAGCTGGAGCAGTTTGCCTACGTCGTCTCGCATGACCTGCAGGAGCCCCTGCGCATGGTCCGCAGCTACGTCGAGCTGCTCGGCAAGCGCTATGCGGACCGGCTTGACGAGGACGGGCGGGAGTTCGTTGGCTACGCGATCGATGGCGCCACGCGCATGCAGCGCATGATCGAGGACCTGCTGCGCTACTCGCGGGTGGGCAGCCGAGGCGCGGAGTTCGTGCTCACCGACCTCAGCGATGTGGTCGAGGAGGCCTTGAGCAATCTCACGGCCGCCATCGAGGAGGCGGGCGCCCGCATCGAGCACGGCGACATGCCCAGCCTGTGGGTGGATCGAGCGCAGATGGTCCAGCTCTTCCAGAACCTCATCAGCAACGCCATCAAGTTCCGGGCCGAGCGCACTCCCGAGGTCACGGTCGCGGCCCATCCGCGCAACGGCGAGTGGGTCTTCGCAGTCAGCGACAACGGCATAGGCATTGCTGAGGAGCAGAGAGAGCGCATCTTCGCCATCTTCCAGCGCCTGCACGCGGACGATGAGTACCCGGGCACCGGCATCGGCTTGGCCATCTGCAAGAAGATCGTCGAGCGCCACGGGGGCAGCATCTGGGTCGAGTCCAGGCCCGGCGAGGGCTCGACCTTCTATTTCGCCCTGCCCGCTGAGGCCAGCGCAGCTCGAGTGCGACGCTGAGTTCGGCCGGCCAACCACTCGTGAGGGGTTGCTGCCATGCAGGACAGATCGATGAGCATCCTACTGGTCGAGGACAACGCGGCCGACGCTCGGCTGCTCCGCGAGATGCTTCACGACGCGGGGGGCGAGGACGTCGTTATCACGCAGGCCCGTAATCTGCCCGAGACGTTTGAGCGGCTCGACAGTGAGCGCTTCAGCATCATCCTACTCGACCTTGGGCTGCCCGAGAGCCGCGGTCTGGAGACCTTCACCCGCGTGCACGAGGCTCACCCCGATGTCCCGATCGTGGTCCTCAGCGGCCTCGACGATGAGGACGTGGCGATCAGCGCGGTCCAGGAGGGCGCTCAGGACTACCTCGTGAAGCAGAACATCAGCGGCGGCTCGCTGCTGCGCGCGGTTCGCTACGCCATCGAGCGCCACAGCGCCCTGCAACGGGAGCTCAGCCAGATGCGTCGCGGCGGGGAGAGCGGCACGATCGCCTTTGTCGGCGCCAAGGGCGGCGTCGGCACGACAACCCTCGTCGTCAACTTCGCGTCCGCGCTCGCGAACCGCGGGCAGTCGGCCATCGCCATCGAGCTGCGTGGGGAGCCCGGGACTCTCTCGTCGCTGCTGTCGCGCACTCCCCCCGAGAACATCAGCCACCTGGTGGAGCTGGGCGCGAGGCAGATCACGCCAGAGACCCTCGGCTCGCGCCTGCAGCGGACTCCCTTCGGCCTCCGCGTGCTCTTCGGGCCCCAGGAGGCGCGCCAGGAGGTCGAGGTGAGTGCTGAGCAGGCCGCCGCCATCGTGGACTCCGCTTCGGAGCTGGCGGACTTCACCATCCTCGACATCCCCTCCTACCCAACCGAGGCGGGGCGGGAGGCCATGCGGCGCGCGTGGCGCGTCTTCCTGCTGCTCGAGCCCGAGGCGGCATGCATGTACGCGGCCCGCGTCAGCCTGGACGTCCTGCGCACCGCCGGTGTGACCGGGCAGCTCATGGGCGCCATCGTGGTCAACCGCTCCGCCCTGCCCGTCGCCCCAAGCGCGCAGGAGATCCAGGAGCTGCTGGGTGTGGACGTCGTCGGCGTCGTGCCGCCCGCCGCGGAGCCCTGCGCCGCCGCGCAGAGGTCGGGAATCCCCGTGGTCGTCGCCCAGCCCGAGAGCGTATTCTCCGCCAGCGTGATCGAGATCGTCGATCGGCTGACCTCGGAACAGATCGGGCGGCAGACCGTCTGGTAGCACCCTCGGCCGCCGCGAGGGATTCGGTGCGCGGGCGGCGAACCGGCCCCGAGTTGGCCATGCCGCGTCCGGAGTGATCCCGATCGCGGGCCGCCGCCTCTCGCTCAGGGCAATCCTGCTCGGCGCCGCCTGTGCCGCGGCCGCCTGCTGGATCGTCTCCTGGGCCGAGATGACCATCGGCTCGATACAGCTCGGCATCTGCCAGTTCACCCCGGTGGCCATCGGCCTGCTGCTCGCGGTCGTCTTCGTCAACCTCGCCCTGGGGGCGCTGGCGCCCCGGCGAGCTCTGCGCCCGCACGAGGTCGTCATCGTCTACACCATGACCCTCGCGGCCGCGCTGACCATGAGCCGCGGCCTGCTCGAGCGCTGGATCCCCGCCCTCATCGCCGTCAACTACTACGCCACGCCCGCGAACCACTGGCAGGAGCTGTTCTTCCAGCATATCCCGCAGTGGGCGGTGCCGTTCGATGTGCAGGGCGACGCCGCGCAGTCGGTCGCGCGCGCGTTCTATGAGGGGCTGCGTGGCGGCGACATGCCGTGGCGGCCGTGGCTGCACGCGCTCGCGGCCTGGCTCCCGCCCGTGCTCTCCATGTTCGTGGCTTACTTCTGCCTTGCCTCGGTCATCCGCCGCCAGTGGGTCGATAACGAGAAGCTCTCCTTCCCCCTCACCGTCCTGCCCGTCGAGCTCGCGGAGCATTCTCGCTGGTCGCGCTCGGTCTTCGCCGACCCGGTCATGTGGATTGGCTTTGCGCTGCCCACCATCGTCTTTGCGCTCAACGGCATCCACGGCATCCGCCCATCCATGCCGGAGATCCCGATCCAGTACCGCCTCAACCGGCTCGTCTTCAACGCCATGGGGAGACCGTGGCGCGACCTGGGACACACCACCGCCTATACCTCCATGGCTGCGGTTGGCTTCGGCTACTTCCTCCCGAGCCAGGTGCTCTTCTCGCTCTGGGCCTTCTTCGTCATCATCAGAGTGCAGAACATCGTCTTCTCGGCCTTCGGCGCCACGCCGGAGGCCATGCCGCTGTATCCGACCACGCTGTGGAACGGCTATCAGGTCGCGGGCGCCTACCTCGTGCTCACCGGCTACCTGCTGCGCTCAGCGCGCGTGCATCTGCGCGCGGTCTGGCGGGCGGCGGTAGGCGGCCGGGAACACTCCGCTGCGCACGCCGTCGAGGCGCGCCCCGCCCTGCCTCCCCGCGTGGCGCTGATCGGCCTCGGGGCGGCGGTGCTCGTCGTGACCTGGTGGTTCACGCTGCTGGGGATGACCCCCTGGATGGCCACCCTCGAGACGCTCGTCTTCCTCCTGGTGGTCTGCGTGGTGATGGCGCGGGCGGTGGGGGAGGCGGGGCTGCTGATGACCGAGACCAGCTTCCGGCCGGTGGACCTGGTGCGGCTCGCTACGCCCATGAGGACGCTCGGGCCCAATACGCTGACGGCGCTGTCGCTGGCCGACGCGGTCTTCACCCGCGACCTGCGCGGCAACCTGCTCTCGACGCTGCTGGATTCGCTGAAGATGTCCGACCGCACGGGCCTCGACCGCCGCCACCTCTTCGCCGCCCTGGCGGTGGCCCTGCTGGTCGCGCTGACCTTCGGGGGATGGCTCCACCTGCGGCTGCCCCACGAGCACGAGGCGATCGGCATGTACAGCTACGTCTACCGGGGCAACCCCCTGCTGGGCTTCCGCTACTTCGCGCCCATCCTCCAGTCGGGGGACGAGTACGATCCGCGGCTGCCCGCCTTCTTCGGCTCGGGGGTCCTCGTCACGCTGGCGCTCAGCGTGCTGCGCATGCGCTACGTGTGGTGGCCGCTCTCACCGCTGGGCTTCGCGCTCTCGGGCTCGTGGAGCATGATCGTCTTCTGGTTCCCGATGCTGATCGCGTGGCTGGTCAAGGGCGGGATCGTGCGCTACGGGGGCATGAGCGTGTATCAGCGCCTGCGGCCCTTCTTCTTCGGCCTGATCCTGGGCGAGTTCTCCCAGGCGGTGCTATGGGCGACCATCTCGGGCATCTGGCGCACCCCGGCACCGTTCTTTCCGTGGCCGTGATGGAGGAGTCCGGGGCACAACTCCCGAATTACTCATGATAGGCGGCGTGAAGCGGCCGAGGAGGAAGAGAAGCGTCCGCGACGAAACATGCGAAGCGGATGGACACGGTGCCAGTTGCAGGGAATCGCGTCGCGACCCCGAGGGGGGCGATCCCGTTGACAAACGAGGAGTGCAAGGACCTGTGCCTGCGTCTCATGCGGGCCGACAGTGAGGACGAGGTCATCTCCGTGCTCACCGATGTCGAGCTTTGGGATGACGTCGACGCCTGGCGGCTGTATGGGGACTACGAGAACAACTACAACACGGTCGGCAATCAACAGAGCAGGCCGGATGCAGCACTTGTCGAGAAGCTTGTCAACTCGGTTGATGCGAGGCTGATGAACGAGTGCATGGTCCATGGTATAGATCCCGTCAGCACAGAGGCGCCACGAAGTATCCGAGAGGCCATTGGGCGCTTCTTCGAGCAGAGGTCGAACCCCCGAGGTCTCCACGCCGGGCGCATGTCCGACTGGACCGATCAGGAACGCACCGCCGTGGCGCGGGACATTACCATCTGCGCAACCGGTGACAAGAGGCATCCCTGCTTCACCGTGTCGGACCGCGGTGAGGGGCAGACGCCGCTGGACCTCCCTAACACGATCCTGTCTCTTCACAGGGACAACAAGCTGCGGATTCCGTTTGTCCAGGGAAAGTTCAACATGGGAGGTGCGGGCGCCCTCAAGTTCGCAGGCCGTCAGAATCTTCAGTTGGTGGTCAGCCGGCGCAATCCCCGCCTTCTTCGCTCCCCTCAGCCATCGGACGCGGATTGGGGCTTCACCGTTGTCCGGCGGGAGGACCCGACCGAGGGGCGCCGGAGTTCCGTCTACACGTACCTGGCGCCCTGTGGTGCCGAAACGCAGACGGGGAGGGGCGAGGTCCTGCATTTCAGCGCCCCCGCCATCCCCATCTTTCCTCACGGCGTGGACCCTTACGCACGGGAGTCCGAGTGGGGGACGCTGATCAAGCTCTACCAATATGACGCCACGGGGTTCCGCTCAGACATGCTCCGCAGGGACGGTTTCCTTCGCAGAGCAGACCTCCTGTTGCCCGACGTAGCGCTCCCGATCCGCTTCCACGAATGTAGGGACTTCGGCGGGCGTCGTGGAAGCCACGAGACCACACTGACGGGACTCAGGGTCCGCCTCGATGATGATAGAGCCAACAACCTGGAACCCGACTTCCCTGCGTCGGCAGACCTAATGGCGGCGGGCGAGAGGATGACCGCAGCCATCTACGCGTTCAGGAAGAACCGCGCCGCTACGTACAGGGGCAATGAGGCAGTCATCTTCACGATCAACGGGCAGACGCACGGTCACCTCACGCAGGATTTCCTTGCTCGGAAGCGCGTCGGGTTGGGGTATCTGAAGGAGTCGCTTCTGGTCATCGTCGACTGCACGGGACTGAGCGGGCGCGCGCGAGAGGACTTGTTCATGAACAGCCGGGATCGCTTGAGCGAGGGCGACCTCCGGCGGGAGGTGGAGGGCGAACTGGAGGACCTGCTGCGCAACCACCCCGGTCTGCGGGCGCTTCGCGAGAGGCGCAGGCGGGAGCAGATAGAGGAATCCCTCGCCGACTCGCGACCGCTGGAGGAAATCCTGTCCTCGCTCCTTGAACGCTCGCCTGCCATGGCTGCGCTCTTCCTGCGGGGCGAACGCGCTTCCGCTCCGTTTCGGACAGATGAGGTCGAGGAAGGCGAAGCTTTCGTAGGTTGCCGTTTCCCGACATTCTTCAAGTTCAAGGGCTTGGACTATGGGAAGGTCCTCGAACGGGACTGCAATCTGGGCTCTCGCTGCCGGATCACGTTTGAGACAGATGCGGCCAACGGCTACTTCGAGCGTCGGACTGCCCCAGGGGAGTTCCAGCTGGTAATCGTGCGT
>JALGUJ010000023.1 GCA_029820945.1 Candidatus Zipacnadia bacterium | reverse complement strand
CTACGGGCCCTACAACAACTTCACCGACTACGCCGCGGTCAACGGCTATTTCACCATCGACAACGTCATCCGCACGCCCGACAACCAGCTCCAGCGGGCCTGGCCGCGCTGCTACGCGCCCAAGCCCTCCCGCGCCGTGGAGTTCTGCGCCCTGCTGGCGCCGCAGATCGAGGAGAAGTTCCACTTCTCCACCGCCTACTGCGACGTGCACACGGCGGTGGCGCCCTGGGACCGTGAGGACTATGATGCGCGCGTCCCCGGCGCGGGCACCATGGCGGCCACGTTCTACGCCTACGGCGAGATCATGCTGCTGCAGAAGACCGCCTGGGAGGGCCCGGTCTACTCCGAGGGCGGCATGCACTGGATGTACGTCGGCCTTACCGACGGCAACTACGGCCAGGACCAGCGCTATGATCCCGCCGACAACCCCTGGCTGGTGGACTTCGACCTGCGCCGCATGCACCACCTGTGCACCAGCTTCGGCATGGGCAACATCGGCATGTTCTACGGCAGGCACGCCAGCCTGGGCCGCACCCGCGAGGAGATCGACGCCTCCATCGACCGCTTCCTGGCCGCGACGGTCGCCTTCGGCCACACGGGCTTCCTCGTGTTCGAGGGCGGCTACGACAAGGCCCTGCGCAGCTACTATATGCTCCAGCAGCTCCACTCGCGCTACGCGCAGACCTCCCCCCATGAGATCCGCTACGTGAACGCCGAGGGCGAGCTGCTGGACACCAGCGCCGCCGTGGCCACCGGCGCCTACCGCCGCTCACAGGTGGTCACGCGCTACTCGGACGGGACCGTGACCGCGGCCAACGGCTCGCGCACAGAGCGGATGCGGTGTGCGGCGTTCGGCCATCAGATCGACCTGCCGCCTGACGGCTATGCCGGCTGGACAACCGATGGCGTCGAGGTCCTCTCGGCCGATGCGGCCGGCCATCGCTCTGACTACGCCGCCACGCCCGCCTACCTCTACGTGGATGGTCGGGGGCTGTTCACGCGCTTCGAGCGGGCCGCGGGCGATGGCATTGGAGTCTGCCGCTTCCTGCCCGATGATCGCTTCGAGGTGATCCCCTATCAGGGTGCCGAGTGCGGCTTCGCCATCGACGCCACAGAGGCCGTCGCCCTCGACGAGCAGCGCAATGAGATCGGGGCCGCGGAGGTGCGACGCAGTCGCGGGTTCACCTACGTCATGCCCGTGGAGGGCGCCTTCAGCTACATCCTCACCAGTCCCGGCGCCGGGCCGGCCGCCCTCGCCTGCGACCGCGACCTGGTGGTCCCGGGGGAGACGGTCGTGGTGCGGGGCGACCAGGAGCACGAGTTGACCATCCGGGCCGATGCGGTGGAAGGCGACCGCATCTGGCGGCAGTTCGAGGACGGCTGGATCGACTTCACGGTCGTGCCGCTGACCTATGCGGATGTCTCAGTCGAGGGCGACACGCTCCGGATCGAGCTGACCAGCAACCTCGACCGCGCGCGCGAGTTCGAGATTGCCCTGGGCGGAGAGACGCAGGCCGCCACGCTCGAGCCGGGCGTGCCGCGGGAGGTCGGCTTCGACCTGGGCGAGCCGACCCAGGAATCGGCCGAGATGCTCACCATCGAGCTGCGGGCCGGAGATCTGACGCATACGGTCGAGCGCGGCATGCAGGTCATCCGCGAGACGGCGGAGCTCGTCCCGATGCCCGAGCACTTCGAGACCGGCATGTGCATGCGCGGCGGCGAGGAGACCTCGGACTTCGGCCAGACGCGGGCGTACGTCGGCGAAGGGGATAAGACCTGCAGCGGCGAGACGAAGCACGGCCTGTCGATGCACCCGCCCTGGATCGGCGGGACCGGCTACGTCTTCGCCACCTGGGACCCGGTCACGCTCCCCGAGGAGCCGCCGGCGGCCTTCCGCGCCATGGTGGGCAAGGGCGACGGCAGCGACCTCGGCGACGGCATCCTCTACAGGCTGGCGGTCATCGACGGCGCGGGCAAGGAGACCATCATTGCCGAGCAGGTGGTCGCCCGGCACGAGTGGCTGCCGATCGAGGGCGACCTGTCGCCTTGGGCCGGCCAGAACATCCGGCTGAAGCTGATCGCCGATGTCGGCTCGGACGACAACAGCAGCGGCGACTGGGCCTGCGCGGCGGAGATCGGGGTCGAGAGCCTCGAACCGCAGCTCGTCCGCGTACTCGAGGGCAGCGGTGCCGCCTACCGGCGCGTCCCGGGGCCGTTCCCGGTCGAGGGCCTCACCGTCGAGGACCTGCGCGCCGCCACGCAGGGATGGCTGCACTACGACGGCATCGGCCTCTCGGGCACAGGCGAGAACTACGGCTCATTCGCGCGGCTCAACGGCATCGAGCTCGGGAACATGGCGCCCGCGGGCGGCAGCGAGTCCCAGAACGTCTGGGCCGAAAGCGTCTCGGTCCCGCTGACCGACGAGGCGATCAAGACGCTCGACTTCCGCAACCGCTTCGTGCTGCACAACCCCAAGCGCGACTACTTCAAGGTCCGCCGCTTCTGGCTCGAGCTGGAGCTGGCGGATGGTCGCAGGGCCTCATCGCAGGTATCGGCGGCCACCTTCACCCAGCCGCCCGACTGGCGTTACGCCGAGGGCATCGGCGTCCCGTTCGAGGAGAGCATCACGGTGGACATCTGGTTCGAGCGGTGAGTGCGCGGGCTGCAGGATCTGCTCGGCTCCGCCCGCGCCTTACCATGCCTGTCAGGCGAAGCTAAGGGCGTGCTGCGCATGACACAGGGCTTTCAGCTTCCAGCCCGACGGCGTTCTGTAGGCGGGGCAGCGTATCCTCTCGCAGCAGGCGTTACCGTTCCTCCTCCAGCAGCAGCCGCGCCAAGCCCTGCAGCAGCGGCATCTGCGAGACGGCCTGCCTCCCGTCGGGCATGGTCTCCGGCGGCCAGATGAGGATCTCGTCCTTGTCGCGGTACTGGGCGATCTTGAGCTGCGCCTCGTCGTCCGCGCCGATGTCGTCAAGCGGAATGCCGACCTCGACGATCCACCGCTCGCCCTCGGCGCGCGACTCGATCCGCCACGGCTCGGGCGGGTCCCAGTCGCGGTCGAACTCACGCGCGTCGAGAACCTCGCCGTTCGTGTTCACGACGAGATGGAACCACGGGCGCCGGCCCCACTGAGGCGCAAGGCACAGCTCCAGTGATCGGTGGAACCACCGCTCGGGCCCGCCGGGCCGCACGGGGCGAATCTCGCCGCCGGGCTTCATGGAGTCAATGCGCGCCCAGAGCCGCTCGCCGTCGTGCAGCACGCGGGCATCGACCTCCGCGTCCGCGACAGGCTTCTGGTCTGCCTGCATCAAGAAGGGCACCAGCCGCGCGGCCCTCTGCCACTCGGCCTCACCGGGGAACTCCGCCTCCGGAGCGGCGATGCGCGGCACCTCCACTGTCAGCGGCGGCTCGCCCCCCACGGGGCCGGGCGGCGCGAGACGCTCGCCCCTGATCTCGGGCAGCGCCTCGGCGACCACCGGCTGTCCCTCCTGCACCATGAGCTTCAGCCGCGCCGAGCCCGTCGCGCCCATGTCGTCCATGGCCACGACCGTCGCGACGTGGTCTCCCGGCTCGTAGCGATGCGAGACCTCACTGCCCGGCGCCCCTGTGCCGTCGCCCAGCTCCCAGGCCCAGCCCACGACATCGCCGTCCGCGTCCTCGGCCTCGGATGCCAGCGTCACCTCGAAGCCGTCGCCCGCAGCCTGTGCGCTCACCGCGGGCGGCTCATTCTCCCAGTCGATGTCGCGCGTGTTGGGCACGCCCGCCCAGCCGGTCTCGTGCAGGACCGTGCGCACGATCCCCGCGTCGATGGGGTCGCGCGGCCGTGCACCGGCCAGCGCCAGCACCAGGTCCTTCGCCTCCTCGGCCGGCTGCATGGTCACGGGCGGGGCCTCGAAGGGCTCATCGGCCCGATGGCCCTCCTCCCACGGACCGTACTCGGCCTCCCAGTCGGGCGCGACCAGGTGCCCCGCGCCCAGCCACTGGTCCATGTCGTCGCTCGGGCGCACGGGGCTGATGTTGCCCTCGATATACGCGGCCGCGTCCTGATACACGTAGATGACGAGCTTCGGGTCGGAGCTCGGCCCGGGGATGTAGCGGTTGCCGATCACGTTCACGCGCGGGCTGTAGGCCAGGGCCGTGCAGCCCACGTTGTGCCAGTTGTAGATGGCGTTGTTGCGCACGTCCACGACGCACCCGGCGCCCTCGGGGAGTGTGATGTTCGGCCGCGTCGGCCCGGTCACGCACGGGTTGCGGCCCATGTTGTGCGCGAAGAGGCAGTGGTGGATGGTCGTGCGCGTTGCGCCGCCCCCCACCAGCGGGCCGTAGCCGTGTGGACCGTAGCCCTGGAAGATGCACCACCCGAAGGTGATGTCGCTGCACTGCCCCCAGGGGTTGACCACCTCATCACGCGCCCAGGTCAGCGAGCAGTGATCGACGCAGATGTCCCGGCAGCCATCGACGATCGTGATGCAGTCGCTGCCCGAGCGCCCGCAGTAGCCGTTGTCGCGGATGCGCAGGTTGCGGATGATGACGTCGCTGGCCCCGTAGCCGATCATCATGGTGCCGGAGATGGTGATGCCCGGCGGCGGCGCGGTGGTGCCATCGATGGTCAGATGCGAGTGCGGGTTGGGTGGCGGCTCCTCCCCGGCCTGCCGCGCCTCGTTCCACGCCGCGCGATGCGGGTAGCCGATTGCCAGCCTTCCCCGTCCGAGTTCGATGGTGCCCGCCACGTCGAAGACCACGGTGCGCGGGCCCTCGGCGTCGATCGCCTCGCGCAGGCTCCCCGGTCCCTCAGCCGCGAGCGTGGTGACGTGGATCACCTGCCCGCCCTCGCCTCCCGTCGCCTTCGCTCCGAAGCCCTCGGGCTGATACTGCTGTGCGGCGGAGGGGAGCGCCGCCATCAAGATGACCGCTGCAAGCCCACCGGCGTTCCGCATAGCGCCACCTTCTCTCTCCCCTGTCAGGGGCGAGCATCTCGGAATACAGGCGCGACCCAGGCGCCAAACGCCCTTCCTGGAGTCCCGGCACCTGGATGCCACTCTGGACGGCCGATGATGTAGAGATCCTCCTCGCCGCCCTCGGGCGGCGGCCGGCGCCGCTCAGCCTCGATCTGCGCGTCTCCGCACCGCCATCTCACCCGTTCCCACCGCGCCGTCGTCCCCCCTGTCCTTGGCCCGATTTCTCCCTCCGCCGCCGGTTCCCCTGGCAGGCCCGAGCCGACGGCGCGGGGAATGATGCCCTCAGCGAGAGCGCTGGGCGTGAAGTCAGCCGCTGAACCAGGCGCGATGACCTTCCTTGAGCGATTCCTCGATGGCATGCACACATTTGTTGAGGGCGACTTCTACGACAGGGGCGGAGCCGGATTGGTGGTCGTCGTCTTCGTCCCTCCGGTCGTGCTGGCGCTGCTCGCCGCGACAGGTGTGATCGGCTGGTATGGCTACGTGGCGCTTGCCCTGCCCGTGCTACTGGTGGCCTGGTCGGTGGCCGACGGCATCATCCCCGCGGAGCACCTGGCCCTGCTCCTGGGGGTCGTGACGCCGTGGATCCTCATTACGGTGGTCGCCTTCGTGGAGTGGCGCTGGAACGTCATCATGGTCTGGTGGCGATGGCTGATCGCGCAGTTCGTGCAGTAAGTTCTGCGTAAGACCGCCGGCCAGGCTCCCATCGGGAAGACTGCGACACACGATGGAACCAGAGGACCGCACACCGGTTCTGAAGGGCTTCAATGATGGACTGAAGTCGGCGTACGACGGGGGACTCGGGCCGTGCGGCTGCATACTGCTTGCGGTTATGGTCTCAGGGCCGGTACTGCTCGCGTTGCTCGCCTGGTCGGGCACCTTAGCCTATTGGGCCTACTTCGCGCTGGCATTGCCTTCATACCTGACCATCACGGTGCTCATCCACGGCGCGCGCAACTATGTCATCACCGGGAACCGCACGCACCTCCTGGGGCACCTCGGCCTGTTCTTCGGACTGATGGCGCTGTGGGTGGGAATCGGCGTGGTCGCGTTCGGCATTTGTCGCTGGGACATGACCGCCGTCTGGTGGCGATGGCTGATCGGGCACGTCAAGTAGGGAGAGGATCACAGTGAGCGAGACGCGACTGCAGGCGGGAGCCGCACAGGTGGACATCACGCCGGAGGCCGACACGCACCTCGCGGGAGCCGTGGGCTACCACCGCCCGGCGAAGCTGGCGCTCGATCCGCTCTTCGCCAGGGCCATCGTGTTCGGGGCGGGCGGCCGCCGGCTCTGCGTCCTGGCGCTGGATGTCACCATCATCACCGAGGACTGGACGGAGTTCATCCGCGGGCGGGCGCAGGAGCAGTTCGGCCTCGACCCCGACGCGGTCATGGTCCACGCCACGCAGACGCACTCGGCGCCGCCCATCGGCCACTTCATGCTCGACCCCGACTTCCCCGACCTGCCCGACGAGTTGGAGTGGATGCGCGGCGGAGAAGCGGCCTACAGCGAGTGGGCGGCCGGGCGCGCCGTGGAGGCCATCGGCCGGGCGGCTGAGGAGTTGCGTCCCGTCGAGATCGCGGGCGCATCCGGATCGGACGGCCGCTGGGCGGCCAACCGCCGCGCCGTCACCATGGACGGCGGCATCAGCATGGTCACCGGAACCTGGGCGCAGCCGCAGGCCGAGCAGACCATCCGCTACATCGAGGGCCCCATCGATCCGGAGGTGGGCGTCATCGCCCTGCGCGAGTCCTCGATCGCCATCCCGGCCCTGCTGCTGCACCACACCTGCCACCCGGTCTGCGTGTTCTCGAGGCCCCTCGTCTCCGCCGACTGGCCGGGCGCCTGGGCCGCGGCCATGCAGCAGACCGTGGGCGACGAATGCGTGCCGATCGTCATCAACGGGGCGTGCGGGAACATCAACCCCGCCGACCGCTCCGACCACCGACCCATGGGCGAGGGCCTGGCCGAGACCGCGCGCATGGTCTTCGACCGGCTGGAGTTCAGCGAGGAGGCCACGCTGGACCGGCGGCTGACGCGCCTGCCGATCCCAATGCGGGAGCTGACCGACGAGGAGCTGTCGTGGGCGCGCGAGACCCTCGATGAGAGCCCGCTGCCGCCCTGGGACGCGGAGCGGCCGCGGCAGATCGCGCGCGAGTGGATAAACGCCGCCAGCACCTGGAGCGTGCACCTGCAGCGCCGGCGCAGCCTGAACCTGGCCTACGAGATCCAGGTCCTGCGCATCGGCGACGCGGCCATCGTGGGACTGCCGGGCGAGCCCTTCGCGGAGCTGGGCCTGGCCATCAAGATGGCCTCGCCCTTCCGCCCGACCTTCATCGCCCACTGCACCTCGCACTACGTGGGCTACATCCCCACGCCCGAGGCGCTCCGGCGCGGCGGCCACGAGGCGGTCACGCGCTACTGGGCGAAGCTGGTCCCGGAGGCCTTCGGCATGATCCGCGACGAGGCCACGCGGCTGCTCGCGGAGATGGCGGAGGACTGACCGGCGCTCAGTCCCGCGCGGCCACGTTCACGGTCAACCGCGCCTGCTCCCCGCTGATGACCTCGCGCGCGACGACGGTCCACTCGCCGGTGGGGTCATTGAGGGCAAGCGGGATCACCGCGGTCGCCCGGCCGCGCTCGGCGGTCACGTTGCGCGAGTACCAGTGGCGCTCTCCCGCGTCCTCGCCGGGCGCCTGCACATCCACGTGGATGACGTGCGTTCCGGGCTCCCCGCCCTCGGCCTGCACCGCCAGCGCCACCTCGATCGCATCGCCGGGAGCCGCGCTCGCCGCGCCATCGACCGACAGACCGGCCACCCGATAGGGCAGCAGCGCGTAGAGGTGCGCCACGCCACGCAGCGCCTCGCCCTCCACGCTGTCCGTCCGGCCCAGGTACTTGCCTGCCCGGCAGTCGTAGACGTGTGCGGGCTCCTCCAGCGCCAGCGTGAAGGGCAGCACGTCCTCGCGGTCGATGGCGCCCTCGGTAATGGACCGCAGGATGCCGACCAGCTCGATCTTGCCGAGTGCCAGGCGCGAGACCTCGAGCTGCGACCCCTTCGCGCCTGCGTCGGCGAGCAGCGGCCGGTGGATCCCGGCGCGCTCCATCAGCGACGTCACCAGCGCGCGGATGGGCCGCGTGACTTCCTCGGGCGAGGCCGCCTCCTCCTGCGTTTCACCCGCCACGCCGGTGGCGCGCACCTGCATGTAGTTGCTGAAAGCGCAGTTGAGGAAGACCGCGGTGCCCTCCCCCACGTCGCGCGCGATCAGCGCCGGCGCGTCGTCCACCTTCGCCGCCGCCTCGCCGCCCGCCAGCTCCAGATCGGCGCTGCCCGACGCCACGGGCACCGCCGACACCCCCAGCCCCGCGCCCTCCTCGATGGTCAGCGTCGCATGCTCCAGGGCGGGCGGGTCCAGCGACTGGCGCACGCCGAACAGGTCGTCAAGCATGGGCCGCCCGTGGCCGTGGTCGTCGCGCACGCCGCAGTAACAGTCGGCGATGACCGTCCCTCCACCCTCCACGAACTCGCGGATCGCCGCCGCCTCCGTCTCGCTGACAGCCGAGGACCAGGGCAGGATCAGCACGCGGTAGTCGCTCAGCGCGCCTGCGGCCATCTGCTCCTCGTGGATGAAGTCGAACTGGAAGTGGCACTGCTGCAGGATGCGGCCCACGTTCGTCAGGTTCATCTGCCAGTTGCGCAGGTGGTTGCTGGCCTCGAACAGGCCGGTGGCGGTCGCGGCGTGGACGCTCGGCGGCGAGTAGTGCACCGCGATCCCGTCATGCTCGTACTCCGCCGCGATCAGCAGCCTCCCGATGCCGCGCTTGAGCTCCTGCACTTCCGGGAAGAACCAGCCCGCGTGGCGGCTGAGCGTCCCGTCGGGGCGGATCAGCGGGCAGTTGAGGGTGTTGGAGACGAGCGTGTAGTAGTTGATCCCGCTGGCGCCGTGCAGCAGCAGGTCCCAGGGCGAGTAGCGCGCCCTCTGCTCGTTGCTGTCCTTGTAGTCATAGCCCAGGAATGTGGAGTAGAAGGTGCCCGGCCGCAGGAAGGAGCGCTGCAGCTCGCGCTGCACGCCGCCGTAGCCGGACAGGTGCGTGAGCGCCTTCTGCATGAGCTGCCACCAGTCGTGGCCGGAGTATGAGTTGGGCCGCGGCGTGCCGGAGATGCCCACGCGCGCCTGCGGGATCTGCTCCTCGATAATCTCGCGCAGCCACCCGTGGTAGTCGGCGAACAGCCACTCCATGTAGCGCCGGTGGTCCAGCCATTGGCCGAGGTGCTCCCGCCCCTCGATCTCCTCGCGGGTCGCCGGCATGACGTCATCCCAGGCCGCGAAGTCCGTGCCCCAGCTCTCGTTCAGCGCCGCCACCGACTCGAACCGCTCCTGCAGCCACGCGCGGAAGGCCGCCAGGCAGGTCTGCGAGCGGCAGTAGTCGCGCCGGCCGAGCGTCGACTCGTCACCCAGGGACCAGTCGATAACGCCGTAGGGCCGTACCTCGGCCGCCATGCGCGCCACGCGCTCGCGCGTCTGCTCGCGGTACTCAGGGTCGCTCAGGCACGGCCGGCGCACCAGCGAATCGTCGGTGTTCGCAGGGTACACCCGCTCCACGTTCTCCGGGCCGTGGCGCATGTTGGCGTAGGCGGCGTTCTCGGCCCGCCAGGCGCCGGGCAGCGAGACGTAGGTGTCCACGCCCATCTGCTCGAGCATGCGCAGGCCCCAGTATGCCGTCGGCTGTGTGTCCCACGCGTACCACGCACAGAAGATCAGCTCATCGTGATCCTGCGGCAGGTCGATCCAGGCGCGGTCGAGGCGCTTCTCCAGCACATCCTCGCCGCGCCGCAGCTCCAGGTGCAGGTCGCAGGCGAGGGTGAGAGGATGCGGGGCGGGCATGGAGATCGCGACCTCGCCGCCGGCCGCCACGGGCGTCTCGCCCTCGCCGAGAAGCCGGCCGTAGGTGTCCACCAGCCGCGCCGCGAGCGTCAGGCCGTCCACGTCGCCCACGACCTGGACGGTCGCCTCCACCGGCTCGCCCGGCTCGAAGACCCGCTGCGCCATCTCGACGGCTTCGATCGCCGCGTCGCGCTCGACCACGTAGGACTGCACCGCGAAGTCCACGACCGCACCGTCGGCGTCGCGCAGCCACGCGCTCACCGTGTTGCGGCCGTTGAGCGTGCAGCGCTGCTCGGGCTCGGCGCTCAGCGCTCCAGGCGTTGCCTCGGCGGTCTCGCGCAGTTGCTCGTCGAACTGCCGGTCACGCCAGACGCGCTCGACAGTCTCAGCCATGCCCTGCGGCTCGCGCTGCGCGGCCCAGAGGATCAGCTTGGCGAGGGCCGCGTGCGCGATCTCCCCCGGGCCCATGCCGTCGTCGTCGATGGCATCAAGGTCGAACGCTGGCAGCAGGGAGTGTGCGCCGCGCGTGAACTCCGCCCACCGCACGCGTGCCACCCGGCCCTGGCCGTAGGCGCCCAGGTGGAAGTGCGTCTCCCGGGGCGGGCGGTAGTCGGGCAGCGCGTCCATGGCGATGCTGTCGAGGATTCCCTGGTCGTCGGGCAGCGGGGCCTCCTCGAAGACGTCCGCGATGGGATCGAGCCACTTCGGCTGGGTGCTGACGCAGATGAGGCCCATCCCCTCGCGGACGCGAGCGCGAATCGGTTCGAGTAGCGGCTGGGGCACGGCCTCCCACCGGAGGCCGCCGACGATCATCACCTCGGCCTCCGGCAGGGCGTCGCGGATCTGGTCCTGCATCAGCCCGCCCAGCTCCTTGGGGCCGTAGAACGAGAAGTGCTGCACGGGCTCGTAGTCGAGGTCGGTGCGCTGCGCGATCTCGCACACGTCGCGCATGTCGCCGCCGTAGCACATCAGGATGGCCTTGATGGGCCCACCGGCCAGCGGCTTCGCCCACTTTACGTGGGGCGTCTCGGGGAAGTGCCCCGGGCGGTAGGACTCGGGCGTGATGCCGTACTGCCTGAAGGCCAGCTCGGTGCGGCTGACGGGCTCGCCGGCGAAGCTGACGGCCCGGGGATCGTGATCGCCGGGGTAGACCTCTATCTCATCGGCGAACACGGTGGAGCCTGCCTTCTCCAGCAGGATCATGACGTAGCGCCCGCGCGTGTTGAGGTCGTCCGCGAGGAACCTGTGCGTGTACCAGGCGCTGCCGTCCTGCCGCAGGCCCGCCGGGCTCAGCCGCGCGACCTCGTGGAAGTGCTCTCCATCGTCGCTGACGAGGTAGATGACGGTGTTGGGAAACTTGACGCCGGCGACGCCACCACCAGGGCAGTTGATCATGATACCGTCGATGGCGTGCACCTGGCCAAGGTCCACGATGATCTGGGGGGAGTATAGATACCAGCCGACGGTGGACTCCTGGGTCCAGAAGTAGCCGACGGTGTACTCGCCGTCGGTGAGCTGAGTCGCATCCCCGGGGTCGGTGCAGTAGCGATAGCTAGGCGGCGGCGAGAGCACATAGGGCCTGCCGAGCGCGATGTTCTCGCGGCCCGGCTCCTCACTCGCCTCCTGGAGCAGTGGCCGGAGCTCGGACGCCTGCGCCACCACGACGTCATCGAACCAGACGGTGCCTGTAGCGTTCTCGAGTGCCAGCTCGACAGTCGCCTTATTCACGCCGCCGGGGTTGAAGGCCAGCGAGATGCGCCGCCAGCCCTCAGTCCCGGTCATCGGTTCGGTCTGCGCCACCAGGGTCTCGTCCGGCCCGAAGACGCGCACGCGCGCGCCGGTGCCAGCCACATCATCCACCCGAACCCACGCAAGCAGCAGGTACTCGCGTGAGCCGGCCTTGACCGCCTCGCGGGCCGTCGAGGTCGCGACGTCGTCATGGCGCATGCGCAGGCCCATCGCGCCGGCGTAGAACTGGGCGTTGTCGAGGTCCACCGAGCCGGACAGCTCCCAGCCGACCGGCTGCCCCGCCTCGATCTGCTCGAAACCGGGGTTGGCGACGAGGTTGGGCAGCTCCTGCGCTCCGCCCCGGCCGCACAGTGCGGCGAGAATGGCGATGATCAGGATAGCGCGACGCATCGCGATTCCTCCCGGTCCTCAACGGCTCAGCCTAGAGCTCGGACAGCTCCATCAGCGCCTCCAGCACCTCAATCCGCACCCGGTCCTGGACGGCCCGGTCCTTCGGCTGGTCCCAGGTGTACGTCGGCTCCGCGTCCATCGCCATGACGCGGTCCACGGCGGTGGCGAGCAGCTCCTTGGCCGGTGCGAGCCGCGCCGCCGGCGCGCCCTGCGCCTCAAGCTCCTCGACGCGCGCCTGCAGCATCGTCAGGTACTCGTAGTCCTCGATCCCCTCGCGGATGGCCTCCATATACTTGGCGGCGGTGATCGAGGTCTCATCGATGTAGGTCGGGCAGTAGGGCCCGCGGCCCGGAGCGGGGTACTCGTTCCAGCACGAGACGCGCCCGTTGTCGCCGAAGGCCCAGAAGTTCGAGCCTCTCGCGCCGATGCCGAAGGCGTGCCACTCCTGCAGCAGGTAGTAGCTGAAGGGATCGAAGCTCCGCGCCGGCCCGTCCGCGGAGTAAAACCACAGCTCTTTGCCCTGCTGCTGCATCTCGGCGAGCAGATCGTGATACCAGCCGCCCTTCTGGTAGTACTGCTTGCGGTACGGGCAGAGCACGTCCACGGCCGCGAACATCTCCAGCAGCGAGGCCTCGACCCTGGGCGGCTGCGGGTCCTCCCAGGTCACGATGGCCGGCGCGGCGGCCTCGATCGCCTTCGCCCAGGCAGTGATCGTGTCGTACTGCTCCTGGCCGTGCGGCTCGTCCACCAGCAGCAGGCCAAGCTGATCGGGGCGTTTGCCGCGCTCGACCATGTGGTCCGCCCAGAAGCGCGCCCACGCGCCGACCTTGTTGGCGAACATCTGCGTGCCCATCTCGGCGCCGTTGAAGCTGCCGCCCACCGCCGCGAAGACCATGTACATCTTCGCATCCGGCCACAGGTCCAGCCACCGGTCGAAGCGCTCGGTGTCCGGGGGCTCGATCACATTCCCCTCGTCGTCGAAGTCTCCGCTCTTGATGCTACTGCCCGTCGCCCAGGGGGCATTCACGAAGTGTTCCTGCAGGTGCTCGATCACCGCCATGCGGTTCTCCGGGGTGATCCCGTAGGTCGCCTCCGAGTCGGTGTAGCTCCAGCCGCCCACCAGCAGCGTGGTCTCGTCGGGGAAGCGCAGCGGGTAGACACGCAGGCGGAACGGAACCTCGGCGGAGAAGCCGGTCGCTGAAGACACGTCGATGACGCCTTCGTGCAGGCCGGGCTCGACCTCCGGTCGGTTGATCGAGAACCAGACCTGCCGGGTCATGCCGCGCGGGACGTAGATCTCCCAGGCATTCGGCCCGCGCTTGGCAAGGGGCAGCGCCGCCGCCACCGAGGTGAACCAGCGCGTGCCTACGTGCTCGACCTCATGGACCGAGATGTACTCCGGGTTCGGGCCGCCGGGCAGGTCGCTGATGCGCAGGCGGAGCCACTCGCCGTCTGAGGCGTTGGTGATGTTGAAGACATCGGCGCGGAACTCGCCCTGCATCATCGCCACCTCGACCGCCGCCTCGGGCGCACCGGCGCCCGGCTCCTCGCTCGGCGCCAGCGGGTCCCAGCGGTGCTTGTCCCACAGGCGGACCTCCGGCTTGCCCTGCGCCCGCCAGACGTCCGCCTGCAGCCGGAAGATCTCCTCCTCCAGCGTGGTCATGGGCAGGACCGCGACGAAGCCCTCCATCTCGATCGGCGCCATCTCGGCGATCGCCACCGACAGCTCATCGGCACGCCCCTGCAGCTCGGCGCGTTGCGCGACGGGCAGCTCCTCGAGGTCCGCCTGCACCGCGGCGAGGTCGCGCTGGAACTGCTCGGCGATCAGGCGCGTGATGCGTCGCCGGTTCAGCGCATCCTGCACGTCCGCCAGCGGCTCCGTCGCGTACGCCTGCGCGAGCCACGCGTCCTCGCCCCGGAAGACCTCGATCTCGTCGCAGAACAGGTAGTTGGGCGTCGGCTCGATACACAGCCTGACGTAGCGACCGTGAGTCTGCAGCTCATCGGTCCAGATGCGCCGCACGCCGTACTCCCCGAACTCCGGCAGCTCCGAGTGCGCCAGGTGGAGCTGGAGGATGTCCGCGATCTCGTACCAGCTCTCGCCATCGGGGCTGACGAACGCCAGGATGCTCGCGGGCCAGCGCACGTCCGCGACGCCCGCCGCGGTGTTGAAGGAGATGCCGCGGATGGGCAGGTCCTCGCCCAGGTCGATGGTGATGTGCTTCATCCCGGTGCCGCTCCAGCCGACGGTGGACTCCTGCGTCCAGAAGTAGCCCTCCGAGTACTCGCCGTCGGTGAGCTGAGTCGCGTCATCGGGGTCGGTGCAGTAGCTGTAGCCCGGCTGCGGCTCCATGGTGTAGGGCCTGCCGAGCGCGATGTTCTCGCCCAGGTCCGGCATCTCCGGCGCGACCTGCTCGTCGGCCTGCGCCAGGATCACCTGGGCCACGCGCACCTGCCCCGCCTGGTCGGGGATGTCGATGACGCGAATGGTGGGCACCAGCGCTCCAGCGCACAGCATCACGATAGTCACAGGGAGCACGAGGCTGCGCATGACGGACCATCCCCTTTGGGCCATCCGTATCTCCCTCCGAGCGGTGTCAGATTGAGCGCCCGAGCGGGAATGTCCTTCTCCGCGACCGGCCGGTGTCCGCCATGCCCTCCAATCCGCCGTTCCCCCGCCGCCATGTGTGATGCGGAGCCGCGCCCTTGCCGCACATCGGGAGGCCACCATCGCCCCGGCGAGGAAGCGGATGCGGGGCACGCATCCATGCGGGTGGAGATGATCCGACATGCAGCGAATCATCGTTCTCATGCTGGCCGCCCTCACGCTGGTCGCGGCCCAGGCGCGGGCCGACTACGTCCCGCTGGTCAACCCATCCTTCGAGGAGGGCGTGGCCGAAGACGGCCTGCCCACGGGGTGGAGCCGGTACTCCGGCCCCGACGAGGGGCAGTCGCTGACCGTGGTGGATGGCGGCGTCGATGGCGGCAGGGCCTTGCTCATCGAGGACGGGAACGCCAATGCGGAGATCGGCGTCTTCCAGGACTTCCCGCTGGAGGGAGGCCAGAACGCGCTGGTGACCGTCTCCGTGCGGCGCGTCGGCGAGGCATCGTCCGCCGGTGCCTACCTGCAGTTCCGCTTCTTCCCTTCCAACACGTTCGAGCAGACGTCGCTGGCGGCGCAGTCGGCCGAGGAGTTCAACGTCATCCGCATGTTCGTGCCCGTCCCTGAGGGCACGACCGAAGGGCGCATCTACCTGTACACACACGAAGAGACGACACCGAAGGTGATGGTGGACAACGTGACAGTCGAGTCAGGCGTGGAGCCGCCCGCGTTCCCCGAGGGCCCGGCACCTGAGCCGGTGCCGCCGCAGTTCGACCAGCTCAAGGAGCTGCACCTGACCACGCCGCTGGTCGCCGGCGGGGAGGCACAGATCGCGATCGTTGCACCTGCAGACCGCCACCAGGAGGCGGCCCGCGCGATCCAGGCCGCGATCCGCGAGCTGGCCGGCGTGGACGTACCGATCGTCGCCGACGACGCGGATGAGGCCGGGCTGCCGCCGGCAGGGCACCTCATCGCCCTCGGCAACCGCTCCACGAACCGCATCATCCAGGGACTTTACGAGCGCTTCTACACGCTGCTGGACCTCAAGTACCCCGGCCCGGGCGGCCACGTGGTGCGCACGCTGCACAGCCCCTTCGGTGACGGGCTGAACGTCATCCTCGTCGGCGGCAGCGACGACGACGGCGTGGCCGAGGCTGCCCGGGCCTTCGTGGGCATGCTGCGCGACGCCGGCGCCGAGCAGGGGGAGCTGAGCGTCGGGTGGCTGCGCGACATCCAGCTCGGCGAGGGCTACCAGGTGCCCCGCGATCCGACGGAGATGCAGATCTGGGAGGCGTCCAACACCTACGGCTCATCGGGCTACTTCGGCTGGAACATCATCTCCAAGCACATGGCCGCATTCTACATGACCGGCGACGAGTACCACGCGCGCGAGTTCCTGCGCCTGGCCTTCCCGGACGAGCAGGCCATCGCGGAGATCGAGGAGCTGGACGGCGAGCGCATCGAGAACAAACACGATCCGCTGGCCGGCCCGTACCACTACGCCGCGCACATGATGATCCTCTTCTGGGACCTGATCGAGGAGGACCCGTTCTTCACCGACGAGCAGCGGCTGGAGATCACCAACGCCTTCGCGCGGCAGCTCACCCATCGCGCGCACGAGGGCGTCTACGGGCGCACCACGCCCTCTGCACACGTGGGCAACCGCCACGGTGACTGGGCCGCGATGTCGCTGTATGTGCTGGCGCGCTACTTCCGGCGCGACTACCCCGACCCGATCTGGGACTGCGCGAAGACCTCGGTGGACATATACTTCGACGGCATCGAGAACAGCGCGTGGCTGGCCGGCAATAACGACCACCTGTTCTGGTACACCTCCTACTACGACCCGCTGCTCGACTACATGCACCTATCGGGTGATCGCGGGGGGATGGGCAACCTGCGCCAGGCACTCAAGACCCAGGACATCCTGTTCACCGGCCGGGAGGACGACTGGGGCCTGCGGGCGTCGTCGCTGAACTTCCTGCACCGCGCGGCCGACATCACCGGCGACGGCCGCTTCATCTTCTACCGCGACCGCACCGGCCTCGACACGGACATCCTGCGACTCGGCCAATCATGGTGGCCGGACGACATCGAGGCCCGCCCGCCCACCGAACTGCTCCACACCTGGACCATCCAGCCCATGCCGGAGCCGATGTGGCGGGCGCGCGGCAGCGGCATCCCCCTCGACCGCCAGTTCCTGTGGGGGACATGGCGCACGACCCTCGATGGCACGGGCGACCTGCTGATGATCAAGGGCCACAACGGCGGCGGCCGACTCCCCTACCACACCTTCTCGGTCATAGAGCTGCGCCTCGCCGACTACACCCTGCTCAAGGGCTACCGCAACCAGGTGCTCACCTCCGCGGACGGCATGGTCGAGCCGACGGTCGCCATGGACTCGGCCCTGCTCGACCATGGGGTGATCGGCGACATCGCGTACGCCGTCGGCGAGGTCCCGGAGATGGCCTTCTGCAACTGGAGGCGGTCGGTGCTCCAGCGCGAGGGCCATTACACCATCTTCGTCGATGATCTGACCTTCCGCACCGACAGCGACAACGTCAAGGTCGAGACCGAGTGGCAGACGGTGGGCGGCCACTGGGACGCCGCGCGCAATGCCGTGCTCATCCAGGGCAGCGGCGGCGCGAGGCCCGAGGGCTATGTGAGCTTCAGCGCGCTCGACGCGGACGTCGCCTGCGGGCCGGGGACGGCGGACGAGCTGCTCTCAGACCTGACCGGCATCGACATCGTGCTGCTCAAGGCGCATGAGCCCGGCACCTGGATGGAGATGCCCTTCACGCTGGATAAGCCGATTGTCGGCCAGATCTTCTGCGACCTGCTCAACTACAAGGACCGCGGCATCCTGCGTATCTCGCTCGACGGCGAGGCGCTCGTGGAGGGCTTCGATCACCAGGCGCCGGCGGCGGTCAGAGCCCGGGCGGACCTGGGCGAGCACGCGCTCGAAGCCGGCGAGCACGTGCTGCGCGTGGAGGTCACCGGCGGGCACGAGGGCACGGATCGCATGTTCGTGGGCCTCGTGGGCCTGTCCGTCCGGCCTGAGGGGGTGACGGAGGCGCCCGGGCCGCTGGGCTTCGAGCTGCACCCGTCTCGCGTCATGAACGCGTCCGGCGGCGGAACCGTGGTGATGCAGTGGCTCGGGAGCGCGACCGAGGGCCAGCACCGGAGGTTCTTCCACCTGCTCGCGCCGAAGCTCGGCGATGAGGCGCTTGAGGCCTACCAGATCGCCGAGAGCGCAGCCGTCATGTCGCTGCCCCGGCCCGCACTGGCGGTCGGCGGGGAGTTCGAGGGAATCGCGGCCGACGTTGCGCTCCTCGCGGAGGATCACGCGGTCGCGCTGGGCATGACGCGCCTGCCCTTCGCGTCGGCGAACGTGCCCGTCGATCTGCGCTGGGACTTCGAGGATGCAACGCTGATCGTCTCGGCCGATCAGCAGACCGAACTCACCATCGCTGGGGAGGATATATTGCTGGAGCCCGGCACGCACACGCTCGAGGACATGCGCCTCGGCGACCGCGGCTGGGTCGATGAGATCGCGGGCTACCTCCAGGAGGCCCGCGCAGAGCGCGAGCGGCAGCTCCTGGCCGCCGCGCAACCCCGGCCCGTCGAGGCGCCGGAGATGGCGCCTGCTACTGCGGGCGCCATCGGCGGCAAGCCCGTGGCCGCCGAGGTCATCCCGCATGAGGGCAGTGACCTCATCGCGCTGGCCGAGGGCCAGACCGTGCACGTGCTTGACGCTGATGGCTCCGAGCAGCAGGCGCTCCAGGCCGACGGCCCTATCCGCGTGCTGCGCTGGTGGGCCGAGCACGGTCTGCTGCTGGTCGGCTGCGAGGACGAGCAGGTGATCGCCTTCGACCTCGACACTGGCGAGCGCAGGTGGGTCTTCGTCTCGGAGATGCACCAGGCGGTGTGGGAGGCCGGCAAGCAGTACTGGTTCAAGTCCGCCTACCCCGGCATCCACGGCCTGCACACCGGCCAGTTCATTGGCGGCGAGAGCCAGGCGTTCGTCGGCAGCGCCTGCACCCTGGAGATCATCGACCACGAAGGCGGGCTCGTTGAGCGCCTGCCGGTGTTCTGGGGCAATGGCTGGAAGTTCCAGCTTATCGACGGGCCGGACGAGAGCCGCAACCTGCTCATCGCCCGCTGGCCCAACGGCACTGACACGCTGGCGGTGATCAACTCCGAGACGCTGAGCGTCGGCAAGAGCTTCTACGGCGTCCCCGGCGGCCACACCATGGTCGGCGGCTGGAGCGCCCAGAACCGCACGGGCATCGAGTACGTGGACGTGGATGGCGACGGCGAGCGCGAGGTCGTGACGGCCACCAACGGCGTCTGGAACCGCGTGACGGTCTTCAGCGGAGAGGGCGCGCCCCTGTTCAACGCTCAGTTCGGCCCCGGGCCCAGCAAGGCGCCCTACACGACCATGCGCGATCTGACCGTGGCGGACCTCGACGGCGATGGCGACATGGAGATCATCACCGGCATCGCCGACGGCCTCGTGGTCGCGCTCGATCACGAGTGCCGCAGGGCCTGGGCCACCCGCCTGCCCAGCCCGCCCACGCAGCTTCAGGTCGTCACGCCCGCCGCGGGCACGCCGGCCATTATCGCCGGCTGCGAGGATGGCTCGATGGTCCGGCTGACCGGCGCGGGCGAGATCGCGGCCCTCGGCCACGCCGGCGGCCGCGTCGAGACGCTCGTGACAATTGCGACGGACGCGGGTCCGATGGTCATCGCGACGACCGCGGACGGGGCCGTCAGCGGCTACCTGATCGGGCGGGCGGGTGGATGACGGCAACTGTCCTGCCACGGAGGGGCGGCACCCGCGGTCGAGATACCTGCCGGGTGACATGCCACAGCAGAGGGCGCGACTACGCCTCGATGAAAGGGGAAGCGCCATGACGATACGGGAGCTGTACGAGTTCGCAATCGAGAGAGGCATGCAGCTTGACCCGCGGGGCCCTGACGAACTGGCGCGGCAGATGGAGGCTGTGCGCGCCGAATATGAGAACCTCGACGGCGTGGAGCGGCGTCTGTTCGACACCGAGCGGTTCAGCAATCCCTTCGGCGACACACGCATCGCCTGCGGGGACGCGGATACCACCGTCGAGCGGCTCATCTGCGGTATCGACATCGACGGCACCGAAGTGCTGCTCGCCGACAGCCTGCGACGCGGCGACCGGCCGGTGGACCTCGTCCTGGCGCACCACGCCTCGGCCATCGGGGGCGGGATCGGCTCGCGGCTGGAGACGATCTGGCCCCAGGTGAGGATGCTGACCGACTTCGGCGTGCCCGAGCACCTGGCGCACAAGCTCGTCCGGCCGTCCTCGGAGGGCGACCAGCGCAGTCACAACCTGAAGGTCACCCAGGTGGCCGAGGCGCTGAGCCTGCCGCTGATGACGATCCACAGCCCGGCGGACGCCTACCTGTTCCGGGAGGGAGCCCGGGTGCTGGAGGAGGAGCGTCCCCAGACCGTCGGAGACCTCGTGGACATCTGCGACTCATGGCCCGAGGTCGGCTGGCTCATCGAGCGCGGGAAGGGCACCGAGGTCGCGGTCGGGGATAAGCGCGATCCCCTCGGGAGGACCTACCACGCGTTCTATGGCGGCTGGAACCCGACGCCGGCGGTGTTCGAGGCGCTCTGTGACGCGGGCTGCGGGACTCTGTGGGTCTTGGCCACCTCGGAGGCGCTCAACGAGGTGGCGAAGAGGCGCAACGTGAGTGTGGTCGTCGTGCCCCATTACCCGGCCGACAACCTCGGCCTGAACATGCTGCTCGATGACGCGATGGACCGCTTCAGTGACTTCGACGTTATCGAGACCAGCAACTTCCATCGACACGACCGCCGCGGCGCTGCGTGAGCGACGCCGGCCGGCGCAGCAGGAGGACTGACCATGCGCGGCACACTGCTCGTCGCGGCGGCGCTCGTCGCACTCCCGGCACATGCCGGGAACATCGCGCGCGCGGACGACTGCACCGTGCGCGTGGACAGCAGCTACTCGGGCTACGCCCCTGAAACGCTGACCGACGGCATCGAAGTCGTTGCGGGCGCCGAATGGACGCTCGCGGGCTGGGCCTCGAAGGACGAGCCGGGGGAGCACTGGATCGAGCTGTCGTGGCCCGAGGAACGCGAGGTACACGAGGTCGTCGTCTACTGGGCGCTCGACCAGGGCTTCCGCAGGTCGCGTGAGGTGCACCTTCAGGTGCGCGAAGGCGAGGGCTGGCGGCGCCTCATCGAACTCGGCGGCGGCGATCCCGCGGCCTGCGACTCCTTCGTGGCAGACCCACCCGTCCGCACAAGCGCCCTGCGTCTGCTCCAGCCCGAGGGGCAGGGCCCGCCCGGCCGGCCCGACATCATGTGGGTGGGCGAGGTGCAGGCCTTCGGCCCGCCCTTCGACGCCGACGACCGTCCGGCGGAGGAGGCGGTCCAGCTTCAGCTCGCGGGCGGCTCCTCGGACGTGACCTTCCTGAGCCGTGGCCCGGCCGGGTGCGTGGTGAGCGAGGGCGACTCCGAGATAGCCCGGGTGCACAGCCGCGCCGACGAGTGGACCGACCACCACCTCGTCATCGACGGGGCGAAGGGCACACCTGTGACCATCGAGGGGGCCGGCGGCACGGTCATCGCCGATGCGTCGGTCGAGAGACGCGAGGCCGCAGCGGCGGCCGACGGCGAGCCGATCGCCGAGCTGAAGGACATGCACATCGAGACCCCGCTGCACGACGCCGTCATCGCCATGCCCGAGAATGACCGAGGCGAGGAGTGGGCACGGCAGGTGCAGGACGCCGTACGCGAGGCCTGCGGCCTGGAGCCGACCATCATGCCCGCCGCCGACGCCCGCGACCAGATGGCGGCGCGCACGGTCATCGGCATCGGCAACGCGCTCAACAACGCGGTCATTGAGCTGCTCTACGACAGGGGCTTCGTCTACGCCGACCGCCTGTACCCCGGCGAAGGCGGGTATGCGGTGCGCACCGTGCACAACCCACTGGGCACGGGCTACAACGTGGTGACGGCCTCGGGCAGCGACGTCGAGGGCACCGCGCTGGCCGTCGAGTGCCTGTGCGAACACATCCGCGAAGCGGCCGCGGAGACGTTGCCGCGCATCCTCGACATCCAGCTTGGCCCGCCACAGAGCAGGCCCGGCCCCCCGACACAGGACGCCATCGACGCGCGCGTGGCGTCGTACCTGCGCCTGCGCGAGTCTGGAGACGCGCCCGAGTGGGCGCTCAACAACTTCGCCGGATACGGGATCCGCTACAACCGCACCGGCGACGAAGAGTGGGCCGAGATGTACCGCGCGCTGATGCTGGCGCTCGTCGGGTACTGGGACGAGCACGGGCCGTGGCCGATGGAGTGGCTGTGGGACCCCTACTGGGCCTGGGACAACGCGGAGGAGGCGCCCTGCTTCACGGACGACGAGCGCCTGCGCATCACCAACTTCCTCCTCGACGTCGGCCGCACCGACCGCACGCGCTACGCCGGCGCCTTCACCGGCCGCAACGAGATCTCCGGCGGCCACCAGCTCGACCAGAACCTGTGCCTGTTCGTGTTGGGCGACTACTTCTGGAAGTACTACCGCCACCCCGAGGCCCGTGAGTGGCTGGACGTGGTGGACTGGCGCTTCACGACCTCGGCCCGGTACCACCGTCTCCGCCACGACGCGAACGACTACAACCACGCGGCCTACTGGTTCCTGCTCCGCTACGCCCGCATCTCCGGGGACTGGACCTACGTCGAGAACGGCCAGTTCGGCCGCTTCGTGATGTACACGCAGATGATGCTCGACAACCTGGGTTACCGCGCCCAGAACGGCGACGCGGGCAGCCCCTTTGCCGGGCCGCAGGGCCCCATGTACTCCATGGCGAGCTGGCTCTACCACGATGGCCGCTACAAATGGGCCATTCGCGACCGCCAGGTTACCGAGCCGGGCTACTACGCCAACGAGATCGAGCCGGTCGAGCCCGACGAGCTGCTCGGGCTCTACCGCTTCGACATCGACCCCACCTTCTACCGCTACCTCAGCGGCCACGACGCCGGCGCCGAGGACCTGCCGCCGCAGATAGTCCCGATCGAGGAGACCTGGGACAAGATCAGCTTCCGCGAGGCCTTCGATCCCGACGCGCAGTACTTCATCCTGGACGGCATGACCGCCGGCGAGCACGGCCACGATGACGCCAACGCCGTCATCCGCTTCACCGATAATGGGCGCATCTGGCTCGTGGACTGCGACTACATCCGCCGCGCGCCCAAGTGGCACAACTCCGCGGTCGTCATCCGCGACGGCGCCTCGGCCCCGCAGCCACCCCTGGCACGCTGCGACCACCTGCACGACTTCGGCGACGTGGCGCTCGTGCGCACCACGCTGCCCCACTACACGGGCACCGACTGGGAGCGCAACATCTTCTGGCGCAAGGGCGAGTACGCCGTCTTCATCGACAACTTCGTCGCGCGCGAGCCCGGCGACTACCGGCTCAAGACCATCTGGCGAACGCTCGGCCGGACGCAGATCGAGGGCGGCCGCCTCCACGTGCGCCAGGCGGGCGCCGCCGACCAGTTCGCTGCCTTCCGCCCCGACCGCGACCAGGACCGCAACGGCATCCCCGACGGCTTCAGCGCCAGCTTCACGAACAAGTGGGGCGAGACGAAGGCCTTCTCGGCGCTGGACACCGAGGTCTACCACTCAGAGCCGCCCTCCGTGCGTATCGAGTGCGACCCGAACGGCTACGCGGTGATCTGGGCCTTCTGGCCGGTGACCGGCGGTGAGCGCTACCGCTTCCACACGATGTGCCGGACCGAGACCACCGCCGGCTGCAGCGCGAGCACCACCATCTACTGGACCGGCGCCGGCCGCAACCGCCTGCCGCAGTCGGCCGGCGGCGGGCCGCAGTCGGGCCCGACCGACTGGCGGCCCATGGACATCGAGGACACCGCGCCCGAGGACGCCGAGACCGCGCAGGTCTGCATCCGCCTCTCCGCCCAGGGCAGCGACACCGGCTCGGGCGTCTGCTGGTTCGATGACCTGAGCCTCGTGCAGATCGCCGAGGACGGCGCCGAGACCGTGCTCTTCCCGGCCGATAAGGCCGAGGAGGTCACGAGCGATTTCACCATCGCCAACGCGGACGGCGCGCGGCTGCACCTGTCGAGCTTCCTGCAGCGCGGCCACCCGCGCAGGGACGGCTACTGGGTGGGCTACCAGTACGCCGCGCCCGAGGTGAAGACGCTGCAGCAGATCGCCGACGCGCCCCTGCAGACGGGCGAGGCGCGCGCCTTCCTGAACCTGCTTTACACCAGCGACGAGCAGGAGCCGCGCGAGCTGACCATCCGCTGCCTGGGGCCCACCGCCGCGCTGATCGAGGGTGGGGAGACGCCGGCGGCCGCCGCGGTACGACCGGCCGACGGCGGCCCGATCCTCCTCGGCCCTCTGAGCGTGGACGCGGAGATGGCGTTCGTCCAGGGCGGCCGCCTGTACGCGGCCGGACTGACACGCGTGGCCGTGGACGGGCGCGAGGTCTTCAGCGCCGATGAGCCAGCGGACCGCAAGGTCGAGCTGCCGCGGCCGGACCTCGTCGCCGCCGTCCCGGTCCCCATCCAGCCGGAGCGCATGAGGCCGCCCGCCTTCGAGGCAAGCGGCTCTCCCGCGCCGGCCGCGGTGCAGCTCGGCGGCGAGGTGAAGGCGCTCTGCCGTGCCGACCTCACCGGCGATGGGGCCGAGGAGACCATCGCCGGCGCGGCCGACGGCACCGTGAGCGCGCTGAGCGACGCGGACGACGTGCTCTGGACCTTCGAGGCCCAGCGCTCCATTCGCCAGCTTCGCGCGGCGGACGTGACCGGCGACGGCCGGCCCGAGGTGCTGGTCGGCGGCGATGACCAGAGGGTTCGGCTGCTCGACGCATCGGGACACCAGCTCTGGGAGCACGAGTTCGAGGACTTCCATTCGCGCGATGGACGGGTCGTGGCGATGGACGTGGGCGACCTGGCGGGGGACGGACAGATCGGCATCGTCGTGGGCACCGAGGCATGGCACTGGTACGCCCTCGACGCCGCGGGCACGCAGCTCTGGCGAACCGGTCACGCGCACGCGACGACGACCGGACGCCTGGCCGACCTCGACGGCGACGGCGACCTCGAGCTGGTGACCGGAACGGAGTACTACGGCTGGCCGATCTACGACCACGCCGGGCGGAGGCTCTGGAACATGCGCGGCGGGCCGGGCGTCGCCGCGCTCGAGGTCGCAGACCTCGATGGCGATGGGAAGATGGAGAGCCTGTTCGGCACCTGCGACTGCGCCGCGAGCCTGCGCTGCATGGACCCCGGCGGCGCGGAGTTGTGGAGGCGCAGCCTGGGCGACGAGCCCCGCGCGATCGCGACCGTCGATCTCGATGGCGACGGGTCGCGCGAGGTCGTGGCGTCGTCAGATGCCATGTTCCTGTATGCCTTCAGCGCGGACGGTGAGCCGCTATGGCGCATCGACACGGGCGACATCATCGACCTGCTCGCGGTTCGGGGCGACCACGTGGTCTGCGGCTCGCGCGATGGCTTGGTGCACGTGGTCGGCACCGGCGGAGAGATCGCTGTGAGCTACGCGTGTGGCTCACCGGTGACGGCGTTGCAGGTCGCGGGCGAGGCGATCATCGCCGGACTCGCCGACGGGCGAGTGCTGTGGCTGCGCCAGCCCCTCAGTCCTCCCGCACCAACACGATGAAGTCCAGCCCCAGCCCGTCCCCCAGGTTGGTCATGCGGATGGTGTGCTCACCGGCGGTCAGGTCGAGCACCACCTCGTTGCCCTCCGCGTCCTGAAGGGGCAGGTAGCGCCAGTCGTGGGGGTTGTGCCCGTAGCCGCCGGACTCCTCGAAGGCGACCTCCGCCGCAGCCTCATGCGGCACGTCCCCATCAAGCGTCAGCCTGCGCCTGGCGTTCTCGCTGCCGGTGGCGTAGCGGAAGATGACGCGGTAGCGGCCGTCCTCAGGCACCTCGAAGGCCCACTGCACCCAGTGGCCGATGTCGGCGTGCCACTTCGTGATCATCGTCCCCCAGGTGGCGTGCCGGTCGTCCTGGATGCCGACGGTCCCTCCGCCCTCCTCGGCGAAGTCCTCGGCCTGGATGACGATCATGCGCTCCTCCGGCAGCTCGGTCATCCACTCGGGCTTCTCGAAGGGGACGAGCGCCTCCTGCTCGCGCTCCTCGAGGCTCAGGCCGACGGCGGCGAGGTCGGCGAGCAGGCGCGGCGCGCAGCGGTAGTACATCGAGAAGCTCTTGCCATAGCTGCTGCCGCCCGCCCCAAGCGCCAGCCCGTGCGTGAGCGGGTCCAGGAAGCGCTCGTCGCGGGTCCAGCGGTAGGCACGGGCGATGCCCTCGACCATCAGCGGGGAGGCGCCGGAGCCGTAGTGGGTGTTCGGGCAGGAGGTGTAGCGGAAGCCGTGCGTGACGGGCGAGTAGCATTCGTCCAGCAGGTAGTGCGCGCCGCGAATGATGGCCTCCTTCACCGCGGGCTCGCCGGTCACATCGTGGTAATACTCCAGGCCCGTCAGCAGGATGGCGACCATGAACCCGGCGTTCCCCCGATGCCTGGGCTCGCACTGGCAGTGCCCCGGCACCATCATGCGCGACCAGCCGCCGACCTGGTGGGTGCGGCCGGGCTCCTTCTGGTACTCGGGCAGCTCGCGCGGCTCGACGTCCTGGGTCTCCAGCACGCGGTCCACGACGATGCGCGCCGCGTTCAGGTAGTACGGGTCGTTGGTGGCCGCCAGCGCCGAAGCGAGCATGATGAGGTGCCAGCCCGGCTCGCGCGCGCTGGTCCAGTCGTAGGGGCGCGATAGCTCCTTGTCGGTGAAGAAGTCCGCCACGGCCATGCCCGTCGCCAGCGAGCGCGGATCACCGGTCAGGTAGTAATGATCGAAGTGGCCCTCGGTCCAGGCGTGGGTCACCGTGTAGCCCGCGCGCGGGAAGCCCAGCGTGTCGGGCACCGACCTGTCGTAGTAGCCGCCCACGTGACACATCTGATGCACGTAGACCGCGCCGAGCTGGTGGGGATCGTCCGACCACTGCACGGTGTCGATGTCGCGGTTGTGCAGCTCGGCGGCGTCGCCCAGGAAGAACGCGTCCGGGTTGCCGGAGCGGATGTACTCCAGGAAGAAGGCGTGCTGGGTGTCGTACTCGATGTTGCCCCAGTTCGAGCCGCGCTCGCCGTACCAGTCGCCGTAGTTCATCATGCCGAAGTCGTGCTGGCCCTCGCGGCGGGAGATGTAGTTCTGGAGGTTCCGGTCGATGGCCTGCTCGTACGCCGTGAAGCGCTCCTCGTCGCGCGGCGCCACGTTGTAGAAGGCCTTGCTGTCGCAGCACCACTGCGGCTCGGCGGTGAGCAGCAGCGGGCGCTGAAAGAGCGCGCAGTGTGCCGCGCAGTCCCCGCCGCCGAAGTCCACCAGCAGCTCGTGCGTCTTCGCGATCCCGCGCTTGAGCGTGTACGTGCCCTCCAGCAGGTAGTAGTAGAGCTGGTGGCCCTCCTTCTCGAACGGGAACTCGTCGTAGAGCCCTGCCTCGAAGTCCGGGCACAGGTCGATGCTCACCGCGTCGGCTACCACCTCGAAGCCCTTCGGGTAGTTCTGCCAGAAGTCGCGGCAGGCCACGGCCATGGAGCCGTCGTCGGCGACCAGCCCGCCCACGAGTCGCCCCTCCACCGGCTCGCCGCCAGCCGGCACGAACTCTCGGTCGAAGCGCTGCCAGACGCTCTCGCCCGCCTGCATCACCAGCGGCTCCCCGTCCACCACCTCGGCCCGCCAGCCGCTCGCGCGCGCCGGCACCAGGTACCTCATGCGCTCGAGGTCGGTGAACTCGCTCTCGCCATTGTCGTTGATGAAGGTGTGATGCACCCGCACGAACGGCTGGCCCTGGTAGGCGATGATCCGCTGCTCGATGCGGAAGCTGTCGGAGCCATCCTCGGAGACCAGGTCGCCGGCGGTCTTCACCACGCAGCGGATCGGCCCATACTCCTCGATGGTGACCTCCGCTTCGCTCAGCGCGGAGGTGAACTCCCCACGCCCGCTCTCGATCAGCTCCGTCACGATCGGCCCGTCCGGCCCCACGAGCTGCCCGTGCTCGTCGATGGACAGCGAGACCGCGCCGGTGTCGATCATCACGCGGCCGCCCTCCTCGCGCGCCATGGGAGCGCGGCGCTCCGTCGCCAGCCTGCTGTCCACCTCGCGGCCGTACTCGACGAGGTACTCCGCGCTTTCCCCCGCCGAGACGTCCGCGAGGAGCGTCACCAGCACCCACTTGGTCGAGCCGTCCGGCCAGGTGCCCAGCGGCTTGAGCTGGGCGAGGATCTCCTCGCCATCCCGCATCACGCGCATGTCATCGACGCTTGCGAGATGGCCCTGGGGGAACGGCACGCCCCCCGTGACCGGCCAGGCCTCCGCCTCCACATGGTTCTCGTTGACCACGGTCAGCGGGACCTGCGTCACGCCCTCGCGGGTCGGCGGCGGGTCGATGCCGTCGGGGGTGAACTCGATGTCCGGTCCGAAGTACTCGCTGCCGTCCGGCGCGATGCCCACGCCCCGGCCGTGGTAGGTCGCTCCCGGCTCGAGGCCCTTCAGGCGCGCGCGATGCACCAGCCGGTGGCAGTCCTCCGTCGCAACCTCGCCGTAGTCGGTGGTGCGGCCGTACTCGAAGCGGCTCGACGACGGCCAGGTGGTGGTCCAGGAGATCCAGGCCTCCCCCTCGGTGTTCACCGGCGCGATCCAGCTCGTGTTCTCGACCAGATACTCGACCTCACGGTGCTCCGGCGCCTCGGGCATGAGCAGCAGCCGCGAGATGCCGTGCTTGCCGCCGGCCCCTGCGGCCTCCAGTGAGATGACGTCGCCCTCCGCCAGCTCGACGGGCTCGTCGAGGTGGTAGATCCAGTGGCGGTTGTTGTTGGCGTTGGCGACCGCAATCCCGCGGAACTCGTCGTTGATGCGTATCACCACGCGCTCGTCGTTGGAGTCGTCGTACATCAGGAAGCCCACGTAGTAGGTCCCGGGCCGCTCCACCGTCCGGCGGCAGGTGGCGCCGGGGCCCTCGGCCTTCAGGTGCCCGTAGCGGCGCGAGGTGAAGAGGTCCACCGGGAAGCTCTCGGTGGCGAGCTGCTCGTAGCGGACCTCGACCACGTCCTCGTCGCGCAGGAGCGGCCGGATGATGTCCAGGCCGAAGGTCCCGCTCACCTTGTGGCTCTCCGTGTAGTCTCCCGGCCGCATGATCTTGTCATGGTCGGTCAAGGGGATCGCCTCCACGAGGAAGTGCTCGGTCGAGTCGGTCATGGACGCTCGCGGCTGCTCCTGCGACGTGGTCGTGTGGCAGAGCACCCACATGCGGAAGCGCGCGCCCCGGTCATCGCGGCCCAGGTCCACGTCGGCACAGGTGTAGAGCGTGTTGCCCTCGGTGGCGAGGTAGACCACAGGCCCGGAGCCGCGGTCCCCCTCGGCGGTGTAGAAGTTGGACTGCGGGCGACCGCCCGCCACGCTGAGCATGTACTCCACGCCGTAACCCTCGCGACCGGTGTTCTCGTCCGCGTCGGCGTCGATGTACAGGTGATGCACCGTGTCGTCGAGCGTGGGCTCGGCCGCGAAGGTCGTCCGCCACAGGTAGCGGTCCTCGGCGACGTGGCAGAGCTCGACGGTGACGACGTCCTTGCTCGCGTCGTAGCCCTCCGCCTGCCGCCTCTCCTCGGACTCGACGCCGTCCTCATGGATGAGCTGCAGGTTCTCGGGCAGTTCGGGGTTGGTGCCCAGCTTCTCCTCAATCGCGTCCTCCAGGCCGTCGCCGTCGGTGTCAGCGGCGAGGCATGGGAGCGACGCGATGGGAACGATCAGTACCATGAGTAGGACGCAACGAGAACGCATGTCTTGCGCCTCCTCAGACTCGGCGTGTGAACCTGCGTAGCCCACTACCGTGAGGTGGTTCGCGGTCCGTGCGGCACGGACCTGCGGCGAGCATAGGTCCCCCTGACGCGGCTGCACACTGCCCTCGCTCCGCAATCATGTTCACAGCTACAAGGGAGGCGACAGGGCTTCGGCGAAGTACCACCTTCGGATGTACCATGGCAGAGAGTCATTCAGAGGTGTCCTCATGAGACATCTGACCCGCGTCACGACGATCTCCACCCTCACCGTCCTGCTGGTCTGTGCGGCCAGCCAGGCGCAGGAGAGCCTGCTGCTCACCGACAACGGGCTGAACAACCCGGAGCACAGCGAATACGCGGGCGCACCGATGCACCAGACGGGCGGCTCCTATACCGTCAATCCGCCTCTCGCGAATGCTGAGGAGGGGAGGACGCGCTACTCCTTCGCCGAGGGCTCATTCACCAACGGCGACTCGTCCTTTGACCACCAGCGCGAGCCCACCCCGTACGCGTACTGGCATGGCCAGCCCCAGGGCGAACTCATCGTCAGCCTGGGGATGGCCTGTCAGATCGACCGCGTGCGGCTATGCGTGCTCTCGCCCGAGGACGGCCCGCACGGCACGCGGGAGATCGAGGTCTTCGTGAAGGGCGATCCGCTGGAGTTCCCTGACGCGCTGCGCGTGGGGAAGATAGAGCCGGTGCAGGATGGCTGGAATGAGCTGGCGGTGGACCGCCGCGCCGACGGTCTGCGCATCGTCTTCAGCCTCGCGCCCGGCAAGAGCTACATCACGCTCTCGGAGGTCGAGGTCTGGGGCAGTCCGCTCCCCGAGGATCAGCAGCAGCCGGCCGCGGCGGCCGGCCCAGATGACCCGAAGCGGGTTGACGACGGCTTCACCTGGTGGGCCTTCGACTTCGGCCCCGCCGACTCGCCGTCATTCGCGCAGTTCTATGTGGCCGACTCTCATGCGGTCTACTCCCCCCAGACGGGCTTCGGCTGGATCCCCTATGAGGGCGGCCAGCCGGTGACCATCAGCAACTTCGGTCCCGCCAGCGGAGACGTGCCCGGGCTGGGCGAACGCGACCGCGGCGGGGTCGGCAGCGACGACCTCTTCCGCGACCTGCTCATGGCCAGCGGCTACTACCACACGCAGGTGCGCCAGACCTTCGCGGTGGACGTGCCCAATGGAGACTACCGGGTCGTGAGCTTCCACGGCGACCTGCAGTACGGCCTGCCGGGCAAGCAGAAGTACTGGCTCGAGGCCGAGGGTGAGGTCGTCGTCGAGGAGATCAGTCTGCCCTTCAGCCGCACCACCGACGTGGTCTTCGACGTGACGGTGGAGGACGGGCGGCTGGACCTGACCATCGATGCCGACGACCCGGACCCGGCCAGCAAGAGTTTCGCCATCAACGGACTGGTCATCCTGCCCGCCGGCAGCGACGAGGAGCGGCAGTTCGCCGACCGCAAGATCGCCCAGATCCGCGCCGCCCTGCAGCGCATCAAGGAGGAGGCGTTCGAGCGCAACTTCGTCGAGCTGGACTACCCCGAGTTCGGCGAGATGGTCGAGCCCACCGATGCCGACCGCGAGCGCGGCTTCATCGGCTGGGCGCCGAACTGGATGGAGCTGATCTACCGCCAGTCGGTCCCGACCGCCGAGGCCGTCGCGCGCGAGCTGGCCGCCACGGCCGCGCCCGGCGAGTACGAGCCGGCGACGGTCGCGATCCGCGCGCTGCAGGACCTCAGCGGCGTGCGCGTCGAGGTCGGCGAACTGAACTCAGGGGCAGCGACGATCCCGGCGTCCGCGGTCGAGGTGCGCAGGGTCCGCTGCTGGCCGCAGCGCATCGGCTCTTCGTGGGGCACTGAGTACCGCGTGGTGCCCGAGCTGCTGGAGCTGTTCGACAGCGTGGATGTGCCCGCGGACACCACACAGCAGTTCTGGCTGACCGTGCACGTGCCCGCGGACGCCGAGCCCGGCGGCTACCGGGCGCCGGTGCGGGTGATCGCCGAGAGCGGGGAATGGGAGACCGAGCTGCGACTGAGCGTGCTGCCCTTCGAGCTCGAGCCTGCCGAGCGGCCGGTCGGGATGTACTGGCGGGACACGCGCGTCGAGGGCGAGCGCATGGACATGCAGATCCGCGACATGCTCGCCCACGGCGTCACCGCGGTCACCGTCAGCACCCCCGCGGTGGTGACCAACGAGGATGGCGAACTCAAGGTTGACGCCGCCGACCTGCTGGCGCTGCTTCAGCACCTCAAGCAGATGGGCATCGAGGGCCCGATTCCCTACAACCCAAGCCTGGAGGGCCGCATCAAGCGCGCCTTCCCCGACGGCGACTTCGAGGCGCTCTACATCGAGGCCATACGGCGGCTGGAGGAGGTCTCATCGCGCGAGGACACGCCGAAGCTGCTCTACTACCCGGTGGACGAGATCGGGAACGATGAGGAGCGAGGGCGGCGGGCGAACCTCCTGTGCGGGCTGATCGGCCAGGTCCCCGGCGCCACGAGCTACATCACCGTCAACAACTACGAGGCGGGCGAGAGGTGGGGCGATACCTTCGACATCTGGTGCGGGAACATCCCCTACACCGTCGAGCAGGAGCAGCGCCTGCTGGAGCGCGGCAAGCGCTACATGCGCTACGGCTCGGCCTACCTCAACGACTGCCGGCGTGCCCGCAACTCCTCGGGCTTCGGCTTCTACCGCCGCCCCGCCGAGGCCATGTACTACTGGCACTACCAGGCCTACAACGGTGACCCCTACTACGACTTCGACGGCACCGCCCGCGACTGGTGCTGCGCCTACCCGGGCGAGGACGGGCCGGTGCCGACCATGGACTGGGAGGCGATCCGCGAGGGCATCGACGACATGCGCTACATCGCCACCCTCAAGGCCCTGGCCGCCCGCGCGGAGCAGGGCAACGCCGAGCAGCGGGCCGCGGCCGAGGCCGCCCTCGCGGAGCTGGATGCCGTCCTGTCCATCGACGAAACCGAGGCCCCGACCGCCTACGCGGAGGACCTCAGCCACGACGACTACACCAGCCTGCGCTCGCGGCTGATCGCCCGCATTCTGGCGCTGCGCGAGGTGCTGTGATGCGGCGGGCCTACCGCTCCAGCCACGCGAGCGGGTAGCGCCCGTACCGGTAGAAGGCCGAGTAGAGCGCCTCGATGTTCTCGAAGGGCACCTCCTGCCCCACCTCACCGTGGAGCAGGCAGCCGCCGTCGAAGGTCCCGAAGGCCTCGATGGCCTCCTTCACCGCCTCCTCGATCCGCTCGGGCGTGCCGAAGGGGATGACCCACTGGCGGTCGATGTCGGTGCGGATGCAGACGCGGCCGCCGCAGATCTCCCCCACGCGCCCGGTCCCCATGCACGGGTGCTGGGGGTTGAGGACCGTTACGCCGATCTCGATCAGGTCCTCGATGATCTCCAGGATCCACCCGTCCGTGTGAAACCACACGTGCACGCCGGCGTCGCGGATGGGCGCGAACATCCGCGCATAGCGGGGCTTGAAGAAGCGCCGCCACATCTCCGGGTGGATGAGCAGGCGGTGCTGGGCGCCCCAGTCGTCGCCGAAGCGGATGCAGTCCACGCCACACGTCAGGTAACGCTCGATGCGATAGAGGTTGTACCCGACCATCCGGTCGGCCAGCTCGTGGGCGCCGGGATGGTCCTCGGCGAGGTCGGCGAAGTAGTTGGCCGGCCCCCGCATGTGCTGCATGAGCTGGAAGAAGCCGCCGCCGCTCGCCGTCACGAACTCCTCCGGGTGCCGGGCCTCGACATCCGCCGCGAACTGCTCGAAGTGCTCGTCGGGCGGCTGCGGCGGGAACTCGTAGTCCTCCCAGGCGTCCCAGTCGGGGATAGCCGGCCGAAGGACCTCGCCGGAGGTGTAGCCGGCCAGCCTGCGCCAGACCGTGCCCCAGGCGTCCTGGTACTCAACCACGTCCTCGTCGGTCTGCCCCTCCTCGGGCATGCGCTGGAGGTTCCTCTCGATGTTCTCGTTGCCGAAGTCGTCAGGATAGCGCTCGACGAGGTCAACCAGCCGCTGCCCGTGCCGCCACAGCGCGCCGGGGAAGATGTAGTGGTGGATCGGGCAGCGATCCGGCCCCGTGAACTCGATGGCGGCCAGGATGCGCTCGCGCGCGGTCATGCTGTCGGCGTTTCGACTCATCGGCCCACTCCCGGCGTGAGCTGTGTCACGCCACCGATCTGCGGCGGTTCATCGGCTCGGGCTGGAACCCCGATCTACGCGCACACGTGTTCTGGGCGCTCGCTGGGATGGCGCCCGGCGCCCGCCAAGGTAGTTCGCCGCCCGCGCCGAAACCTCTTCCCGCAGGCCAAGAACGGCTGCCGGGAGGAGCTGTCAGCCATGTCGCGACGCGTGTTCTTCTACGATGACCGAGACCTTCAGGCATGTCATGGGCTGCACCTGGCCTACGGGCCGCTCACCAAGCTGGGGCTGGTGGACTGGCCCCGCCCCGTGTGGGACCTCGAGCAGGCGTCGGTCTTCGCGGGCAGCGTCGTGGAGCTGCCCGGCGGGGGCTGGCGCTGCTACTACTCCGGCCGGTGTCCCACCCCCGCCACGGTCTTCGGCATCGCGCTGGCCGAGTCCGCGGACGGCGTCACCTGGAGCAAGCCGCTGCTGGGACAGCTCGAGATCGACGGTTCGGACACGAATCGGATCATCTTCGACAACGCGCCGGAGGACGGCAGCTTCACTCAGCCCCAGGTCGTGCTGATGCCCGACGGCTCCTGGCTGATGTGGTCGTGGTGGCACGCGCATGACGTGGGCTACGCGCGCTACTGCCGCGCCGAGAGTGACGACGGCATCCACTGGACGCTCACCGACATCAACCGGCCGGCGGTGATGCACCCGTCGGACTGCGAGTTGGGCCAGAACGCGTGGGTGGTGGGGCTGACCGACGCCAGCCCCGAGGACAGGTTCGCGCACAAGCGCACCATGGACTGGATGGAGGCCAAGCGCCTGCGCTCGAATGACGCCACCTGCGTCTACTACAACGGGGAGGCGGAGCGGTTCGAGATGTACTCTGTGTGGCTGATGCCCTGCGACCCCGAGACGTACCGCTACACGCCGCACGACAACGCCCCCAGGGTGCTGCGCACCATCCACCGCCGCGAGAGCGACGACGGCATGACCTGGTCAGACCCCGAGATGGTGATTCTCGCCGACGAGCACGACCCGCTGCACCAGGAGTTCTACTACCTCGCCGTCCAGCCCGACGAGGGCGGCTGGCACGTGGGCATGCTGGGGCACTACCGCTGCTGGGAGCAGACGATGGACCTGGAGCTGTGCTTCTCGCGCGACACGCACGGGTGGGTGCGGCCGCTGCGCGGCGGCTGGGTGCCGCGCGGCGAGATCGACGAGATCGACTACATGTCCGTATACGCCACGAACCGCCTGATCGACATGGGCGACCGCTGGCGGCTGCTCTACCGCGGCGGCAACTCCAGGCACAACCGCGAGCTCCCGGAGGGCGTGCAGCAGGCGCGTCAGGAGACCTTCGTCGCCGAGGCGCCGAAGGGCCGGTTCGCCGGCCTCAGCACCACCGACCGGGCGATCGGCGCGCTCACGCTGAGCCGCCTCAATCACACCGCCGAGCGCATCACGGTGGACGCTAATGTGCGCGGGCGCCTGCAGGCCGAGCTGCGAGACCCGTACGGCCGGCCGCTTCCGGGCTACGAGCTCAACTCCTGCCGGCCGGTCGCCGGCGATTCGCCGGAGCACCTCGTCACCTGGGAAGGTGGCAGGACCGGCGAGGAGTACCGCTATGACGTGGTGAGCCTGCGCATCGAGGTCGAGGACGGGGCAATCTACTCGGTCGAGATCTGAATGGCGTCTTCTGGAGGGGCCATTCGTGGAGGGGCCCCTCGCCTGAGGAGCCCGTTGTTGCGCCCGCCCTCGCGCCAACCCATGGCCTTCACAGCCTGCGGCCACGGACAGAGAGCGACCTCGCCGGAGCGCCGTCAAGAACGCCGGGCCGCTCGGGCGAGCGGCCCCTCCGAACGACTCAACGGCGCGCGGGCGAGGCGCCCATGCCGCGGACGGCGACGTCACCGCACCTGCGCCACGACCCCGATGTTGCGCGCGCCGAGGGTCTGCTGGATGATCGCGTGGCCGCCCTCGATGCGCGGGGTCAGGTCGCCATCGCGCCACAGGTCCCGGTAGGTCGCGCCCGCCACGTGCGGGACCCGAAGGACCTCACCCTCGAACTGCTGGAAGCGCCCGTTCCAGAGCGTCCAGATCGTCTCTGCGTCACCGGGGAAGCGGTTGCACAGCACTCCCTCCGCGAGCGTGGGCACCAGCATCTCCGGCCGCATCGTCAGGAACGCGTCCTCGTGGCTGCGCAGCACTGAGTTGATCTTGCGGATCAGCGCGAAGGCCTCATCCTCGTGGCCCCAGGAGAGGCTGTAGACCGCCGCGCCGTTGAACATCGAGTAGCGCAGGCCATCCCAGATTCCGTGCGAGAGGCTCCCCGCGCTGGTGATGGGCAGCAGCTTGAAGTCCGGGAAGGCGAAGCGGTGGATATGCACGTAGCCGGGCGTGATGTCCGCGTCCGAGCGCCCGAGCGCGGTGATGTACGCCCCGTCAAGGTACGGGATCACGATGTCGGCGGGCGCGTGCTCGGTGTAGAGCACCACGCCATCGGGAAGCTTGCTCTTCGTCTTGCGGCACAGCTCCAGGAAGCCGTTCGGGCCGCAGGCAGGGACCTCGTGCGGATGGTCATCGCGCCAGCACCAGTAGTTGCGCAGATCGGTGCCGCCCTCGTCGAGGTAGACACCGTCACAGCCGGTCTCGCTTGCGAGCTCCGCGCAGCGCGTTGAGAGATAGTCCTGCCAGCCCGGGTGCCACTGGCACATGTTCCAGAGCGGGTCCTCGGGCGTGGAGTAGCCGCTTGGGTAGGTCCCGTTCTGGCGCTGGATCGCCCACTCCTCACCGTGCGCCTGGCCAATCTGTGACTTCTTCGAGCACAGGTACACGTCCAGGTAGAGCCCGACGCGCGTGCCGTGCTCCTGCTGGTAGCCGACCATCTCGCGGAACTTGTCGAGGCCGCCGAACTCCTCGTAGTGGCCGTAGTCGCCCCAGCGGCCGTACTCTTCGCTGATGCGCCAGTCGAAGAAGTGGTTCATGTCCACCGCACCGAAGAGCTCGTTGTCGCGCGCCAGCATCTCCTCGGTGCGGTAGGTCTCGGTTTCCGCATCGTACCACGTGTCGCCCTTGAAGTACTTCAGCCACGAGGTGCGGAAGTTCCAGACCCGCCGGAACCAGTCCTGGCGCGGCACCATCGGCTCCATCCACGTAGTGAGCCACTCGCGGTAGCGCTGCCACGGCGCCCGCCAGTCGCCGGCGTGGACGCCCAGGTAGACGCTCGGGAACTCTCGCGCCTCGCCGGCGTCGAAGTTCTGCTCGCGGAACTCGATCGACTGGCGCACCTCGTCGCCCTTCTTCGAGAGCACGTAGTGGCGGTAGACCCCCGTCCTGTCCCGGGTCATCAGGTAGACGCCGCCGCCGGAAGCGCGGTCATAGGCGTCCATGAACTGGGTTGGGAAGTAGCCGTCCTGGGCCTCGCGCAGGTTGCGGTCGAGGTTCGTGTGGATGACGCCGAGCCTCGGGTAGAAGTACCACAGGTCGTCTCCGGTAACGGCCAGGCGCGCAGTCTCGATGTGCAGCCGCCGGGCCTTCTCAGCCAGGTTGCGTACCTGCAGCCCAAGCTCGACCTCGGCGCCCGGCAGCGGCCGAACGGTGACCTGGACCTCGGCGCGGGCCTCGTCGCTGGTGAAGGTCAGGACGGCGCGATCCCCCTCGACTTCGACCGCGCGAAGCTCGAACTGGTCGGCGTCCCACGACGTGAACTCCTCGGTGACGCGGAAGAGCGGACGTGGAGCGGTCGGGACCTGGCGATCGCCATACGAGCGGTTGACGATGGTGGTGAGCGCTGCGCCGCGGCTGAGGTCGAATGTGAGCGTGCCGCCGATGCAGCGGACGGTCAGCGCATCGCCGTCGCGGTTCACGGAAGGCGTGATCTGCACGGGCGTCTGGCCGGGTGGCACGAGGCGGGCGGCGCCTGGAAGCTCCGGGAGAAGCCTCTCATCCGAAGCGGTCGCCGCGATCAGCAGATAGCTGTTGTGCTCGTCGCCATCGTACACCGTCATGCGTTCGATGGTCTTCTCCGGGTCGGCCAACAGTGCGTAGGCGTGCAGGCCGCGCCAGATGCCGTAGCCCTCGCGGTCGATGCACCAGGGGATCTGCTCGAAGCTGCTGCCGTCGGTGTAGTGCAGGGTGATGAGGAACTGCGTGGGCCGGAAGATGCGGTCACCGTTCTCGTACTGCTTGTAGGTCAGGAGCTTCGGCACGAAGTCGCCGCCCATCAGCAGGTGGACCTCGGAGGCGGATAGGCCGACGGGGACCTCGATCGCCTCGTCTTCCTTCTTGTTCGTCGCCAGCGCGATCTCGCCATCGCTCGGCACGGCGAAGTGGGCTCCGGCCACCTCAACGGCCTCCGCGTCGAACCAGTCCTCCAGCGCGAGGGCCTTCTGCACGGCCGCGAGGCCGAGATTGCGGACGCCATCCAACTCGATGGGCTGCGCGGGGGCCTCGGCGGCCTGCCACGGGAGCGTCGTCTCGATGGGGAAGCGCGGGAGTTCGGCACTCAGGCGCATCCAGTCGATCTGCAGCGTGCCCTCCGCGCCCTCGACCGCGGCGAAGCGCAGGGCCAGCCGCGCGAGGTTCCCAAGCTGCACACCGGCGGTCTTCACGTGCCACTGCCCGTCCACGATCAGCTCATCGCAGTTGATGAGGAAGTTCTCGCGCCGCATCCCGCTCTCATCACCCGCATCGCCCCACAGGAAGTATGAGGGGAGGTTCGGGTCGATGTCCTCTGCGCGGTAGCGCAGCGACAGGTAGCGCACGCCGGTCAGCGGGCCGTCGGCCAGCGACTGCAGCCAGATCATGGTGGCGCCGCCGCCCGATGCGCGGAAGGTCGCGACGCCGTCCTCCATGGTGTGCGAGTGCTGCTCGGCGGCGGTCAGCGGCGTCCAGCCGGGCGTGGGATGCCACGCCGCAGGCTCCATCGGCACCATCACATCCTGCGCCCAGGCGCAGGCGGCGAGGGTGAGGAGCACGATGACCGCGACCCACGATCGCGCCATGGTTGACCTCCGGATGTTCATGGAGGGGCCGGACGCCCGTCCGGCCCGTCGTTCCTGACGGCCCGCCTCCAACGGTGTGTCCGACGGAATCGCGTCGCAGCTCCAGCAACCGCGGGCCGCTCCGGCGAGCGGCCCCTCCGAACGACTCACTCAAACACAACCAGCCCGAACCCCTCCGGCACGTTGAACGCGCGGCCGGGCGTCCAGGCCGTCGTCTCGCCCTTCGCCTTCTGCTGGCGGCCGAACTGCATGCCCCACGACGTGCCGGCCTCGGGCCGCCCCCGGGCGCCCACGACCTCCCAGGGGATGGCGATCTCCACCGTCCACCGGTCGTCGTACTGGTGCGCCGCGGCCGTCCAGGGAGTGTCATTGCCGAAGCTGTCGCTGATGGTGCCCAGCGGGTTCACCGCGAGCTGGAGCGACCGCTTCGCGCCGGGCGTGAGGATGAAGACTTCCACGTCATCGTCGCGATAGAGGGGGTCGCCCCGGTCCTGGTACGTGGCGACCAGCTTGCTCATCTGCGACTCCTCGCAGCGGAAAGCGATGTACACCGCCTCGTCGTCGTACGTCACCCAGACCGCCGTGTTCTCGGTCGCCGGCTTGCCCCCCGCCAGCAGGTTCAGCGCGGGGATGCTCGGGTCGCCCTGCCAGGCCGCGTCATCCAGCTCCCCATCGATCTCCGGCGGCTCCGCGCTCGCGCCGATGGTGATGGTTGGCACCGGCTCCGCGACGCCCAACTTGAACTCGCCGGACACGTTGTAGCGCGCGTCCTCGCTGGTCGCCTCCCAGCCGACCGTCATCGAGCCAAGCCGCACCGTCTCCTCCAGCCGCAGCGTCACCGGGTGCGTCACCGCCTCGGCGCCGACCTGCAGTGAGAACTCCGCCGGCTCGGCGGTAACCCCCGTGGGCGGCTTCAGCGCGACGGTGACTTGCGCGGACCACTGCCCGGTCACGCTCAGATCAATGCGCCGTTCATCGCCCCGGAAGACGCGCGTCGGCGCGGGCGTGATCGCGAGGGGCTTCGTGAGGACGACGTCGTAAAGCACCGCTGACATCCAGTCGTCAGTCCTCACTTCGGAGACGAAGGGCAGCAGTGTCCGCTCCGGGTCGGCGGAGACGTCGATTGCCGCCACCAGCGTTCGAGCGTCCGCCGTCACGGCGTGGGGCGGGGACAGGGCCTTAGCGAACTCTGGCCACGGCGACATCAGACGAGTCGAGACCGCCGGATCCGACTTCGAGAGGTCAATGCGCACCTCCGCCGTCTCACCGCGAGCAGCCTCCACCACGCGCGGGGCACTGGGCTCGATGCCCATCTCTCCCGCCGCGACGCACGCAAGCTCCGCGTGGATACGCATCACCAGCTTCGCGAGGTCTACCGGGGCATCGGTCTCCATCGCCTCCTGCAGCGCGTCGGCGGCATCCGCCAGCTCGATCGCCATGCGGCAGGCCTCCGTGCCGGAGGCCGCCTGACCGCGCTCCGCGAGTGCCTTCGCGTGCGCCAGCATCCCACGCGTCTCCTCGGTCAGGTCGGTCAGGAACATGCGCTCGATCTTCGCGAGCGTTCGGCCCGCGAGACGGAAGCCGCGATCGGAGAGCTGCGCGCGCGTGCCGATCCAGTACGCGGCGGAGCCGTCCGCGTCGACCTCGATGAAGTCGCTGACCGCCACTGCGCCGGGGGCGGTTCCCTCGCCGCTGAAGGCGATCGTCTCCGGCCGCCCGCACAGCAGTTCCACCGCGACGAGCTCGACATCCGCGGGGATGCCCAGCGCCTCGCGGTCGAGCGCGACTGCCGTGCTGACGCCCTCATCGTCGTAGTTCCGCAGCGTCAGGTGCAGTTCGCCATCCGCGAACGAGCCGAAGCGCTCGACGATAACGCCCTCACTCGCGCGGGCGTGCGGGACCGGCTCCCATCCCGCGTGCAGGAGCTGCTCGATGGCCGGGACGTATTGCCGGTAGAGGTAGCGGTAATCGCGGCCGGCCGTCTCGGGCAGCGGATAGACCGCCGGGTAGATGGCGTAGGCGAGGCCGCGCTCGAAGTGCTTGCGCACGATCTCCGGGTCATCCTCGCCCTGGCTGACGCCGGCGGCGCAGACGCGCCAGAAGCGCCAGATCTTGTGGTGAGCGGTCGCGCGGAGATAGCGCTCGAACCGCCCGCGGTTGCTCCGGTCCCAGCTCCACTCAACCATCGGCACGTCCACGTAGGGCAGCACGAAGAACTGCTCGTAGCCGTTGGCGTTCCCGTAGACCGCAACCTCGTACTCGTCTGTCAGCGGCCACCAGGCCTTATGGTGGAAGTCCCAGATGGCGTTGGGGATGCACGGCTGCAGCGACTCCTTGCCGAAGGTCAGGGGCAGCAGCGTGGTGGCGAAGTGCTCGCGGCGGAAGTTCGGGTAGCGGCTGAGCGCATGGTAGCCCTCGATGGCGTCGGCGGTGACGGTCGCCTCGAAGGGCAGGTGCTCGCCCTCGGCGGCGTACTCCTCGAACTGCCGCCGCGTCTCCTCCGCAAGGAAGTCGGACACGCCCGGATCCTCGTTAACGTGGAAGTTCAGCCCCCAGCCCGGCCAGTCATTGTGGTTGTAGCCCTCGTGCGGCCGCCAGTAGCGGGTATCTCCGATGTAGCGTATCTGGCCCTCGGGGCCGTAGACGAGCTTCTTCAGCGTCTCCCGCGTGGGGACGTAGTGGCGCGGCTTCTCCTGCTCCTCCTCGACCATCTCCTGCAGTAGTCCCATCACGATCTCGTCAGACGGCCGCTCCGGGTCATCGTAGGGCACCATGCGGAAGTCGTAGCAGCCGTGCACGTGGTCGATGAAGCGGTAGCCCTCGCCAAAGTCGCTTGCGTCGGGCAGGCGCGCGCTGCGCGACACAATCAGCTCGTGCGTCTCCGGGTCAAGCCGCTCGAGGTTCGCGTAGTTGAGATAGCGCTCGGGCGTCGGTCGGGCCTCGAAGCTCTCGGGGAACAGCTCGTAGTAGCGCTCCATCGCCGAGCGCATGCCCCACTGCGCGTCATGGTCGTAGATCACCAGCGAGAAGGGCGCGCGCGAGGGGTTGTTACCGGCGTCCGCGGCGAGCCCGAAGTAGAACGTGGCCTGCAGCGCCGGCTTGCGCTGGTCGTGCTGGAGGACGAAGCAGCGCGGACCCTGCGAGAGCGGCAGGGCCATGGTTACTGCCCTCTCCGGCCCGCTGATGCACGCCCAGGGATAGATCGAGCAGACGCCGATGCCGGCCTTGCAGTCGTAGGTGTGGCGGTAGAGCCCGCCCGCCCCGATCTGCTCCCGCTCCTCGGCGTCCAGCCACCACGTCCAACCCTCGGCGTCTATGGGCAGCGAGAAGCGGACGCCCACCGCGCGGTCCCCGCCGGTGGTGTCGCGCACCACACCGTCGATGCGCACGCCGCCGCCCTCGAGATCAGTGGCGGTCGCCTCAAGCTCAAGGTCCGCGTCCGGGAGCGCGCCGGAGAGCTTCACCGCCCCGCCCTCGGCGGTGCTCGTCATCTCCACCGGCTGGTATATCCCCTCGCTGAACTCGAAGATCGCGAAGTCGTCGAGCCAGATGGTGCCGGTCGAGTTGTAGATGTCGCCGCGGATGTTCAGCCGTGTGGTCTCAGGCTGGGTGGTCAGGTCCCACACCTGGTGGTGCCAGACGCCGTCCACGTCCGGCACCGTGCGGCCGTACTGCGTGCGCGTGCCGGTGAGGTTGCCCTCGTCATCGCGCTCTGAGACGTAGGTGCCTGTCACGCCCACGTTCTCGCGCCTGATCCACAGCTCGCAGCGGTAGCGCGTCGTGGGCTTCACCTCGACGGTGATGCCCAGGTTCGACTTCCCGGGCTCACCGGCTGGGATGTGCAAGCGCACCGAGCGCGCGCCCGAGTGGGCGATCTCCTCATCAATAGAGGCAGTGCTCACCAGCGTCCAGCCCTCGTCCCCGTCCTCGAAGCCGGCGTTCGGGATCAGGTTCGTCGGCTCGGGCTGATTGTGGTAGTCGCACAGCGAGAACTCACCGTCGGATATGGCGAGTGGCTGTGCCATCACGCAGGTCGGCAGTATCACAATCGCAGCCAACGTTGATGTCAGGCGCACTGTCATCGCCCCCTCCAGTAATCGTGGCTTCATGATGCTCACATCTCCAGGTCGAGTCTTGAGCGTGCGGCCCGCCGGTTCCTTCCCGCTCCAACAGCAGCATTGCTGGCTCCCAGGGCGAGAGCGAGCGGTAGCGCGCGACCGCTGCGGATGACACACGGCGCCGCAGCCGGAGGTGACCGCCCCATCCGCGTGCTGTCACGACCGCAGAGAGCATCCAGATTCCTGTGGATGACACACGGACGCCCCCGTCCGCGCGCCGTTGGCCGTAGGAGGGGGCAGGCCTCACCCCCCGTCCCTCCCGCTGAGGAGCGGGAGGGCCCCCCTCTCCCCGGCTCGGTGCGCGCATCCACACGAATCTGGATGCTGCCACGACCGCACGCGAAATTGACCTCGGCGCGGTTTCGGCCTACAATAGCTGCCCCCGGGGCCAATCCGGGGCATCCCCGATGCAGAAAGGACCCGCACCGTGCCTGACACTGAGCGACCAGGCGAGAGCTTCGACATCGTGCTGAACGTGGATCTGAGCAAGCGCACCAGCGAGCTTGCCGAGCGCAACCTGGCGCTGCTCGATGAGCACGGTGTCACGGCGGTTGACGTGCTTGGCTCGGTCGGCTCGGGCAAGACCACGCTCATCAACCGGATGATCGAGCGACTCAAAGGTCGCCGGCGCATCGGCGTCATCGCAGGCGACATCACCACGCGCATCGACGCGGAGCGGATCGAGGTCCAGGGCGTGCCGGTGCTGCAGATCCAGACCGGCGGGACGTGCCACCTCGACGCCGACGTGGTCCGCAGAGCGCTCGAGCGCGTCGATCTCGACGCGATCGACCTGCTCATCATCGAGAACGTGGGCAACCTCATCTGCCCGGCGGCATTCCCGGTGGGCGCGCACCAGCGCCTTCTGATCCTGTCGGTGACCGAGGGGCCGCACATGGCCGTCAAGCATCCGATCATGGTGCGCCAGGCGGACGTGGCGGTCATCAACAAGATCGACCTCGCGGAGGCCATGGAGGTGGCTCTCGAGCGCCTGTCAGAGGATGTGCGCGGGGTCAACCCCGAGATTGACGTCGTGCTCACCAACGCACGCGCGGGCGAGGGCGTTGACGACGTGATCGCCGCGCTGGGGCTGTGAGGCAGGTATGCACGACGTGACGGCGGCTCAGGGCATCGCGCGGACGGTCCTCGAGGCCGCGGCCGAACGTAAGGCCCACCGGGTCGAGTGCATCAGCATCGCTCTGGGCGCCATGACGATGATCGATCCCGACCAGCTTGAGTTCTGGCTCGGCCAGATCCTGCGCGGGACTCATGCCGAGGGCGCTGAGATCGAGATCGAGCAGCGCCCGCTCATGGTGCGCTGCAAGGAGTGCGGCTGGGAGGGGGAGGCCGAGGTGCCGGAGGACCCCATCTACCACCTGATGCCCTTCGCGCCCTCCTGCCCCCGGTGCCAGAGCAAGTCGCTGGCCGTGCTGGGCGGCGATGAGTGCACGGTCCAGAGCATCCGCGTTCGCCGCGCTGAGGCCGGTGCCGAGACCGATGGGTAGGGAGAGCCCGCGCGAGCGGCTCCGGCGGCTGGGTATCCGTGCGCGCAAGGGCCTGGGTCAGCACTTCCTGGTCAACGAGGGCGCGGCCGAGTGCATCGTGCGCGCGGCGCTGGAGGACGAGCCGCAGGGGCTGCTGGAGATCGGTCCGGGCCTGGGTGTCCTCACCCGGCGACTGGTCGAGTCAGGCCTGCCGCTGGTCGCCATCGAGAGGGACGAGGCGATGCGGCCGGAGCTGGCGCGCATCGCGGCCGCGTATCCGAACCTGGAGGTCCGCTACCAGGACGTGCTGGAGGCGGACCTGGCGGAGCTGACGATGCGCGGCCACTGCGTGGCGGTCGGGAACATCCCCTACCAGATCACCTCACCGCTGCTCGAGCGGCTTCTGACCACCGAGCCTCCCTTCGCCGCCATCGTGATCATGCTCCAGCGCGAGGTGGCCGAGCGGCTGGCGGCCGAGCCGGCCACCAGCGAGTACGGCGCCCTGACGCTGCTGGCGCGCTTCTACGCCGGTCGGCCTCAGCTCGTCGCGGAGCTGGCGCCCGGCTCCTTCCATCCGCCGCCGAAGGTGCACTCGGCGGTGCTCAGGCTGGTTCCGCGTGAGCCGCCGATCACCGACCCGCCCGGGCGCGAGCTGCTGTTCGCACTGGTGCGGGCCGCATTCGGCCAGCGCCGCAAGCAGCTCGCCAACGCCCTGAGCCGCTCGCCGCACCTGCAGTTGACCAAGGACGAGGCGCGGGCGGCCCTGCAGGCGGTCGGCATCTCGCCGCGCCGTCGCGGCGAGACACTGTCGTTGGACGAGTTCGTGGCGCTGACCAACGCCGTGGCGGGAACCGTGGCATGAGATGAGCGCCATCCGCATCCGCGCGCACTGCAAGATCAACCTGTGCCTGGAGATCCTCGGGCGCCGGCCCGACGGCTATCACGATCTGGCAACCGTCTTCCAGGCAGTCTCGCTGGCCGACGAGATGACGGTCGAGGTGCTAGAGGAGGAGCGCATCGAGGTCGCAGTTCCGAAGGGCGGCGCGCCTGAGGGCCCGGAGAACCTGTGCTGGCGCGCCGCCGAGCGTTACCAGGCACGGTGCCACTGGCCTCAGGGAGTGCGGATCGTCCTGCACAAGCGCGTGCCGGCCGCCTCCGGCCTGGGGGGCGGCAGCACCGATGCGGCCGCCGTCCTCACCGCCCTCGCGAGCCTCGACGGCGACGCACCGGCGGGCGACGTGCTCAAGCAGATCGCTGCGGAGTTGGGGTCCGATGTGGCCTTCTTCCTGGGACATGGCACCGCGCTGGGCCGGGGCCGGGGCGAGCGGCTGAGTACGCTGCCCCCGCTTCCCGAGTGCCGGGTCGTACTGGTGCGGCCCGACCTGGCGGTACCCACTGCTGAGGCGTACGCGATGCTCGGCCCGGACGACTACACGGACGGCCGGCGCGCGGAGGCAATGGCCGCGGCACTGCGGGGGGGGCGGCCTCTGGTTGAGGTCCTGGCCCACGCTCGCAACGGCTTCACGCGCGCGCTTGTCGAGCGTTGGCCTGTGCTCGGCGAGCTGACCGAGCGCCTGCGCCAGGCGGGTGCGCTGGCATCCCAGATCAGCGGCTCTGGGTCGGCCGTTTTCGGCCTGTTCGAGGCCGAGCCGGCCGACGCGCTCTTGGAGGCGCTGTGTGCCGCCGGGCACTGGGTGCGCGTCGTCGTGCCGGTGCGGTCCGGCTGCGACATCGTGGAGCGAACGGAGTGATCATATGAGTGACTACGGCCCAATTCCGGCCGCGATACTGGCGGGCGGCGCTCCGACGGACAAGGTTGCGGCCTCCGTCGGCGCGCCATGCAAGGCGCTGGCCGAAATCGAGGGCCGGCCGCTGGTGAGTTGGGTCGCGGATGCCCTCACACGCGCCGAGAGCATCGCGGAGGTCGTGGCGGTCGAGAGCCCGGATGGCGGCGTGAGCGACTCGGAGGTGGCTGACGACCTCAGGGTCGTGACCGCCGCCGGGCCCGCCTTCATCGAGACGCTGACCGCCGGGGTGGCCGCCCATCCCGACGCCACCCGCATCCTGGCGGCGACGGGCGATGTTCCTCTGCTTACGCCCGAGGCGGTCGACGGCTTCGTGCACTCTTGCCAAGATACCGAAGCTGAGGTATCATACCCTCTAGTACCGGCCGACGAGTTCGATCGAGTCTTCCCGGGGCGCAAGAAGTCTCCTGTGCCCCTGCGGGAAGGCCGTTTTATCGGTGCCAACCTGGTCATGGTGACCCGGCGCTTCGTTCTCGCTGAGGGTCCCACGATTGCACGCACCTTCGCCCGTCGCAAGAGCAAGATCGGGATGTGTCGGCTCTTCGGCTGGTCGTTCGTCCTGCAGCTCGTCCTGGGGCGGTTGTCGGTGTCGGACCTGGAGCGGCGGGCGTCCGAGATGCTGGGCACGACATTGCGGGCGGTGCCGGCTCCCTGGCCTGAGATCGCATTCGACGTTGACCACGCGCAGGACCTGGCGCTGGCCAGCCGCTTCCTGAGGGAGCGACCGCCGCAGACGTGAACCAACTCACCTGAGCTGGGGCGTTGCCAAGTGGTAAGGCGCGGGACTTTGGATCCCGTATCCGCAGGTTCGAATCCTGCCGCCCCAGCCACTGCTATTCGGCCATGTCGCAAGCCAGCTATGGCCTCGGGCGCGCCACAGGGCGCGGCCGAGGAGGACGGGAGGAGAGATGAGATGGAGCTCATCAACTTGAGCGTGGACACGAGGGAAGAGACGGGGAAGGGCCCTGCGCGGCGCCTGCGCCGCAAGGGCATCATCCCCGGCGTCGTCTACGGACTGGGACGTGAGACGCTCCACATCAGCGTGCCGCAGCAGGACCTCGATCGCGTTTCCGTGGGCGCGACGAGCGCGAACCTGCTCATCGACCTGGAGGTCCCCGGCGCCAAGCGGGACGAGTCCGTGGCGGCGATCGTCAAGGAGGTGCAGCGAGACCCCGTCAGCCGGCGCCCGCTGAGCGTTGACTTCCAGTGGATCTCGCTCGAGGAGGAGATTGAGGTCGAGGTGCCCGTGGAGGTCACCGGCAACGCGCCGGGCGTGGACGAGGACGGCGGCGTGGTGCAGCAGCAGTTCTATGCTATCCCCCTGACCTGCCTGCCGACTGAGATCCCGGAGCGTGTCGTGGCGAACATCGACGGCATGCACATTGGCGACGCGCTGTTCGTCTCGGACCTGCCGCCGATCGAGGGCGTGACCTACGTGCCCGAACCTGACGAAGCTGTGCTGACCATCGCTGCGCCCATCAGCGAGGAGGAACTGGAGGCCCGTATCGACGAGGATCTCCTCGAGTCCCTGGTAGACCTGGAAGTCGGCGAAGAGCTCGCCGAAGCGGAGGAGCTCGTGCCCGAAGGTGAGGAGGCCGAGGCCGACGTGCCTGAGGGGACGCAGGTCGATGTGCAGGAGGCGGACGAAGACGAGTTCGATGACCTGCCCTGACCCCGGCCGGGGAGCGGTGCCCATGTGGGGTATCATCGGCCTCGGCAATCCCGGGGCCGAGTACGAGCAGACCAGGCACAACATCGGGTTCGAGGTCATCCACGCGTTGGCCCGGGCTCACGGCGTGCGGCTGAGGCGGCCGCGCGCCGCTGCCATCGCCGGCACCGGGGAGATCGATGGCGTGCCGGTGATGCTGGCCATTCCCCTGACCATGATGAACGCCAGCGGAGTCGCCGTCGTGCGCCTTTGCCACCTCCATGAGCTTGAGCCGAGCGACCTGATCATCGTCGTGGATGACGTCAACCTCGAGCTGGGCCGCATCCGCATCCGACGGGGCGGCTCCGAGGGCGGCCACAACGGCCTCAAGTCCATCACCGAGCGCCTCAGCACCCGCGACTACCCGCGCCTGCGCATCGGCATCGGGGCCGCGCCCGCCGGAATGAGCGTGCGCGATTGGGTGCTCTCGCCCTTCGCCGACGACGAGCGACAGGCCGCCGAGGAGGCCGTCGCCCGCGCCGCCAAGTGCATCGAGGTGGCCGTCACAAAGGACATCGAGACGGCCATGAACGAGTTTAACTGAACGGCCCGTGGCGGGACCGACGGGATTCAGCCAACGACGCCCATGGCCCGAAGAGTCAGTCGGCGCGAGAGACGCAAGCTCAGCCCCGCGAGCTGGTTCGGCATAGGCTGCGGCGCAACGCTGGCGGTGGGCCTGACTGTGCTCACTGTGGTGTGGTGGATGCTCACAGTCGAGCCCAGCTTGCCGCCGGAGGCGACCGCAGGGGGCTTGCCGGATGCGGCCTCGCCTCAGGCGACCTCCGGGTCCTCCGATTCAGCGACCGCACCGACCGGCGGCGCTCCCGCGGCGGGCGCTCCACCACTGGAGCAGCAGCTTCACCAGATCCAGCAGGCGGAACGGTCGCGGCAGCCCCAGCGTGTCACGCTGACGGTCCGCGAGGACGAGCTGAACGCCCTGCTGGCCCACGAGAGCCGGTCGCCGATGCGGAATCTGCGCGTCTACTTCGGCGACGGCACCATCGCGGGCACCGGCGACGCCACCTGGCACGGGCGAACGGTGCACGTGACGGTGCGCTCGCGGCCGGTCGTGTCGGACGGCGGCCTTCGCATCGAGGTGCTGGAGGTCCGCCTGGGACGGCTGCCCGCACCCGGCGCGGTCTATCAGCAGGCTCGCGACGAGCTCAACCGTGGTATCGGCGAGCTGACGACCGCACGGCGCATACGCGTTGAGTCTGTCCACGTCTCGCCGGGTGTGATGACCATCACGGGTCAGGTCGGGGGGCAGTGACCCGCATGCCTCGACGCCCGCCGGAGCCGCGCCGATGATCCCCCTCATACTGGCGGCTACCCTCCTGCTGGTCGCACTCGCGGCCGGGCTCATCGCTCGACAGCGCCGCGCCGAGCACAG
>JALGUJ010000022.1 GCA_029820945.1 Candidatus Zipacnadia bacterium | reverse complement strand
CCTCGGCAGGTGGCTGCAGATCAGCATCGACGCCGACACGAACCAGGACAACTCGTCCTTCAGCACCGACGGCGGTGCGAGCTTCAGCTCCGACGACCTCTCGACCGACCGCGCGGCGCAGACGGGCGAGTACCTGATCCGCATCCGCGACCGCGCGCCGGGAGCAGGTGAGCTGGATCCCGACAACCTGCTGGCCAACCCCGGCTTCGAGCAGACACATGTGCTGCACTCCGAGACGACCCTGACCGTGGTGCCCGCGCGCGACGCGGTGGTGGAGCTGCCGCTTGACGAGCCGCTGCACTGCCTCGCCGTCTCGCCCGACAGCGAGCCGCAGTGGCTGCAGGGCGAGGCCGGCGACGGGCTCGTGCGCTATACGGTGCCGCGCATCGACATCTACACGGTGCTTGCGCTCGCCGAGTCGCGCGACGCGCTGGAGCCGATCCGCGAGGCGGTGGCGGACGCCGCACCGTGGAGCATTCCGCCCGTCACCGAGCCGTTGCGCCCCACGACCGAGGTCTGGCAGCCCTACATCGGGGGCTTCGAACTCGCCGGCGGCGCGCGCTCGGGCGACTACTGCATCGCCTGCGCGAACGCGGACGCCACGGACCAGCGCGGCGCGGTGCAGGCCCTGAACTTCGAGGACGATCCGCCCGCGGCGCTGACGCTGACCGGCTGGAGCCGCTGCGAGGACGTGAGCGGGCCGCGGGACGGGCACTACTCGATCTGGGTGGATGCCACCTGCGTGGACGGCACGGTCTACAACGGGCACAACGCGCCGTTCGAAGTCGGCACGCATGGCTGGCAGCAGGCGACGCTGCGCCTGGAGCCGCCGGCGCCCCTGCGCACCGCCCGGGTGTTCCTGCTCTTCCGTAATCACTCCGGGCACGTCTGGTTCGACGACATCCGCCTGGTGCGGGAGTAGGCCGAGCGGCGAGCGCGGTCAGCTCACTCCACGGGCACGAGCGCGAAGACGTCGAGGTTCATTGAGCCAGCGAGGCGGGTCATGCGCAGCGTGTGCTCCCCGGCGGTCATGGGCAGAGCAAGCGCCCCGCCATCCTCAGCTAAGAGCCGGAACCAGCGCCAGTCGTCGGTGGTCCGGCACCACCCGCCGGTTGAGGCGAAGCCCGCTACCTGCAGCAGCTCGCCGTCCAGGTGGAGCTCGCGGTAGATCTCGTCGTAGACGCTCGCGGCGCGGACGAGCAGCTCGTACTCGCCGTCCGCGGGGACCTCGACCTGCCACTCCGCCCACTGGCCGGGGCTGTCCCAGGTCGTGTGCGCCACCCCGCCCGACGCGCCCACCTTCTCGATGATCTTCCCCTTGACCGTGCCCTCGGCCGCCACGTCCTCTGCCTCATGCAGCGCCGCGGTCTCCGGCGGCGACCACTCCTTCGGCAGCATCTCCGCGGGGACGCTGCTCTGGTTGTGCGCGGTGAGCGAAATGCCCCCTATCTCGCCCGCGGTGCCGACGGTCAGCGAGTGGCCGCCGGGCCGGTCCCAGATGGTGGCCGTGGCGGCCGCGCCTTCGACCGCCAGCTCGACCTCCCGACCGTCCCAGGCCACCAGCGGGCGCGCGCCGGAGATGCCCTCGATCGCCAGCCGGTAACGGTCATCGGCCGGCAGCTCGACGCGGCCCCACCAGTTGCGCAGCACATCGCTCGCCCTGCGTCGCGCGTAGCCCTGCAGCTCCGAGGTGGCCTCGCCGACTCGCACCTGCAGCGGCGGCAGCTCGTGCGAGATCACCCGCTCGGGGTCCGGCCCCCAGGCCACCTGGTGCTCGCCCGCAGAGAGATGCACGGTGATGAGGGAGAGGGCATCATCGCGGCGGATCTCGGCGGCTTCGCCATCGACCAGCACGGCGTCATCGTCGCCGGGAGCGGCCAGCCTTACGGCTGTCTCCTCGCTCAGAGCAAGGTCGGCGAGCATCCCGTCATGCGTGGCCAGCAGGCTACAGTGCGCCGTCCCACGATCGACTCGCAGCCACGCGACATCGCGCCAGCGCAGGTCAGTCCCTTCGATCACGCAGGCGCTGAGCAGCTCGCTCCCATCGCTGCTCACCGACGCGGCCTGGGCCCGCGCCTCAATGCCGCCGCCCGACAGCCGGGTCGGCTCCGCCTCGCCGGACAGCAGCACGGTGGTGGCGCGCGCCGCCTCGGTGGCCTCGAGGCCGACGCCGCCCTCGCAGTCGATCTCGCGGATGATCGCCGAGCCCGCGTCATTCTCGCGGCGCACGTCGAAGACGGTGAGGAACCGGCGCTCGGCGGCCGGCTGGGCCTCGGCGGTCAGGTGCCACTCCTGCGCGAGCTTGTCCTCCGCGACGGGCACGGTGCCGTAGCCGTCGTACGGATGCACGGGGTAGCGGTCCTCGATGGTGAAGCTCAGGCCCCGGGGGCGAAGGAAGCTCGCGCGCATGGCCGCCTCGCCGACGGTGAGGTCGAGCTGCTGGCTCCGCTCATCGAGATCAGGCGGTGCGACCGTGTGTAGCAGCCACTGGAAGGCGGCGGGCTCGGGCGCCGCCAGCAGATCGTGCACCACGACCAGTCCTGGCTTGACGAAGAGGATGCGGCGATCGAAGCGCGTGAGCCTGCCCCCGTAGACGTCCGGGTCGGAGGCGTCGCCGACCATCCAGGTGTGCCCGGTGCCGTCGAACCACGCGGCCATGCGGCCGTCGGCGCCCTTCGTGAAGGCCGCCTGCCCCTCGCCGTCAACCAGCACGGTGTTGTGCGCGATGGTTTGCGCGGAGTACTGCTTGAAGTGCGGGCTTCCGTACCAGTCGTAGTAGCCCGAGTCGATGGCCAGCTTCTCGCCGTAGGCGTGGATGACGAAGGCGTTCTGGTCCGCGTGCTGGTGACCCGCGTAGTAGGGCCCCGAGTGCATGGCGACCGTGACGCCCTCGCGCCCGTCCACGAGCGACGTGTTCGCGATCCCCAGCCCGATGAAGCGGTAGTGGATCGACTGCGGGAGGTCCACGGGCGGGCGCGGCTGCATGCCGCCGACCGGCTGCTGAGCGCCCGCATACCAGAGCGCGTACGGGTCCCCGGTGCGCTCCCCCAGCCGCCCCACGTACGTCTGGCTGTAGGGCCCGCGCACGCCGTGGTTGGGCTTGCCGGTGTCGGCGAAGGAGACCGCATATGCGTTCGGCGGGACACAGTAGAGGATGAAGCGAGCGGTCTGCCTCAGCCACGGCTGCTGATACAGGTCGATGCCGCAGACCGTGCGCATCATGTCGGCGTACTTGATGATGAAGCTCAGGCCGTAAGACCAGTAGCTCACGCCCTCGTTGTTGTCGCCCTGGTAGCCGAGGCCGCTGAGGAATCGTCCCAGGTAGAGCTGCCTGCAGTACTCCGCCCACTCGTGCGCCTCATCGTGGTCGCCGATGAGGACGAGACCGCTCTGGCCCAGGGCCAGGGCCTTGAGCCACGCGTGGTTGTTGTGCGGGTTGCCCCGCAGGGGGTTGAGGTAGGCCCAGAAGTCCTCGGCGCGCGCCACGATCGCGTCGCGCACCATGGCGCGCTCGTCGTCGGTCAGCCGATCGCGGAGCGCGTCGTAGGCGGCGTTGAGCCCGCGTAGCACGTGCTGTGCGCCGATGTCACCGCGCCGCATGGCGCTGCCGCCCTGGGGGTCCCACGACGCGACCGCCAGGGCAAGCTCCTTCGTCCACTCGTAGACCTGGTCATCGCCGGTGATCGCGGCCCGGCCGGCCATGTCCTCCAGCCGCCGGCCGGTGCGGCTGGTGATGCGCCCGTGCACGTCACGGTACCAGTCGATCCACGCCGGCCAGCGCTCATCGCCCTCCTCCCAGATCGGGGGATCGTCCGGGATGGGACTCGCGGCCGAGGAACTTGCCTGCGTCACGAGCCTCGCGACGCCGTCCTCCCCCAGGCGCTGCCGCTCCGCCGCCACGTCGATCAGCCGCGGGCGGGGCATGGCGGCGATGCCCTCGGCGTCCACCGGTGGGGTGGTGAAGCGATGGGCCTCGTCGGGGATGACCACGCGCTGGATCTCGCCCCAGCCCTCGGTCAGCTCGGTCTCGGTGTAGGTGCGCCAGAACCACTCGCCCGGCTCGATCGGCTCGGCGGGTGTGTGGAAGTTCCAGTCGGTGTCCACGGTCACCGTCCCGCCATCGGGGAACTCCGGCGAGCGCGAGTACTGGAGGCGGCTCTGCGTCACGCTGCGCCCCCAGCAGAACATCGGCGGGTTGGCGTGCGAGGTCTGTTGCTTGTCGCTGACGATGCTGAGCACGGGCCTCACCTCGAGGCGGATGTTGTCGAGCCAGACGGTCATCATCGCGCCCTCGTCCGGGGCGCGGCCGTAGAGGTTCAGCCGGACCAGCTCGCCGCCCACCTCGAGCACGCCCTCGTTCGAGGACGCCAGGGTCGCGAAGGGCACCTCGGCGTGGCGCCACTCATCCGAGAACGGGTGATCCCAGCGGCCGAACTGGAAGCCCTCGGCATCGAAGAAGAGGATGCCGAGGTAGCGCCCCTTCACGCCCTCCTCGATCTCCGTGCGGTAGTCGAAAGAGAGCACCAGGTTCTTCACGACCGGCATCGGTCGGCGAATGCTCAGCGTGCAGTACCTCTCGCGCTCGACCGAGGTGAGCTTCAGGCAATGGCCGGTCCCGTCAGAGCCGGGGGCGACGATCGCGGCCTCGGCGTTCGATGGCGACAGGCCGTCGTAGTCCGCCGGCTCCGCGGACTGCTCGAAGTCGTACACGAAGGTGCCATCTGCGGCGTACGCGGAGGCCGAGACGAGCAGAGCGGTGAGGAAGATGCGCGCGATCATGGTCACTCCTCCGTCCCGGCGCAGCAGCATCGAACCGTGGCACGTGACTACTCGCTCAGCAGCAGCCGGAAGTTCCGGCCGGTGATCGGCACCGTGGTCGCACCCACGGTCAGGGCGAAGGTCTCACCGGTCTCGAAGTCGCGCAGGGCGGTGGCGTCAACGCCCAGCGCCCCGAGGTCGAGCTTCAGCGGCGCCTGCTGCTCCTCGTCGGTGTTGTTGAAGAGCACGATCAGCAGCCGGCCCTCGTTGCGGAAGATCGAGGCCACCAGCAGCTCGCCCATGGGGTCAAGCACCTCGGCGTTAGCCCAGTAGGGGAAGAAGTCCACCTCGTCGCCCCAGCCCAACTCATCCTGCGCCGCCCAGATCGTGTTGTAAGGCGTCAGGTCGGAGTACGACGGCCAGGGAAGCGAGTCGTGCAGCAAGATCATGCCCGCGAGGTGGCGGACCTGCGGCAGCTTCTCGGGGCTCTCGTAGAGCTGCTTGCCCTCGGGCGTGAGCTGCGCGCGCGAGAACTCGGGCAGGAAGATGCTGGTGAGGCCCCACTGGTGGCCCATGAACTCGGCCCGGAACTTGTCCAGCGACAGCAGCTCGTAGTAGTTGTCCTTAAGCATGGAGGTGTAGTTCTCGCCGTCGATGATCGCGTCCGAGAACGACTGCGTCGGCGTCCACAGGTGCCCGGACATGTGGTGGGTCACCACGCACTCACGATCGAGCTGCTCATGCATGAGCACCCACATGCGCTTCTGCAGCTCGCGCGCGGCGAGTATCTGATATTCGGGTTCGAGCTCGCCGCGCTCGTTTATGAAGCCGCACCCGTGGTGGCGGTTCATGCAGAGGGCCGGTCGCGAGACGTCGTAGTAGATGCCATCGGCGTCCAGCTCCTGCATCGCCTCGCGGAACGACCACACGGTCCAGTCCTGCCAGCTTCGCGAGTTCTGGCAGACCGGATTGGCCTTGCCCCAGTCGGCCTCGGCGTCGAAGTCCATGCGCGGCCCCGGGTCTATCCGCCACTCATCGCGGAAGTACTGATACCACGGCCCCTTCACCGAGCACTCCGCCAGGCGCGTGTAGAGCATCGTGCGCCAGCCGTAGCCGTGGCGCTCCTTGACCACGCGGTGGCCGCTTTCGCTCACGGGCAGCGGGTAGCTGCAGCCCAGGCACCAGTGCGTCTGCCACAGCGAGATGTTCGCGGCCTGCAGGCCCTTGCCGACCGCCCGGAGCATGCGACGGCCCTCCAGCGGCGGCTTGATCGGCGCCGGGTGCAGGCCGAACGCGATGGTGCGGGGCTCGGCGATCTCGGTGGGCTGGTCCATGAAGGTGACGACCAGCACGTTGGCGTCATCGCGCGGGACCACCTGGATCGCCGAATCGGTCTTCTCCAGGCTCCAGCCCCGCCGCGATTGCATGCACCACTGCATCCCGCGCTCCTCGTCCGAGAGCCCCAGGCAGGGGACCGGCCCGGTGGCCCACGGCTCACTCGGCGTGTACCCGGTGTCGATGGTGCGGTAGTTGCCGGAGTACAGGAGCGTCGAGTGCTCCTTCGCGAAGGGCACCTCCAGCCGCAGGCCGTCGAGCGTGGCCGCCTGCTCGGCCGACAGCGTCAGCTCGAACCACATGAACCCGTCGTACTCCATCCACGCATCGACCTCGGCCTGGACCGGCCCGAGCGCCGCGCGCGTGCGCCAGGTGGCCCTCTGCTCCGTCTGCTCCCCGAACTCGAGGGTGGCGTCGGCGGGGCGTACCTCCGCGTTCGCGGCGCTGCCTACGAGCGCCACCGGCCCCGCCAGCAGACTCTCTCCCTGCGAGACGATCTGGGCGGGCAGCAGCGAGTCCCCCAGCTCAACCGTCCGTCCCCACACGGAGACGCGGGTCCCGTCGTACTGCATCGGCGTCCAGGGCTCGGGCACGTAGTCGATGATACCGACCGAGTTGCCCAGCCACTCCGGCCTCTCGCGCACCTCAAAGCCGAACCGACCGGCGCCGAGGGCCTTCTCGGCTCCTCCCACGGTCACGGTGGCGATGTAGCGCCCCGGCTCAAGCCCGCCGATGTCCACGGGCGCCACGCGCTCATCGCCCCGGTTCGCGCGCAGGCCCAGCGATTGGACCACCTCGGTTTCGCCGGCCGCTCGAACCTCCACCCGGGCCGGGGCGGCAGATGCCGCGCCGCGCGTTGACACAATGACCTCCAGCAGATCCTTCGAAGGGTAAAGGAAGTGCGTGACTTCGAGCATGGGCGGGTAGGTGAAGGGCGTGGTGGTCGCGAGCAGCGCCCCGTCATTCACCCATGCCGACAGGTGCAGGCCCGTGACCGATGTGTCGGTCAGCGTGCGCTCAAGGCGCCACTGCTCGCCGGCGGCGAGCGCGTGCTCCTCGGCGACCTCGCCCCCGGTGGTCAGCTCCGCGTCCGTGCTGCGGCCGACCGCCGTCAGGCGCAGGTCCAGCTCGCCCAGCCAGGGGCGCCCGATGGACGTAAGCTGCACCGCGCCGGGCTGCGTCGCCAGCGCGCCTTCGGCCGCGTAGTCGGTGTGCGGCCACGCGACCTCATCGGTGCGCAGCAGCCGGTGGGCTCGCACGAGGCGCAGCTCAGTGACGTCACCGGGCGCCAGCCCGAGGTCGGCGAGCGGAATCGCCAGCTCGCAGACCCACGCCTCGCCGTCCACGGTGCCGGCCGCCGTCGCGCCGCAATCCCACGAGGGATCGCCCGCGTCCGCGTCGCCGACAGCCCCCGCGGCGTTGGCGACGATGCGGCGCATCCCGTTAGGCCCCATGACCTCGATCCCCGCGACATCGTCGGCCGCGAGGGGCTCGCCGTCGCGCTCTGTGGCCTCCGCACGGAAGGCGCCGAACGAGTAGTTGTCCGGCTGCTGGAGGACGCGCTCGGGGATCGGCCAGCGCTGCGCGACGTAGAGGTTCTCGCCATCGTGGCCGACCCACGCGGTGCCCTGCTCATGGTCGATCAGCCCCGTCACTCGATTGACGAAGCCGGTCACGCCCGCGGCCGAGGACCACTCGTCATCGCCGAGGACTCCATCGAGCGTCGGCGCTGGGATCGGGGGCACGCGAAGCGCGCTGCGGGCATCGGCCATGCCGCGCTGGTAGAGTGCCCGTACCTCAACGTCCTCCAGCGCGCGGGAGAGGACGTAGAACTCATCGAGCTGCGTGTCCCAGCGCTGCTCGGTGCCGGTGTGATGGTTCGGGTCGCCGAGGCGGATGAACTCGCCGAGGGGGCCAAGCTCGACCTGCAGCTCCTCCGGAACCTTCTGCGCGTTCACGTAGAAGCGCAGGCGGCCGTCCTTCCAGGTGCCGCACAGGTGCTTCCACTCGCCCTCCTCCCAGGGCCCCGGCGCCTTGATGATGCTGGGCCGCTCCCTGCGCACGTCCATGTGGTAGAAGTACATGCCGGCCGAGTGCAGGTAGTGGTAGATGATGAAGCGAGTCGGGCCGGGAACGTCGATCCACCAGCGGTTGATCTTGGGGGCATCCTGCAGCGTCCAGTCGATGGACTGCACCCAGATCGAGAAGGTGCCCTCCTCCGGGTCCATGTTCCCGGCGGTCGGGTACTGGATGAGCGCGCCCTCGCCGCCGGTCATGACCGCGCGGCCGACGACCCCGTCGCCGAACTCGAAGTCGATGGCCTCGTCCACGATGGGCGCGGTGCCCTCTGCCGCGACGAGGGGCTCGAGCGAGCCATCGAAGGGAACATACAGAAGGACCTCGTCGCGCGTGAACGACCATGCGGGGAGGGCGCAGACTGCGACCAACAGCGCCACCGGTGCAGATCTGGTCATGCCGGCTCCTCCTCCAGGCGAAGTGCTTCCTGGCAGCCGCGGCCTGTTGTCCGGGCGAAGGGATTACAGGCGGATAGCATCCGGTCGCCCGCTCGGCTTCTCATTCGGCTGCCCCTGGCCGACCTCCTGCCTGCGGCTCGGCCGGCTCGGCCACCCGCAGTGTGAACGGGGCCCGGCGCCGCGGATAGGTGCGGAAGGGGATGGCGAGCGTTCGTGTGGCCTCGCGGTCCGCCGACAGCACCAGGCCCAGCGCCCGCGCATGCTCGCCGGTCTCTTCGGGTACAGGCTCCGGCCCGCCGCGCCAGACGTAGAGGACCCGCGCGCCGGGTTCGGGGACCGTCACCGGCCCCTTGCCGGGGCAGGCGCTGTGGACACGGGCGCGGGGGAGGAGCATCGCGAGGTTGCCACCCAGGTGATTCGACTCGGCCACGATCTCACCGGCGCCGAAGCCCATCTCCGTCACGGGCCGCCGCAGCCCGTGCACGGGCAGCGTCCTGCGGCATCCCCTCTCGACACGCGGCTCGAAGTGGTCCACGCCGATCCTTGCCGCCGCCGCCAGCGCGCTCACGGCGAGCACGATGTACAGGTAGGCCCGCGCGCGCCGGCGACCGATGGCAGCGGCGGCCGGGCTACTGAACAGGAACAGCGGTAGGGCCATCAGCGCGGGGAGCATCCACCGGCCCTTGACCTCGGCCGCGCCGAGTGCCAGCGCCGCCAGCGCCATCAGGCATGTCCCGATGATCATCTGCAGCCCGAGCAGCCGGCGCACCTCGCCCTGCCCTTCGCCGATGCGCCCGGACCGCCAGAGCGCGGGGAAGACGAGTGCTGCGATGACCGAGAACGGGAGCGTGAACTCCACCGCCGCCACGGCGGCCCTGGGGATTGCCATGGCACGGTCCGACGGTGCGGTCGCGTCATCCGCGCCCACGAGCACCCCGGCGACGGCCCCGGCAGATCGCCCGGCCAGCGCCGCGTGCGTGTAGTAGGGCGCGCAGATCGCCAGCGCGATGATGGGCACCAGCCATGCGCGCCGGTTGAGCACCACGCGCCGGAAGTCGGGCGTCAGCCAGGCGGCCGCCAGCAGCGAGAGGGCGAACAGCCCGAAGGTGTACTTCGACAGCATCCCGCAGCCCAGCGCCAGGCCCAGCAGCGCGTACGCCCACCAAGCGCCCGTGCGGCGCGCCGCGAAGAGCGCGAACAGCGTGACCGCGATACCGGCCGCCATCAACGAGGTGTGCGTGAGGTCGTGGTGGGCGTAGAACGCGAAGAGATAGATCAGCGGGTAGCCGGCGACGGCCAGCACGACGTCGCGCCGCCGCTCGAACGCCACGCAGGCCGCCAGCAGCAGGCCGACGTACATGGCGAAGAGCACCCCGTAGCGTACCAGCGCGGTGGCCAGCACGCCGGGGCCGGTGAGGCGCGAGACGCCGTGGACCAGCCAGGTGTACAGGGGCGGCTGATAGACCCCGTAGGTCCACGACAGCTCCTGCGCCCAGAGGGTCTGCTCCGCATCGTCCCAGCCCAGCGTCTGCGTGATCAGCAGGCGGAGGACGAGATGCGCCATGAGGTACAGGCCAATGACGCCCAGCGCCAGGAGGATGAAGCGCGGCGAGTGCCGGAACAGCGGCTGCCCGGCTCTGCTCCTGCGCCCGTCCCCGCCATCGGTGCGCGGCCCGCGCTCACGGCGGGCGGCCTGCGGCCCGGCCGGCTCGCTCAGCAGTGGAAGACCTCCAACCGTCGCAGGATGTGCGCGCCGTCGGAGCGCGTGACCTCCAGCCTGACCGCGTCCGCGACCACCGTCGCGAAGCGGTCGATCCGCCTGTGCCCGATGGCCGTGCCGACCGCCACGCCCTGCCAGCGCCCGGCGATGCGCGCCAGCAGGCGGTACTCGCGCACGGCCTCCCCGGCGCTCAGCTCCTCCATCGCCGCGAAGGCGTTCAGGGGCCTTGGGCGATCCGGCTCCACCGTCAGCTCCGCGGCCGGGCCCTCGGCGGTCGCGATGGGATGCCCGTAGCGGCGGTCGATCTCGTCGGACATCTCCAGCAGTCGCTCCACGTCCGCCTCGGGCAGCAGCCCGCGATCGTCCGGCGCAACGTTGAGGATCAGGTTCGTCCCGCGCCCGACCGAGCACTCGTAGATGTCCACCAGCCGCTCGCAGCTCTTGAGCGTGTGCCGGTCGCCGGGGTGCCAGAACCAGTTGGCGCGGATGCGCGCGTCGCACTCGGCGGGCAGGTAGTGCGGGAAGCCCTCGCGGAAGCCCTCGAAGATCAGCCCGGGGTGCTGGTTGGCCTCCTCGGGCGAGCGCACCACGTTCCAGCACGGGTAGGGCGCCAGGCCGTCCTCATTGCCCACCCAGCGCAAGTCCGGCTCGCCCAGTGAGTGGATACAGATCTCGGGCTGCAGCTCGCGGATGGTCCCGACGATCAGCTCCCAGTTGTAGGTGTGGCCCTTGGAGCCCGCGCCGTCCAGCCACGCCACCGAGACCGGCCCGTAGCGCTCCAGCAGCTCAGTCCACTGGCGGGTGTACAGCTCATCGTAGGCCGGCGCGTCCTCGTAGCAGGGCTCGTGCCGGTCCCACGGCGAGCAGTAGAGCCCCAGCGCCAGGCCCTCCTCGTGGCAGGCCTCGGCGACCTCGGCCACCACGTCGCCCGTCCCGTCGCGCCAGGGGCTGGAGGCCACGGAGTAGTCGGTGGTGTCGGTGGGCCACAGGCAGAAGCCGTCGTGGTGCTTGGTGGTGAAGACCAGATAGCGCATCCCCGCCTCGCGGGCCGCCGCGGCCCACTGGCGCGGGTTGAGGTCGCCGGGGGCGAAGACCTCGGGCGGGTCATCGCCCTCGCCCCACTCCTGATCGCAGAACGTGTTCGGTCCGAAGTGGCAGAACATCCCGAACTCGTAGTCCTGCCAACGGAGTTGCCTCGCAGTCGGTCGCGGGCGGTCCTGGTACATGCAATCGCCTCCCCGGCGAGCTTCTTCGCCGGGGAGGCGATGTCCTTTGGCTGCGGGTCCCCTCACGCCAGCGATCGTTGCGTCTTCCGTTTAGGAGGTCGGGCCAGCCCTGGCCCGACGTGGGCCGCAGGCCTGCAGGCGTGTGTCGTGAGGCATGCACTGTTGAAGAATGTGCGCAGCCACGACATGTCGCGCTTCGCGCGACGGATGGGCAGGGCTGCCCGTCCCTCCTGACGACAGACGACGCGGTCCGGCGCCCGGCCGTTCAGAAGGTCGGCCTCCGCTGCCCGGTCGCCCTTGGTGTTTGGTGCGTCTACTTAGCGTCGCCCGCCCCTGCCTGACGCCCCTTCAGGGTCAGCGCCGCGGAGTTGATGCAGTAGCGGAGACTGGTCGGCTCCGGGCCGTCGGTGAAGACGTGCCCGAGGTGGCCGCCGCAGTCCGCGCACACGACCTCGGTGCGCGTCATGCCGTGGCTGTTGTCCTCGCGCTCAGCAACCGCGCCCTCGTCGATGGGCCGCGTGTAGCTCGGCCAGCCCGTGCCCGAGTCGAACTTGTGCTCGGCGTCGAAGAGCGCGTTGCCGCAGCCGGCGCAGTGGTAGATGCCGTCCGCGTGCTCGTCCCAGTATTTGCCGGTGAACGCCCGCTCCGTGCCGGCCTCGCGCAGAACGTGGTACTGCTCCTCGGTGAGCTGCTCGCGCCACTGCTCGTCGGTCTTCTGGACCGGGAACTGATGCTCGGTCATCTGATCCCCACTCTTCTCCGCCGGCGCGGATGGCGCCTCGCAGCTTGTAGTGCACGCGATGGCGAACGCCGCCAGCACGACCACGACGGCGACGATCACTCCCGTGCGTATTGTCATCCAGATCACGTGATCGGGCATCCGTGCCTCCTTCGCGCCCATACTTCAGCACTCCTGTCGGAATTAGCCGAATCTACTGACGAATCGGGGGGGCGGGAAGGTTGTGCGCTGAGACCGCTGGATCGGCTCCCTGAAGACGTCCCGGATAACGTCCCTGCACTCGCGGGCCCACTGTCGAGCGACTCTGCGCAAGAACGACGGGCCGGTCAGGCGACCGAGGCCCGCTCGCTGCCGCTTGCGGACCTCGCGCCTCGCTTCGCTCGGCGCGGCCCCTCCGACGGAGGGCTCAGAACCACGCAATCGCTTCCCCGGAGACGTCCCAGATGACGTTCTTGTAGCGGGCGTAGGTGAGCAGGCCGCGCACGCCGCGCTCCACGCCCGTGCCCGACTGCTTCCAGCCGGGGAAGGGTGACTGGGGGTAGACCTGGTTGTAGGTGTTGACGTAGACCGTGCCGGACTGCAGCGCTCGGGCCATCCGGTGCGCGCGGTCCGCGTCGATGGTGAAGACGCCCGAGCCCAGGCCGTAGGGCGTGTCGTTGGCGATGGCGATGGCCTCCTCCTCGTCCTCGAAGGGGATCGCGACCAGCACCGGCCCGAAGATCTCCTCGCGCGAGACCGACATGTCGTTGGTGCAGTCGGTCAGCAGCGTGGGTCGCACGAACCAGCCGTCCTGCAGCTCGGGATCGTCCGGGACGGTGCCGCCGGCCGCCACCGTCGCCCCCTCCTCCCGGCCCCGGCGGATGGCGCCGGTCACCTTGTCGAACTGCTCCTGCGAGACGATGGCGCCGAGCTGCGTGGCGGGGTCCGTGGGATCGCCCACGCGCAGCGAATCGAGCTTCTCGGCAACCGCCGCGCATGCGTCGTCGTAGATGCTCTGCTGCACCAGCAGGCGGGTGCCGGCGATGCAGTTCTGGCCGTTGTTGAGCAGCAGGCCGAAGACCGCGCCGGCCACCGCCTGGTCGGCGTCGGCATCCTCGAAGACGATGGTGGGCGACTTGCCTCCCAGCTCCATCGAGAGGTTCGTGATGTTCTGCGCGGACAGCTCGATGACGCGCCGGCCCACCTCGGTGGAGCCGGTGAAGGAGACCATGCTCACCCGCGGGTGGGTGACGATGGCCTCGCCGACCACGCTGCCCGGCCCGGTGATGACGTTGAGCGCGCCCGCCGGTAGCCCGGCCTCGGCGAAGCACTCGCAGACCAGGCTGGTGGTCAGCGGCGTGACCGATGCGGGCTTGATGACGATGCAGTTGCCCATGGCCAGCGCCGGCCCGATCTTGAGCATGGCCAGGAAGAGGGGGAAGTTCCACGGCGCGATGCCGCCGACCACGCCGAATGGCTGATATAGCGAGAAGTCGATCTGACCGGCGTTGGGGATGTCGATGGTCTCGCCGACCGCGGCGTCGGTGACGGAGGCGTACCAGCGCAGGTAGCTGACGGAGACCGGCACGTCGATGTTCGACGCCTCGGTGATGGGCTTGCCGACATCGGCCGTCTCAAGCTGCGCGAACTCGTCCGTGCGCGCCTCGAGCAGGTCGGCGGCCTGCGCGAGCACCGCGGAGCGCTCGGCGCTGGTCATGGCGCCCCACTCGCCCTCGAAGGCCCGCTGAGCCGCCTCGCAGGCGCGGGCGACGTCCTCGGCGCCGCCCTTTGCGACGGTCGCCAGCGGCCGGCCCGTCGCGGGGTTGATGCTCTCGTAGGTCTCGCCGCCGGCTGCGTCGCAGAACTCGCCGTCGATGAAGAGCCTGCAATCGCGCATGGTCGCTCCTCCCGTCATCACGCTTGATCGTTCCTGCGTCCTGGTGTCATGCTGACTTCGCCGGGCGCGGGGCCGGACCTGCACCGATGGCGGTCATCAGGCCCTCGACCATCGCGGATGAAGGGGGAATTGGGCATCGGCGGTGAATAGGGCTTGCGGAGGCGGGCCGAGGTGGGGAGGACGCCCATGCATGGCATCGTGGCGCTGGATGAGTCGCTCACGCTGTGGATCAACCGGCAGCACACCACCGCCCTTGACGCGCTGATGGTCGGCGTGTCGTACCTCGGCGACAGGGGTGTGGTGTGGCTGCCGGTGGCGATCGCGCTGCTGATCTTCGGCCGGCGCCGGGAGCGGCTGCTTGCGCTGATCTTCCTGGGCGGGCTGATGCTGACGGAGTTCGTGGCCATGCCATGGCTGCGCGAGTTATGGCCGCGCTCGCGGCCATTCGCGGCCGTACATGGGCAATCACCATGTGCCCGACGCTCTCGCGGGCGCGCCGCTGGGATTCGCGATGGGCGCCGTGGAGCCGGCGGTGGCGGGGAAGCTGGGTCTGCTCGCGCCGGCGACCGACCAGGCGCCGCTCGAGGCGTTGGAGCCCGAGGCGTAGCTGCGGTGGGGCGCCGAGGGTCGTCTGGCCGACCCGCCTGCGCGTCCTCTGCCACTCCCCCGCGGAGGCTACCCGGCGCTCACGCGCATGTACGCGCTCGCAACGCTGCCCGACGCCAGCTCCTGGACCCGAATGCGCCAGAGGCCCGGGACGTCGTTCGTGGCGAGGTCCGCATCGATCTGCACGCGACCGTCCCTGGCGCCGTACCAGCCGCTGAACTCCGCGGGGCGGCCGTGCGGGTCGAGGATATCCACGCGCACCGGGACGACCGCGTCGAGCGGTTCCCCGTCGTCGCCGACCACCTCCGCGGCGACGGTGATGCTCTCGCCCGGCGCCGCGGTCTCGGGCGCGGTGATGCGTATGCCCTCGATGCCGTGCTCGGTGATCATGAACACGCGGCCCTCGCATGGGCCGAAGTGCCAGTCGATGGAGAGGCGGCCCTCGGCCCCGGCGGCCGCGACCTCGCGATGCGCGACCAGGTCATAGACGTGTCCGCTGCGGGCGATGGTGAGCGTGGCCTCAGTGGGCAGGCCGTCCTCCATGACCAGGCCATGGTGCCCCACATAGAGCCCGTACTCGCGCAGGTCGTTGACCGCGAACAGGTAGTCGGTCGAGCCGTAGCTGCGCGCGTAAGGGATGACATCGGGCGTGGAGGAGTCGGCGTAGCGGTCGTAGTGCGGGTCGAGCTGCTCCCGCAGGGCCGCGGCCTTCTCGATGTTAAGCTGCCTGGCCTGGTCGGCCTCACTGGGGCGGGTGTGCTTCTCGATCAGGATATCGGGCGTGATGGCCGGGCACAGGTCCTCGTCGCCGATGACGATGCCGCCGCGGTCCTGGAACTGCTGGACCGCGCGCGCCACGCTCTCGGTCAGCACATCGCAGTCGGGCATCACGAGCACGCGGCAGTCGTTAAGGCCGCCCTGCTCGATGGTCTCGTCGAAGACCACGCGTGGCTGTAGGCTCGCGTACTGGCAGATCAGCCACGCGTCGCCCGCCCAGCCGCCGTTCCAGCCGTAGGTGCCCTTGCCCGCGAGCATCTCCGACGCGAAGCTCTCTAGGAAGGCCACGTCCGTCTGCCGGGCGGGGACCTGTACCAGCGCCGGCCCCAGCGGCCTCACGACCGTCTGCACCAGCCTCTGCAGCTCAAGCTTCGTCTGCGGGTGGGTGTAGCGGTAGGAGCCGTGCGTGATCCCCGGCAGCAGCGAGCCGATGCCGTGGTACATGATGCCCTTGATCGGTCGGGCGATCTTGGTCCAGAACGCCTCCCGCAGGTGCATGGGAGCGATGGTGATGAAGCGCGCGTCGGGGATCTCGCGCTCCCACCGCGCCACGTAGCGGCCCGTCCCATCCACCGTCCCGGTCCCCTGCGGGCGCGTGTCCTGATCCTCGAAGGTGGCCGTGGCGACCTGCGCCTCCTCGCCCGGCTCCGGTGCGGTCTGCGAGCGGTACCAGATGATCTGCGTCATCTTCATGATCTGCTGGTCCGGCCGCGAGGCCCCTGCGGCCATGCACAGCAGCTCCTCGGTGGCGAGGCCGATGCGAATGGGATCGGGGTAGGAGTAGGTCCACTGCGACAGGTAGTCCACCTCGCCGCCCGAGCCGTAGACCTTGGCCACACGGACCGCCGGGTCGTGGAAGGTCCAGAAGTCATCGCGGCCCATCGTGTGCAGGCCGCGATGGAGCTGGGTGTGCAGCTCGTTCCAGCCGTCGCCCTGCTTCCACAGCCAGCGGTAGTAGACGTAGAGCGGGTAGTCGTCGGGGATGACGCGGTTGGGCGGGAAACCGTCGATTCGCTCGTAGTGCACGCCCCTCATGTCATCGACGCCCTCGGGGATGTCGTAGCCGGCGAACTCCCTGAACGCGGCGCGGTCGTGATCGTGGTAACAGGGGTGCGAGTGCCCCCGCACCTCGGTGTGGATCATGGCGGCCTGGAAGGCGGGGTGGTCGCCGTACCCGCGCGCCATCGAGATCCCGACGTCGTTGCAGAACTGCTGGATGCGCGGGAAGAGGCCGCAGACGTCCTCGCGGTCGTAGGGCTCGCCGTTGCGGTTGATGCGCTGGTACTCCTCCCTCGCGCGTGCGCGGCTGCCCGGCGAGAGGCCGGCGACGACGCGCATCCCCTCGCGCAGCGCCTCGTCGAGTCGCGCGCGGCTCTCGGCCATTCTCTCGGGCGTGCTCGGATCGGTCGGGCCCTCGGCCTCCCACACCGCGTCGAAGTCGCACCCGAGCCCTATGTAGTGCGTGAACCCGATCCGCTTCAGCCAGTCTTCCTTGCCGCTGGCGCCTCCCCACATCACCACCGGCATGCGGTTGGGGGTCTCTCGCGGCACGATCGTGATGTCGAACTGCTGGGACGACGAGAACGGCGGGTCGCCGGGGATATGCACGGTCGCCGTGAGGCTGTAGTCGTCGGGCCGGAGGCCGGTGTCCAGTGTGAAGTCGATGGCATGGCGCTCGCCCGAGGGAATGGCGGGCAGCGCCTCCGTGTGCGCGGGCATGCCGCCCACGGCGAATCGGGCCGTCGCGCCGGTCAGCGGGTCACGCATGCGGTTGGCGACGGTAAAGCGGAGGGGCTCGACCTGCTCCATGCGCAGGAACACTCTGCGCTCCGAGACCAGCTCGAAGGCGGCGGGGCTGAACTGCAGCGCGCCGTTGCAGATGCGCACCTGGTCGATCAGCCCCGGGAAGCCATGGTAGAGGCTGCCAACGCGGTCCCCCACGATCAGGAACCGCCTCCCAGGGACGATGGCTCCGAGGCCGGGCTTGGTCTCGCTGCCCGCCGCTGAGCCATCCACGTAGAAGGTCCCGGTTCCCGCGCCGTCGTAGGTGAAGGCGATGTGCCGCCAGCGGCCCACCTCGGTGCCGAATGCCTCCGAGGTCCAGGTCTCGGTGCGGTCGCCGAAACCGAGGTTCATGCGCAGGCGGCGGTTGTTCGGGCTCGTCTCGCGCGTGAGGATAAGCTGATAGTCGGTGTCGTCGATGTACTTCTTGTCCATCAGGAACGCGTCGGGGTACTCCGGCAGGTCTTCGGCGGGCAGCAGCCACATCTCGATGGTGAAGGCGCCCTTCGGGGTCAGGTCGGGGCTGTTTGCGGCCCTCGCCTGGTGGGGCTCGTCCTGGTCCGGCCAGCCGCGGCCGGATTTGAGCGCGCCGCCGCCGAAGCGCCCGCCGTCCACGAACTCGCCGCCCCGCAGCTCCAGATCGTGGCCGTTGCCGGACGCGTCGGCTGCGGGGTCGGGCTGGTTGAACTGCCACAGGGCGATCACGTGATCGCCGGTGGCGTCATCGCCCGCGTACTCCGTCCTGAACGGCTCGGCGAGCTGCACGGTCTCTTCACCCTCCTGAGCCATCGCGATGCCCATTGCGGCCGCTATCGCAACACCTGTCGCCATTGCGCGCACGGGGGATCACCTCTCGGTGTGTGTGACCCAACCAACTGCTACTGAGCCGGCTCGAGCACGATGACGCTGACCGGCTTGTAGATGCCGCCGGCCATGGCGGTATTGAGCACGCGCACGGTGATCTGGTTCTGTCCGCCCCAGTTGAGCTTCCCGCTCACGTCGATCCGGAAGGGGTCGTCCCAGCCGTCCGGTCCCTCATCGTGCTCGCCGGCGAACTCGCCGTTGAGCCAGACCCACGCCGACTCGTCCACGGCCTGGAAGTCCATCTGCACGTGCTGCGGCTCCTCGCGTTGGGGAAGGTCGAAGGTGAAGCGATACCAGACCACTCCCGTGTAGTTCGGCCCGGCATCGCCCCAGAACTGCTCGATGGCGATCTCAGCCCAGGCGCTGTCATCGAAGTCGGGGGCGAACCACTGCTGGTCGCGGCCGACGTCGTCGGGGTCGGCTGCGAGGCGCCAGCCGTCCTTCGGGAGCCGGATGGCGTCGGCCGTCCGATACGCCGAGCGGGACACCAGCAGCGCCGCCCGCTGCACCAGCGCGCTCGCATCGGTGCTTGCCCGCCCGACCAGCTCGGCCACCTCCGCACTGTGCGGGAGCCCGATGAGCCCATAGACCGCGCCCTGGCGCACCAGCTCGCTGTCGTCGCGCAGCGCGCGGTCGATAAGCTCCAGGCCGGCCGCGCCGAGCGCGCCCAGGTTCATCGCGGCGCATCGGCGCACAAGCACATCGTGGTGGTGCAGGGCCTCCCCGAGCGCCGGCAACGCGGCCTCGCCCCTGGTCGGCAGCACGCGCGCGGCCGTGCGCGCCACCAGCAGATCGGGGTCGTCAAGGGCTGCGGCGAGCTCCTCAACCGAGGGCGCGTCCCCTCCCGCTGCCAGCAGGGCCATGCGGCGGTCGGCGGCATCCTGCGCATGCGCCTGCAGGCCGGCGACCAGTGCCAGAGCGACCATCAACGGCGGCAATGCGCGGGCCCGTGATCTCATGTGAGGGCCACCACCTTGGTGGAGGCAATGAGCGCCTGAGAGCACCGGGATAGTTAGACGCTGTGGGTTCGCAGACCTGCCGAATGGCACAATGGGCGCAAGATTCGCGCGCTGACGAGGAGGTGAACGGGCCGGGGCGGCAAAAGGTTCGCATGTCATTCTCATTTGTCCGTTGCTGCCAGTGTTGCGACGAAGCGTGACGAAGGGAAGGCGCTCATGACCAGCCGCGAGCGCGGGTTGTGGGCGATCGAGCATGGGCGGCCGCTCGACCTGGGCGTCTCCATCGTCACCAGCGTTCATGTGCAGTCGCCCGGCGCCGTAAGGCGCCGACTTCGTGTTCTGCCCCGATCACAACATGCAGCGCAACGCCCCAGCGGACACCATCATCCCGGCGTACGAGACGGCGCGCGAGGTTGCTCAGTCCCCAATAGAGGCATGACGGCTGGTCGTAGCCAGGGAAGGGATGACCATGGATCCAAGACTCCAGGCGTTCCGTGAGGCCGGAGAGAGGGCCGTCGAGTTCCAGCTCCAGTACCAGCAAGAGGACGGCTCGTTCATCTGGGACGAGCAGATCAGGGACGCGTATCACAAGCAGGCGTACTCGTGGGGGATCTCTTCGCATCTCCCCGAGGCCCACAGGCTGCTCAACTGGGTGAGGGAGAATACGCTGCAGCCGGACGGGAGCCTCAGGGACTACAACGGCGATGTCTACAAGCACTCCTGGTTCTTCCAGGGCTGCCACCGCCTGGGTCGCTTCGACCTGTCTTACCCCGTGATGGCATGGCTCATTCGGCAGCAGACGGCGTGTGGCGGCCTGCCCCACTTCGTCGGTGACGAGTGGCTGCGCACGCTTCCCACGGCCTGGACAGGCGTCTCGGCGATCTACTTCGGGCGCCTGGACGTGGCCGAGAAGGCGGCCGGCTGGTGTCTGCGGCTGCTGGACCAGCCCGATGAGGGCCGCTTCTACTTCCGCACTACCCTCGAGGGCGAGCTGGCCACGACGGAGACCGACGAGGACGCCCAGTACATCGATCTCGAAGAGATGGGGCAGCCCTACTGGGAGATCGGCCTGCCGTGGATGCTGATGGGCCGACTCTACCAGGTGACCGGTGACCGGCAATGGCTCGACCACGCCAACGGCTTCTTCGAGCTGCAGCTTGCCTGCGCGCAGGACAACTTCGCGAATGTGGGAAGTGGCAAGAGCAGCCTGGCGGCGGTCATCCACTTCCTTAACACCGGGGACGCCCGCGCCCGCGACGGCGCGATCTCCTTCGGGGAGTTCCTGCTCGCCACCCAGCATCCCGAGGGCGGCTGGCGCGGCGACAACGAGCCGGACACGCCGCTCATCTACATCGACCACGCGGCCGAGTACAACGTCTGGCTGCAGGAGATCTCCGGGCTGCTGGGGAGTCTGCCCTAGCCGCGGTGATGGCTGTGCCGTTTGCGCCGTGCCGGCAGCCCGAGGCACCGGAAGCCGCCGGGGGGCCTGTTGCGGCAGAGCCGTGAGCCCGGAGGGACGAGCCAATGGATACGCGCATCGAGGCCTTTCGTGCAGCCGGACAGAGGGCGGTGGACTTCCAGCTCCAGTTCCAGCAGCACGATGGCTCGTTCATTTGGGACCCGGAGATTCGGGACGCATACCACAAGCAGAGCTACTCGTGGGGGCTGGCCGGGCGGCTGCGCGGGGCGCACCGGCTCATCAACTGGATCGCGTCGGACATGCTCGTGCTCGCGGACTACCGGGGCGACGTCTACAAGCTCTCGTGGATGGCGCAGGGCGTCCATCGCCTCGGCCGCTTCGACGTGTCACACCCGATCATGGGCTGGCTCATGCAGCAGCAGGCGGAGTGCGGGGGGTTCCCGCACTTCGCGGGCGACGAGTGGCTCCGCTGCCTGCCCACGGCATGGGCGGGCGTCGCTGCGCTCTACTTCGGCCGCCCGGAGGTGGCGGAGCGCGCGGCACAGTGGTGCCTGGGGCTGCTCGACCAGCCCGACGAGGGCCGCTACTACTTCCGCACCACGCTCGACGGCAAGCTGGCGACCGCGGCCCTCGACCCCGGCGCCCAGTTCATCGACCTGAGCGCGCCGAAGCAGCCCTACTGGGAGATCGGCCTGCCGTGGCTGCTCATGGGCCGGCTCTACCAGGCGACCGGCGACGGCGACTGGCTGGAGCGCGCCGGGAGGTTCTTCGAGCTGCACCTGCAATGCGCCGAGGACCGCTTCTGCCACACCGGAAGCGGCAAGAGCAGCCTGGCGGCCTCGGTGCACTGGCTCAACACCGGCGACGAGCGCGCCCGCGAGGCCGCCCTGACCTTCGGGCAGTTCCTCCTCGACACGCAGAACGCGGAGGGGAGCTGGACGGTCGGCGGGAATGAGGCGCTGCTGATCCGCATCGACGCCGCGGCGGAGTTCAGTGTGTGGCTGCAGGAGATGGCGGGGATGCTGGGTGCAGGGGAGAGCGAAGACTGAAGGTGCAGGAGCGGATCGCCGGTGGCCTTTCCCGTTCAGGTCGGTCCTGGCCAGGCGCGCCGCGGTTGTGGGGCGCCCCCTCGCCGACGGCAACGACGCCCGACCCACCGCCGTTGCCCGTGCTCGTGACTTCCGGCTTCTGACGGAGTGAACAGGCATGTCCGACGCCATCAGGTTCGGCCTCATCGGCTGTGGCGGGCAGGGCGGCTACCTGTCCGAGGCCGCGGCCATCACGGGGCAGGCGGAGCTGGTGGCCTGCGCAGACCTCCGGCCCGAGCGCGCCGAGCAGTTCGCGGCGCGCTTCGGGTACGCTCGGTGGTTCGGCAGTGCCGGCGAGATGCTCGACGAGGCGGAGATCGACGCGGTGATCGTCGCCACCAGCCACGGCCAGCTCCAGCCGGCGGCGCTGGAGGCGGTGCAGGCGGGCAAGCACGCGCTGGTCGAGAAGCCGATGGCGCTGACCGCGGCTGAGGGTCGGACGCTTGTCGAGGCCGCGCGAGAGGCCGGCGTGCGCCTGATGGTCGGCTACACCCTGCGCCTGTTGCCGGAGCGCCGGGAGATGCGGCGGCTGCTGGAGGCGGGCGCGGTGGGCGAGGTCACCCACGTGCTCGGCGGGCAGCTCATCGGGCAGATGGGCGGGTGGCTGGCGGAGCGCGAGCGAGGCGGCGGCCCGCTCTACTACGTGGGCTCGCACGCGCTTGACTTCATTCTCTGGATGGCCGGGGCGCCGGTGGAGCGCGTCTTCGCCGAGGTGAACCGGGCCGCTCAGGGAGGCGTGGAGACCGACGCATCGATCAGCATCCGCTTCGAGGGTGGGATCCTGGGGCAGTTGCTGACCTCGCAGCGCATGGGCGGGCGCTACGGCTGGTGCGACGTCATCGGCACCGCCGGGCGGCTGCGCGCCGTGTGGGAGACCGCCGAGGTCTACGTGGAGAGCCGGGCCATGCCCGAGTATGCCATGCCCACCCGCATCGAGGTCCCGGCGACGGCGCATCACCCGCAGTTCCCGCCCGAGGCCGGCGCGCGGCTCAGCGGCTTCAAGTACGTGCGCTCGTGGGCGGCGGAGATGGCCGAGTTCATCGGCGCGATCCGCGAGGACCGCGACCCGTCTCCCTCCGGCGAGGACGGCCTGCGCGTGCTGGAGGTCATCGACGCGGCCTTTGAGTCCGAGCGCACCGGCGCGCCGGTCGAGTTCTGACGAGTGGCTTGCGGGGAGATCCGAATGCCCACCGATTACAGCCCCTTCCGCGACATCCGCTCCATGGAGGACCTGCTGCTTGCGCGCGAGCACCTGGGCGATGCGCCGGCGACGGTTGCGCTGGCAGAGGCGTACTACCCGGAGATCTGCGGGTGGGTGACGCTGGACGCGCCCGCGGAGGCGCTCCTCGGCGAGGAGCGCACGGTGCTGGCGTGTGACGCGTGGCGGCTGCTGCTGACCGAGCACGGCTACCTGCGCTTCGAGGGGGAGGCGCCGGGCGCGCCGGAGTGCGAGTCGGTCGTCCCCGCGCACGCGGTCGTCGGCGGCCAAGGCACGCGCCTGGGCGTCGCGGTGTGTAACTACTCGTGGCTGCTGCGAGACACCGGCTACTCCGCGGAGGCGGCGGGCTGCTCCGCGCTGAGGCTGCTCGCTGGAGGCGCGTGCGGGCCGCTGTCGCGGATTGGCGGCGCAAGTGGCTGGCTGGCGCCGGAGATGGCGCCGGCGCCGGACGAGATCGCGGTGGGCCTCGGGCCCGGCGAGATCGCGGCCTTCAACTGCCTCGACGCGGGCGCCATCGCAGGGGGCGACGTGCGGCCCGCCGATGATCTGCTCCCGCTCGTGCCCGGCGGCAGCAGCTTCGAGCCGCGCTGGATCGACGACCGGACGGTGGAGGTCTTCACGCGGCCCGAGTTCACGCGCAGCTCGTCCTACTGGGTGCTGCTGCGCGTCGAGCCGGTCGAGCCGATGCCGGAGCGGCTGGTGGTGCGCACCACGCACCGCGGCGGGGCGAACATGACGCCGACCTTCTTCGCCAGCTCCGACCGCGAGCGCTGGCGGCGCGTGGCGCCCCGGCGGGTCGAGATGGGCGAGGGCGGCGCCGAGTTCGCGGCCGAATTCGACGCGTCCGAGCTTGCCGGACGGTGGCTGGCCAGCGCGCCGCCCTTCGGCGACGCTGAGCGCGAGGCGCTGCTGGCGTGGGCCCGCGAGCAGCAGGGCGTGGCGGTGCATGAGATCGGCCGCTCCGTGGAGGGGCGCGCGATCCACGCCGTCCATGTCGGCGACGGGCAGCGCGGTGTGGCCGTCATCTGCGGCCAGCACTCGCCCCTCGAGATCATGGGCGGGCGGGTCATTGAGCCGATGATCCGCCGCCTGCTGGACCGTCCGGCGTTGCTGCGGGCCGCCCAGTTCGTCTTTGTCCCCACGGTGAACGTGGACTGCGCGCACTACGGCGGCAACGGTCTGAACGCGAACCAGCGTAACACCAACCGCCACTGGCTGGTTGACCTGCAGCCCGAGAACCGCGCGGTCGAGGAGCACATCGACGCGCTCCGCGCCCGGGGCCTGCGGCTCGAACTGGGTCTCGACATCCACGCGGGCGGGATCTTCCGCAACCACGTGCTCATGCACATGGGCGGAAGCGACGAAGTGCCGGTCTCGGCGGAGGCCGCGGCCGAGCAGGAGGTCTGGCGCGACCTGCTCGAGGAGCACGCCGGGCTGCGCCGGGAGGATGGCCGGCCGCTGGCGCAGAAGCGGCTGCGCGCAACGGACTGGCTGCACCAGGAGCGCGGGGCGGTCGCCTTCTGCCTGGAGCTGAGCACGTGCAGCTTCTTCGACCCGCGCACGCAGCAGACGCGCGAGTTCGGTCAGGAGGCCTTCGAGGTGCTCGGTGAGGGGATCGTGGCCGCCTGCGAGGAGCGGCTCGCCGCAGAGTAGGCCGCAAGGTCTTGCCTTGCCAGACCGGGGCAATCGTATGCAGACGCGTCCGTCACCGCCACTGCCGGCGGAGGAGAGGCAGAGATGGTCATGCTGATGTATGTGCGGTTCGGGATCTTCCTGTTCATCCTGTGCGTGGCCACAGCAACGGCTGTCCGCGCGGACCAGCCCGAAGTGGTGTGTCCGGCAGCCACCGGTGAGGTGACTCTGGACGGCCGGCCGGATGAGCACGCATGGGCGAATGCGCCCATGGTGGGGCCTTTCGAGACTATCGCCGTGCCCGGCGAGCCCGCGCACGACCACACGGTAGCGAGGGTCCTGCATGACGGGGACAGCCTGCTGCTGGCGGTGGAGTGCAGCGCCGCCGAGAGCGAGGAGCTGGCCCGGCTGCCGCGTGACGACGACCGCATCTGGCGCCGCGAACGAATCGAGCTGTTCGTGGACCCCACGCCGGACACGGAGGACTACTACCACCTGGTCCTCGACCGGGTGGGCAGTCGGTTCGCTGTGTGGCATGCCCCCGATGAGGCGGAGGGGAGAACCGTCACCTGGGAGCGCGAGTGGGAGGTCGCCACCGCGCCGGTGGCGGACGGCTGGGCCGCCGAGATCCGCCTCCCGTTCGCCGCCCTCGGCGTCGAGGCGCCCGCTCCCGGCACGCTGTGGCGGCTGAAGATCGGGCGCGATGGCGGACGGGACGGCCCGATCATGTGGCCGCCGAACCCGACCCGCAGCTTCCACACCCGCGAGATGGACGGGGCACTCTACTTCGACACCGCCAACCTGCTGCGTAACGGCGATTTCGAGGAGGGGGAGCTCGGTGAGGGAGCACCCGACCCGTGGGTGGTCCACCTCACCAGCGCCGAGGTCAACAACGCCCCGCAGGGAGAGGTGAGGACCATCGAGGGGGGCCTGCCGCCAGGCAATCGGGCAATGTGGTTCAAGAAACTGGCCACGGCCAAGTGGTGGCCGCAGGTGTGGAACTCCGGCTACAGGCTCGATCCAGGTGGCACCTACGAGTTCTCCATCATGGTGCGGGGGACCATGCCGCAGGTGAACGTGCGCGCCACCGCCTACGTCGAGGACGAGCGTGTGAAGATGTCGGAGGGCCGGCACCCTGACCCCGATGAGTTCCGGCGGGTCGGCTTCTCCTTCGTGGTGCCCGAGGGGGCGGATGAGGTGGCGGTCGGCCTGTCGGCTCCGGAGGGCGCCGGCGGTGAGGTCATCTACGACGACGCGGTGCTCAGGCGCATTCTCTACGCGCCCGACGCGGTCATGCGCAAGTACGTCAAGACGGACTGGTCGCCGGACCCCGATCCCGTCCACGGGCTGGAGGCGCTGTGCGAGCGCGCCGGCCACAAGCCCTGGGACCTCTTCTGGCGCGGCGACCATCTCAGGACACATCGCACCATCTTCCATGATCGCGAGCATGGGACCGAGCTGTGGCTGCTGGACGACTCGCCCGCGCGGGAGTACGTGGTGACGGCCTCCATCTGGCCCGGCTGGAACGCCGACTGCTCGGTGCTGATGCTTCCCGGCGCACGCATGGCCGGCGACGAGTGGCGGAAGAGCTGGCAGTGCAACGCGGACTTCTCTCGGCTCACCCCCATGCCCCTCGACGGTATGCCGCTGTGGGACCTCGAAGACCCGGACCTCTACTACGTCCACTCGACCGGAAAGGTGCAGAGAGCGAACCTCCGCACCGGCGAGGTCACCGAGCTTGCCGCCTGGGAGCCGCGCGAGGACTACCAGGAGGTGGTCCAGGAGCGCTCCTACGGGCTGACCAAGGACAATGAGGCCGTCTTCGTGGTTGACTATGACGGCGGAGAGTGGATCCCCTACACTCCGGCCGATGAGCTGCTGCCTTACGTTCAGGTCCTCGACTGCTATGGCCCTAATCCCGATGCCCCGGGACGCCTGCCGTCGGGGTTGGTCGCGACGGAGACCGATTCGGGCCCGAAGCTGCGGGTGGTCATCGGCCGGCTCGTAGACACCGACACGGGCGAGGTGCAGCGCATCATCGCGCCCATCTCCGGCCGTGAGGAGTACCTGCGCACCTTCGCCGGCGGCCGCGTCCGCTTCCCCGATCACGCCTCTCCGCCGGACACCACGGACATCGATGAGCTGTTCGAGCTCTACCACCTGCTGCCCTCGTGCAGCCACGGGCACCTCAGCTACTCGCCCGGCAGCGAGTACACCTGCTGGGACGGCACTCCCAGGTTCTACCGGACGCGCGACGGGACCGATCGGCATCAGGTGACAATCAGCTCCAGCGGCTGGTGCTATCACACCTGCTGGTTCCACGACCCGCGCTTCTTCGTGACCGGCGTGCGGCCGTATCGCCGCGACTACGACCGGCCGGACAACGCGAACCTGCTCTGCCAGGTCTTCACGGACGGCACGTGGCAGCCGGTCGCGGACATGAAGACTCGCTTCAATGCCTACTACTACGGCGGCAACTTCGCGACCCTCAGCCGTGATGCCACCAAGATCCACTACGAGTCGAGCATGACCGGCGTGCCGAAGAACTACATCGCGGTCGCGGCGCGGCCGCAGCCGCCGCGTGAGCTGAGCTGGCAGGCCCGGGACGACGCCGTCGTGCTGCGCTGGACGCGGCCGCCCCATCACAGGGAGATCCGCGGCTACCTCATCTACCGCAGCGATCACAGCGGCGATGGGTATGAGCTTCTGACGCCCGAGCCGGTCGAGGGCACGACGTGGACCGACGCCACCGCCGAGCCCGGCCGGGCCTACTACTATGTCGCGACCTCCATCGAGCACTGCGGCCTGGAGAGCGGGTACTCGAACGAGGCGGCACGCGCAGGGCTCGATCTCCCGGATGACCTGGACGCGCCGCTGGTGGTCTACGTCGAGGCCGAGCGGGGGCTCGTCGATCTGCCCTCCGGCGCGAAGCCCGGCATATCGCGCGGGCGGGACAGGCTCGGCGCCTCCGACTGGTACTATGCCTACCGCACTCCCTCCGCAGAGGAGGGCTCCGTCGCCATCCCCGTTCTCGTGCCGGCCGATGCCTCGTACCACGTCTGGCTGCGAGTGCGCTCAGACCCGCGCCGTCCCGGCGACTGGCGGCTGAGTGTCGATGGCGGGCCGGAGCTGGTGGCTCGGGCGACCGATGCGCAGTGGCGATGGGCGCGTGCGGAGGGCTCTCCCGTCAGCCTGAGCGCCGGTCGGCACGAGATGGCGCTGGCGACCTCCAGCGCCGACGCACAGGCCGACCTGCTGTGCCTGGCCACGGACCCGGAGTTCGAGCCTGAGGGCCCGCGCCCGGAGGATCAGCGGCCTCCCGTGCCGCCAAGCGGCGTGGCCGCGGACAACGTGCGCGAGCGCGCGAACCGTGTCACCTGGGAGCGCGTGGCGGCGCCCGACCTGTCGCACTACAACGTGTACGCATCCGCCGAGGCCGTCACCGAGGCCGACCAGCGCCTGCTCATCGGTTCGCCGACCTACGAGGAGTTCGTTGACTGGGGCCTGCATGCGGACACGACCTACCACTACGCCGTGACCGCGGTCGATCGGCGGGGGAACGAGAGCGCGTTGAGTGAGGGCGCGAGCGCCGCGACGCCTCCACGCGCACATCCGCGCTTCGAGCGCGAGCTGGCGTTCGACGAGGCGGCGCGCGAGGGGCCGTTCGAGCTGGCGGAGGCGCCCGGCACACACGCGGAGCAGTACGTCATCCTGCCCGAAGACGCCGGCGATGAGGTGGGAAACGCCACGGTCACGTGGGAGATCGAGGTCCCGCACCAGGGCGACTACTACCTGTGGCTGCGGTATCTGCCGCGTGGTGAGGCCGGCTCGCGTGCGGCGGCCGTGCGGCAGTCGCTCAACGTGCTCCTGGACGGCGAGTGGGTCGCGAACGTCGGCGGCGGTGACACCGACCTGAGCGTGCCCGAGAGCCTGCTGCAGTCCGAGGCGGGTCAGCGGGAGCCGGGCGACATCCGCAATGACTTCTGGACCTGGGCGCGGCCGGTCGGCAATGACCTCAACGCGGTGGCGCTTCCGGAAGGCACACATACTCTGACGCTCGACAGGCTCACCCCGGAGATCCGCTACGACACGTTGCTGGTCACCGACGAGCCGTCCTATCTCCCGCCCGACGGCCGCCTGCGGCAGCGGTGAGAGCGGCGTGCGGGCGCCCCCTGCCCCGCCGAGCATACCAAGTGCGAAGCGTGTGCGGCAGGACGCGGGACCCGTGCGGCGAAGCAGGCAGGCGTCTGCGGCGTAGCAGGCGTGCATTTCACTCGCTGACGCAGAGAAGGAGTGCGGCAGATGAAGGCCGGTCGCGAGGAACTGATGGAGATCATCGACCTCTGGGGCTACTCGCAGGAGGCGCAGGAGAGGATACTGGAGATTCTCGAGAGCGAGGATGTGCCCCCGCCGCACCTTTTCCGCTACTACGGGCCTCTTGAGGGGAAGGGCAAGGTCTGGCAGGCCGAGCGCCTTTTCGAGCGGACCATCGGCACTCCGCACGCGCTGGCGGTCAACTCGGGCACGTCCGCGCTGATGTCGGCGCTGGCGGCGGCCGGGATTGGCCCGGGCGACGAGGTCATCGTGCCCGGCTACACCTTCTTCGCGTCGGCCTCGGTGGTGGTGGCCTCGCGCGCGATCCCCGTGATCGCAGAGGTGAACGACTCGCTAAACCTGGACCCGGAGGACATGGCGGCGAAGATCACCCCGCAGACGCGCGCGGTGATCGCCGTGCACATGAAGGGCATGCCGGCCGATATGGACGAGATCGTCGCCATCGCCCGCGAGCACGGCCTGATGGTGATCGAGGACGTCGCGCAGGCCTGCGGCGGCTCCTACGGCGGGAAGATGCTCGGGACCATCGGCGACATCGGCTGCTTCAGCTTCGACTTCTACAAGGTCGCCCAGTCCGGCGAGGGCGGCTTCGTTGCCACCGAGGACGAGTTCCTGAACATGCGCGCGCAGAGCTGGCACGACACAGCGGCCTGCTGGCGGCCGGACCGCTACGCCGCCGAGCGCCGCGAGGGCGAGCTGTTCTGCGGCGAGAACTACCGGATGAGCGAGATGGCCGGCGCGGTCGCCCTGGCGCAGATCCGCAAGCTCCCGGGCTACGTCTCGCGACTGCACGCTGCGAAGAGGAAGGTCCGGGAGCGCATCGTCGAGCGGGACGGCTTCTCCCTGCGCCGCCAGCCCGATCCGGAGGGCGACGCCTCGACCGCGATCGTCATGTTCGGCCCTGATCCGGAGGGCGCGATGGCGATCATGCAGGCCATGCGCGAGCGCGGCGTGGGGGCCGGAGGCCGCTTCGATCAGACCGTGCGCGACTGGCACGTCTACAACTTCTGGGAGCACATCCTGCAGCAGAAGACCGTCACCGAGGAGGGCTGCCCCTTCACCTGCCCCTACTACCAGGGGACGCTGCCCGACTACGCGCCGGACATGTGCCCGAACACGCTGGACTACCTCGGCCGGTCGCTGCACATCGGCGTTAGCGAGGACTGGACCGACGAGGACGCCGAGCGCATCGCGGACGTGATCAACGAGGCGGTCGAAGAGGTGCTCGGGTAGGGGGCGCCCCTTCGCGTCAGCCGCGTCACACCGGGTGGGCCGGGGTGAACCTTGCGCCGTCCCCCCAGGGGCGGCAACAGCGGCGCTCGCGGCGACCCCCCCATGAACGGCAACGACGCACGGGCGAGGCGCCCGTGCCACGGAGAGGAAACTGCGGCGACACCGTGCGACATCCGGGAGCGATCTGCCATGAACGTCCTGCTCATCACCGCGGACACGCTGCGCGCCGATCACATGAGCGCCTACGGCTACTGGCGGGAGACCGGCCCGAACCTCGACGCGCTCGCGCGCGAGGGCGTGCGCTTCGACCGCTTCATCGGGCAGTGCGCGCACACGCTGCCCTCGTTCACCAGCATGATGACCGGCCTGACGCCCTTCCAGACGGGCGTGGTGGCGACGCTACACTGCGTTCCCGACACCCCGAGCGGGCGGCTGTCCGACGGCACGCCTGTGATGGCCGAGATGCTGGCGAGGGCCGGCGTCTACACCGTCGCGGTGGACAATCTGATGCAGTTCGCCTGCCATCCGAGCTGGTTCGTGCGCGGCTTCGCCGAGTACGTCAACCCGAACCCTGAGAGCTTCGTCACCGCGCTGGTCGCCGAGCGCATGAACGAGGTGCTGCTGCCGGTCATCGAGCGGCTCCCCGAGCCCTTCTTCCTCTGGGCGCATTACTGGGACCCGCATCGGCCCTACAACCAGCCCGGCGAGCTCCTGCGGCCCTTCGAGGACGATGGCTCCGATCACGTGCGCACGACGCCCGATGGTCGCTCCTACATCCCGACCTGGGGCACGATCGAGGCGCTCGAGCGCGCCACCTGGGCGCGTGGCGAGCAACGCGATCGGCAGCAGCCGCGTATCGGCGACGCTCGCGGCATGATCGACGCCTACGACGGCGAGATCCTGTATCTCGACAGGCACCTGGGCGCGGTCTTCGATCTGCTCACCGACATGGGCCGCTGGGGCGACACCTGCGTGATCTTCACCGCCGACCACGGCGAGACGATGGCCGACCATCTCACGCACTTCTGCCACGTGGAGGCCCTGGACGCCTGCACTCGCGTGCCCCTCATCATCAAGCCGCCCGCGGGCGTTCGGGTGACTGAGCGTGTGCAGGAGGCCCTCGCCACTCATACCGACCTGCCCGCGACCATCCTCGACCTTTTCGGGGTCGCGCCCGAGGAGCCGATGCACGGGCGGAGCCTGCTGCCGCTGATCCAGGGGGAGACGGACGCCCATCGCGACCACGTGGTCTCCAGCGGCATGTACCTGCTCGATAGCGACGGCCTCTGGAAGTCCATCGAGGTCTCGGCGCGCACCGAGCGCTGGCGGCTCCGGCGGCGGGCGCCGCTGGGCGACGACTACCCGCGCGAGGGGCTCAGTCTCTCGCGTCTGTGGGAGGTGATCGCTCGGCTCTATGAGGACGAGCCGGAGTACGAGCTGTACGAGAGCGCCGCCGACCCCGACGAGCTGACCGATGTTTCGGCCCAGAAGCCAGAGATCGCCGCCGAGTTGGGCGTGCTGCTGGAGCCGGCGGTGAGCTCGGAGTACTTCTACGAGGCGGGAGAGAGCGATGGCTGAGATCCGCTACTTCGACGCCTTGTGCGTGCTCGGACGAACGGTCCGCATGACGGAGGGCCGGCCGGAGACGCCCGAGGCGATCCTCGAGGCGATGGACCACTGCGGTATCCATGAGGCGCTGGTGGTGGATTCGCTGGCGATGGAGGCGAATCCCGCAGCCGGCAATGAGCGGGTGCTCGCGCGCACGCGCGAGCACCCGCGCCTGCACCCGGCGTGGTGCGGACTGATGACGCACAGCCGCGAGCTGCCGCCGCCGAACGAGCTGGTCGAGCGCATGCGCGCAGAGGGCGTGGGCGCGCTCTTCCTCTTTCACGGGCTGATGGACATCCGCCTCGAAGCTTGGGCCATCGACGACCTGCTGGCGGAGCTTGAGGCCGCGCGGGTGCCGCTGTTCATCTCGCCCGACCGCTCGCGCGAGCGCGGCAGGGGCGACATCATGGCGTGGGACGCCGTGGTGCGGATCTGCCGCGACTTCCCCGATCTGCCGGTGATCGCCACCGAGCCGCGCAACATGACCCACCAGCGCACCGCCTACGCGGCGCTGGACGCCGCGCCCAACCTGCGCCTGGACATCTCGCCGCTGTGGCGCGCCGGGATGATCGAGTTCATCTGCGAACACTGGGGCGCCGAGAGGCTGGTCTTCAGCGCCGGCCTGCCGGCCCGCGATCCCGCCGCCGCGAAGATGCACCTCGACCGGGCGGACATCTCCGAGGCGGAGCTCGCGCGGATCGCGGGCGACAACCTGCGCGAGCTGCTCTCATGGAACCAGAACGTGACATCGGTCGCGGATGAGGTGAGCTTCCCCGCGCCCGTCGATGAGCTGCATCGCAGGGCGCGGGAGCGTGAGGACCTCTCCGGCGAGGGCTTCCTCGACTGCCACGGGCACCTCGGCCGCGCGACGCCGAACCATGTGAACCATCTGCCGGTCGAGGGGATGCTGCGGGAGATGGACCGCTGCGGCGTCGAGCACTGCCTGGTCTTCGGTCTCGAGGGCGTGCTGGGCGAGGAGACGTGGTGCAACGACTACGTGGCGGATGCCGTGCGGCGCTTCCCGGACCGTTTCACCGGCTTCACCCTGGTGAACCTCAACCACGGTGAGGCGGCGCTGCGGGCCGAGATGGAGCGCGGCTTCGGGATGGGGCTGCGCGGCGTCAAGATCATCAACAGCTACCAGGGCTATCCGACCGAGGGGCCGCTGGTGGACGTGGCGGTCGAGTTCTGCCACGAGCGCGGGTTGTTCGTGCTCAACCACGACTGGGGCTCGGCGCGGCAGATCGAGCGGCTGTGCACCCGCTACCCCGACGCGTGCTTCATCACCGGCCACGCCACGCCGGGCTACGCCGACGTCACCCGGCGTGTGCAGAACCTCTTCATCTCTACCTGCCCCTTCCACACCTGGCGGCAGACCGAGCAGTTCGTCGCGCTCTACGGCGCGGACCGTCTCCTCTTCGCCTCCGACATGACTGATCTGCCCATCGCGTGGGGGATGGGCCCGATTATGTACGCGCGCATCCCGGAGGCGGACAAGCGCAGGATCCTCGGGGGGAATCTGGGCGGGCTCCTGCCGCGCTATGCGCCGCGGTAGGCCAACCTCGCCGCGCCCGTGGCAGCCGGCGTGCACAGGACGCCGCAGCCACCCGCGATTTCTCGGCCATTGTGGGAGGAGAATCCGCCCTGCGTGTCGCATCTTCCCTCATGCAAGGGTTCGAGCGGGCATCGCCATCGCCCGCCGGGAGAGAGGACGAGGGACCTGACCGTCACTGATCGTGCTGCCGACGCCTCCGCCGGGGAAGTGGTCAATGTCTTCACGGTGGACGTGGAGGACTACTACCACGCTCACGTGTTTGCGGACATTATCAGGCGGGACGAACGGGACCGCTTCGACCGCCGGGTCGTGGAGAACACGCGGCAACTGATGGACATTCTGGAGGAGGCGGGCGCACGGGCGACCTTCTTCGTGCTCGGATGCATCGCGGCGGAGTCGCCGGAGCTGGTGGCGGAGATCGCCGGCCGCGGGCACGAGGTCGCCTGCCACAGCTACGCCCACGATCCCGTCGTGGCCATGACCCCCGAGGAGTTCGCGGCCGACGTGACGAGCGCGAAGAGCGCCATCGAGGCCGCGGCAGGCCGACGGGTGGCGGGGTTCCGCGCCCCGAGCTACTCGATACCGTCGCTCGACCATTGGGCCTTCACGGAGCTTAGCAGGGCCGGATTCAGCTACGACTCGAGCATCTTCCCGACGAAGTTCCACTCGAACGGCCTGGACGGTGCCCCGCGCTTCCCGTTCCGCCTTGAGAGCGGCCTGATGGAGTTCCCGATGTCAACCCTGCGCATGTTCGGGCGCAACCTGCCGGTCGGGGCCGGGGCGTTCCTGCGCCTGCTTCCCTTCGCCCTGACGACGCGGGCGCTGGGCGCGGTCAACAGCAAGGACGGGCAGCCGTTCGTGCTGATGATCCACTCCTGGGAGATCGACCCCGAGCAGCCGGTCATGCCGGTGGGGCCGGTGCGGCGCTGGCGGCACTACCACAACCTCGGCAAGATGACCGGGCGCCTCAAGACGCTCCTGCAGCGCTACCGCTTCGCCCCGATGAGAGAGGTCCTCGGCCTGGCGGCCCCCGTCCCTTAGCGGGTCCCATCCGTCTGCGCGGGCGGTGCGACTGCGGGCCGTTCGCTACAGCAGCGGGCGAAGGTCCTGAGCGATCTCCCCTCCGATGATCGGCAGGCTTCGCGTGGTGAAGGCCCGAGGCCCAGTTCCGTCATTATAGGTGCCCACCACAGCGAGGCGATGCAGACCTTCGGGCACCGTGAAGCTCACCTCCACGGCCTGGCCGACTCCCGGCGCCGCCGCCAACTCCTGGACTGTCCGGCCGCCCGCATCCTGCAGCACCACGCGCGCGTCGATAGCGCCGAACATGCGCTGCGCCACGTCCTGGCCCCGGCGCACCGACGCCCTGACCGTGGCGCCGGGCTCGACGTGGAAGCCGTACGTGCGCCGGCGTGTGGCCTCGCCATCCGGCTCAAATGCGTAGGCCGGGGCGTTGTGCGGATGCACCGCGGACTGCGAGAGCATCGCCTTGCCCAGCGCCGGCGGGACCGTCTCGGCCATGTCGCCCGAGTAGTTGAACAGGATGAAGCCGTCGGTGCCCAGATGCCGGGCGATGTGGATCTGTGCCGCGACGCGATCGGGGCTATCCAGCCGCCAGGCTCCGATCCCGGGATACAGCGGCACGCGGCCGGCCACCTGCTCCATCTGCGTGGCGACCTGGGCGGCGAAGCTGGCGTCGGACGTAATGTAGTCCATGGGGCAGACGAAGTCGAGCCAGCCCTGCTCGATCCAGTGCACCCAGTCCTGGCCGACGCCCTCGCGGCAGCCGGGGTAGCTGCGGAAGACCGCCGCCGAGATCTTGCAGTGGGGCTTGATCGCCCGCACCTCACGGGCCGTCGCCTCCACGAGCCGGGAGATGTTGTCGCAGCGCCACTGGACCCAGGCCTCGTGGATCTCCTCGTCGTCGCGCGTGTCCTGCGGCCAGTTCTCGACCTGTATCCCCGTGTCGCGCTGGAAGCGCTCGCGGCAGCCGTCGCAGAAGCAGGCGTTTGAGCCGGGATAGCGGATGTAGTCGAAGTGCACGCCGTCCACGTCGTAGTTGCGCGCGACCTCCACCATGGTGTTGAGCTCCAGCTCGAAGTTGCGCGGGTCTGAAGGGCACAGCCACCGGATCTCCTCCCCGTCGTAGGACCGCTGCAACCGCCCCTCCTCCCGAAGCTGCTGGACGAACTCCTCGGGGACCGCGTGCCCGAGGTTCCAGTTGACCTTCCAGGGATGGACCTCGATGCCGTGGCGCCTCGCCGCCTCAACGCACTCGGCGATCTGATCGCCGCGCTCGGCCACGACCGGGTGATGGGGCAGATACTCGCTCTCGTAGAGGGCGACGCCGCCCCAGAGCATGTTGGGCACCACGGCGTTGAAGCCGCCCGCCTCCAGATTCGCCATCGACTCCTCCCAGGTGTCGTAGGCGCCGGTCCCGGAGTGGTTCCACCACGCGCGGAACTCCGCGTCGCGCGGGCGGTGGACGAGCGTGTAGGCCTCCCGCAGCCGCGCCCATGCCTCTCCGGCGACGTCCACGACCGCCGGGTACTCCTCGGCCTCGAGCCGCCGTCCGGCATCGTCCAGCTCCCGATGGTAATCGGCGAGTGCGGTGGTCACCGCCTCGGGGTCGGGCGCGGCGTCGGCGTGATCCTCGATCCACGACGCGGCCTCGTCGGTGCCGATAACATGCCCGATCTGCTCGGGGCCGTTGATCGCGGTCTGCGCCACCTGCGGCCAGATGTCCGGGAGGTAGTGCCCGAGCATCGCGACTATCATCCGCTCCTTGGCCGCGCGGTCGCCGGCGAGCAGGATGTGCGACATGTAGATGCCGGCATCGGAGGCGATGAAGGCCGGATAGCCTGTGTTCGCGCCGTCGCGGTCGTACCACCGGCCGAGCACCCTGCTCCGTCCCTCGACGGGCTCAACGATGTTGATGTTCCAGGAGTGCTGGCCGACCTCGTCGGGCATCCCCGCGAACTCCTGCACGTCCTCGAATCTGATGGCGTCGAACTGCCCCTCATACTCCTCCCTCGTCCAATCGACCTTGCGGACGCCGAGGATCTCGGCGAGCGAATCGGGGATCGAGTAGAAGACCATGATGTGCCCGCCGGCGTTGACGTACTCGCCGATGGCCTCCACCTCGGCCTCCGACATGTCCGGGTTGTAGGCGAAGATGGCGATCTCGAAGTCCTCGAGCGCGCCGGCCTCCACGTCGGCGTCGCCGATGGTCGAGGTCATGACGCCGGCACCCGCCAGGATCGAGGAGACGGTCTCGGCGGCGGACTGCACCGCCCTCCCCTCGTCGCTGTCGCGTTCAATGGTGTTCGTGCCCATGACGATGGCCCGGGTCTCGCGGTAGGCCACCAGGTCGTCCACGGCGCAGGAGCCCGTCTCGGAGGCGCCGCGCCACGCCGCCAGGCGGATGCCGTCGATCTGGTGCCAGCCCGCCGGGTGGTCCTCGACCTGGAACTCGGAGCGAGAGAACTGGACCGTGTTCCAGCCCTTGCGCCCCAACCCCAGCCCGGCGGCGTACCAGCCGTCGCCGGACCGGAAGTAGATCGTGAAGCTGCCGAACAGGCCGGGCCGGTCGATGTACAGGTCCATGCTGAAGCGGCCCCAGCGGCTGAGATCGAGGTCCACGTCCCGGTCGTACACGGCGCGTCTGGACTCGCCGGTAAAGTCGGCGTTCATCTGCAGCGCCGTGCCGCCATTGCGCTCGATCAGCCCGACCGGCAGCGACTGCTCCGCGGGCCGCCATGACTCTCCGGCCGCGTCCGCTGAGTCGTACTCGAAGTCGTCGATCACAAGCTCCTCCTGGGCACACGCGGCCGTCGTCGCCAGCGTGGCCACCAGACAGGTCAAGAGAGCATGGCAACGCATGAGAGGGCCTCCTCCCGGCATCCTCGTGCGCAGACGTGCCCCTTCTTCGCCGCACGGGTCTGTGAACCTGCGCCGACCATGCGGAGGGAGCCGCGCGCGCGCGGGCGAATACCGACCAAGCGCCGACGGCCGCTGGAGGCCCGCCATGAGCGACCTGGCACTGCTGGGCGGAGAGCCGGTCTGCAGCTTCGAGCGCCGGGAGCTGTGGGAGCCGGACTACGAGCGCGAGATCGAGCTGTGCGCGCGCATCATCCGGGAGCGCGCATTCTCGAACACCGGGCACCCGCTGGCGGTCGAGTTCGAGGAGCGCTTCCGCGAGAAGGTGGCCGGCACCAGGTGGGTGCTGCCGCAGTGCAACGGGACCTCGACGCTGCTCGCGGCCTACTACGCGGTGGGCGTGGGGCCCGGTGACGAGGTCATCACGCCCACCTACAACTGGATCTGCAGCTTCGCGCCCGCGACGCTGCTTGGCGCCCGCCCGATCTTCTGCGACATCGAGCCGGATACGCTCTGCCTCGACCCGGAGGATCTGCCGCGCTGCCTGAGCCACCGCACCCGCGCGATCTGCGTCCCGCACCTCTTCGGCGCCGTCTGCGATATGGACCGGATCATGGCCTTCGCGCACTCGCACGACCTGGCCGTCGTCGAGGACTGCGCGCACTCGCACGGGGCGCGCTGGGACGGCCGGCTCATCGGCTCCATCGGCGACGTGGGCTCCTTCTCGATGCAGGGCGGCTCGCCCGGCGGCAAGCCGGTGGCCGCGGGCGAGGGGGGCGTCGTCGCTACCAGCGACCGCCGCTGCTACGAGCGCATCCTGGCCTTCGGGCACCTGAACCGCTACAACATGCACGAGGAGCTGACCATCGAGCCCTACAGCAGGCTCACGCAGGCGGGCTTGAGCCTCTCGAAGTTCCGCATCTCGAACCTGTCCATCGCCATCGCGACCGTCGCGCTGGAGAATCTGGAATACCGCAACCGGCGGGTGCAGGAGAACTACGACGAGCTGCTGGGGCTGATTGAGGACGTGGAGTGCCTCGATCCGCCGCGCTTCTACGACAGGGCCGAGCCGGCCGGGTACTACGGAAACATGCGCATGATCTACCATCCCGAGGTAGTCGGCGGGCTGTCCGCGGACACCTTCAAGGCGGCCGTGAACGCCGAGGGCGCCTCGCTGGCGGGCCGCAACTACGAGGGCTGGCACCTCTGGCCGCCCTTCAGCACCGGCTTCCCATACTGGGATGATGGCCGCGGCCCGATCTCGATCGAGGAGGGCTATCGGCCCCCGCGGCGCGAGGAGCTGCCCCAGGCCGTCGAGGTGATCCCGCGCATCCTGGCGCTGCCGACCATGATCGAGCCGCCCGAGGGCTACATCGAGGCCTTCGCCGGCGCGATCCGCAAGGTGGCGGAGCGCTTCGAGGACCTGCTGCCGCACGATGAGCGCATCTCCGGAGAGATCCAGCGACGGCTGGCATCCGGCCCTCCGCCCCTGATCCGGTAGCCCGGGCGGGCGCGAGGGCGCTCGGCCTTGCCTATCGGAGGAGGCGAGCCGCCGGGCGAGGTCTGCGGACCGCATGCGGCCAAGTACTCCCCGAGGACCAGTCGCCAGCTTGCCTGGAGGTGAGGGCAGATGCGGGCATCCGCCATCGTCGCGGTCGCGCTCCCCTGCTTCACCGAACCCGGCGGTCCGGCAGGCCCGGGGCCAGAAGCCGATGCTCTACACGGCCACCGATATGGGCGTGGTGATCGCCTGGCAGAATCAGGAGGAGCGCGGCGGCCAGTGGGTCAAGCTGGAGGAGCAGTGGGCGTGCGTCGTCGGGGAACGGATCAGCGCCCTGGCGGTCGCGGCGGGCGGGGCACCGGCGCTCCTGGTGGGCATGCACAGCGGGGCCGTACGCGCCATCACTCATCCCGGAGGGAGACGGGACAGATGAAGAAGAACTACGATTTCCACATGCACCAGGCCGTGAACGCGCTGAAGCAGGCGGCCGACAAGCTGGCGACCGTGGACCACGTGCTGATGTTCGCGCAGGCCAACGCGCAGCTCGCCACCGCGGCGATGCTCGAGCAGATCTGGCAGGAAATGTCACTGCAGCGCCGCAAGTAAGCCGGGGTGGTGGGACCATGTCCTGGCCGCGGCGCGGCTTCGTCGTGCGGCCCGCTGGCGCCAGGTTCCCGGTGCCGCGGGGGCCGGTCTGCCTGGTCTCCGTCGCGCCGGTCGCCATGTGGGGGGCGCTGCGCCGGGGAGCCGACCGCACGCACGAGCCCACGCCGTTGGACTCCAGCGACCGGTGATGGTAGGGACCGGGGTCGGAGGGCGACGAACTGCCCCTGCCGCGTGAGTCGGGGCTGGCGCCCGACTCTGTAGCACGAGCGACGAACAACAGAGGAGAGACGAGACATGCCCTCACGGAAGTTCTCATGTCGTGAACCGGTCTACCGCGGCTGGGAGAACGCAATCGGGCTGCTGCCGGATGCGGGCGTCAGCGGCCTGGAGATCAGCGTCAGGCCCTCGGAAGAGCTTCAGCCCATCGTGGCGGCCGTGCGCGAGGCCGGGATCGAGCCCATGACGCTCGCCGGCGGCGTGAAGCTCGATGACGAGGAGTCCATCGCGGCCTACATCGACACGCTGGACGCCATGGCGCGGCTGCAGATCCCCATCCTCTTCACCAGTGCGTCGGGTGAGGAGGATCGCGACCGCGCCATGGGGAGGCTGCGGGAGCTGGCCCAGGAGGCCGCCGGCCGCGACGTGGTCATCTCGCTGGAGACGCATCCCCCGTACTGCCAGAATGCCGACGACATGCTGGCCACGATGGCCGCCACCGACCACTCGCACCTGGGCATCAACCTCGACACCGCGAACATCTTCTACTACAACGAGGGCCGCGACAGCGCCGATGAGCTCGATCGGGTCATCGACCATGTGGTCAGTCTCCACCTCAAGGACACCGATGGCGGCTTCAAGTCCGCGCAGTTCCCGCCGCTGGGCGAGGGTGTCGTGCAGTTCGAGCGCATCTTCGCCACGCTCGACGCCGCCGGCTTCGACGGCCCACTGACCCTCGAGCTGGAAGGGCCGCTCATGCGCGACCTGGACGTCGATGGCCGCCACGAGGCGGTGGTCGCGAGCATGGAGTACCTGCGCTGCATCGGCGTGGCTTAGGGTCGGGCGCCGCGCCACAGGAACGAGCGACCATCGGGAGCGTTTGCTATGATCCGACTCGCGCTGTCCCTGGTGGCACTGATGGCTGCGAGCGCGGCAATGACGGATGAGCTGCCGAATCCCTACGAGCGCTCTGAGGAGCCGAGCATCGGGCCGGCGCCGGTGCCGGTGATGGAGCAGGTGTTCTGGGTAGAGCTGAATCTCGACCCGGCCACGGAGGTCGAGGTGAGGGCGCCCGAGGGCGTCACGCTGCTCGACCGCACGAAGCCCGGCCACGGCCGCGGCCGGTCGCGCTTCTACTTCCGCGCGGATCGTGGCGTCGAGGGGGAGATCGTGCTGCAACCGGCCGGCGGCGAGGCCATCTGCGTGCCGTTGGCTGTGCGTACCTACCGGGAGGACATCGAGCACTGGATCGAGCGGGTGCCCGGCATCCGGCCGGATGAGCAGAAGCGCGGCCGTTCCTACTACACGGACGAGATGCTGGCGACCGCCCGCGCGAACCTGGAGGCGAACCCAGAGATGGCCGAGGGCATCGGGCGCGCCACGCGCTACGACTCGATGTCCGACGAGGAGGTCTTCGCCGCCCTGCCCTCCTGGAGCGTCCCGCGCCAGTGCTACAGCAACTGGCCCTGCCCGCACTGCGGTGAGGCAATCTACCGGCACAGCGGCTTCTACCCCTGGAAGGCCGGCACCGGCGTGCCCTGGAAGCTCACCTGCCCCGACTGCGGGCGGGAGTTCCCGACCAACGACTGGGCGAACGATGACTTCACCTCAGGCGAGTACCCCGACGACGGCTGGGGCTTCCCGCTCACGGGGCAGGAGCGCGGCGACCACGCCGGCTGGATCGCGTACTACAACCACCACATCCTCTGGCAGCGGCTGGGCGGGGAGCTGCGGCGGCTGTCGCTGCGCCACCTGCTCTTCGGCGACGAGGACGCCGCGCACCGCGCCGGGCTGCTCCTCGCGCGCATGGCCTACGTCTACCCGGGCATGAACATGCGCTGGCAGCAGGTCGATGACCACTACCTGCGGCGCGGGCGGCTGCTGGTGGACGGCAACTGGGAGCGCGGGCAGGTCCTGGTGCCCGCCTGCAAGGCCTACGACGCAGTCTGGGAGCACGTCGGCGAGGACCAGGCATTGGCCGACTTCCTGCACGCCAGGGATCCGAGCATCGAGACGCCCGAGGACGTGCGCGCGCTGATCGACACTTACCTGATCCAGGTCTTCGGCTTCGACTGGCTGCGGCGGGAGCTGTCGGGGGGCAACATGGGCGCGCGCGAGCGCGACCTGGCCGAGATGGCCGTGTGCGCGGACATGGGGCCGGTGACCGACCGCTGGATCGAGGAGCTGTTCACCCACGCCTACTCGTCGGGCCTGAACAAGGGCGGCTTCGACGACGAGACGCTCATCAACACCATGACGCGCGAGGGGCCGGTGTGGATCTCGGCGCTGGGCTACGCCTACGGCTACCTGCGCAGCAAGTCGGACATGGCCGAGATCCTCACGCGCGTCGAGTCGGAGCAGTGGGGCGGTCGCTGCGACCTCTACGACGAGGCGCAGTACCCGAAGCTGCGCGCGGAGTTCGACGCCTGGCCGAACATGATCGTGGCCGGCCAATTCGGCCCGAGTTACGGCGACAGCGGCGGGCCCGCCGGCGCCCGCTACCCCGACGGCATCGTCGCCCAGCTCAAGCTCCCGTACATGCGCGCCTACCGCCGATGGCCGACGGACGGCATCGCCCGGGAGCTGCAGCGAGCCGGGAAGCCGCAGATCGAGCTGTTCGAGCCGAACGTCTGGGACCGGGTGGTCGAGCACGCCGAGCGCGTGGGGCCGGCGCCGCCGCTGCGCAGCCGCGTCATGGACGGTGTGGGGTTCGTCTTCCTCGAATCGCGGCCGGAGGCCGAGGAGATTGACCACCGCGCCGGCCTGGCGCTCCGCTACGGCTACGGCCGCGGGCACCACCATCAGGACAACCTCAACGTGGAGCTGTTCGCGCACGGGCTGGACCTGGTGCCGGAGCTGGGCTACCCGTGTTGGGCCCACCCCATGGGCAACACCAGCTTCGTGGCGCACCACATCACGGGGATGATCGACCGCAGGCCGCAGTACGAGGGAGCGATCTCGCATGGGGCGCTGGAGCTGTTCGCGGGCGCCCCTGAGGCATCGTTCGCGGACGTCTCCGCCGAGCCGGGCGGCTTCCCGAACCGCTCCTACCGCCGCGCCATCTGCCTGGCGGACGCGCCCGGCGGCAACGTCTACGTCCTCGACGTGCTGCGCATGGCCGGAGGCACGCTCAGGACCTGGTGCTTTCACGGGCCGCCGGTAGATGAGTTCACGTCCGGCCTCAGCTTCGGGCCTGCGGGTGAGGAGGCGCTCGCGATCGAGCGGATCGGCCGCGGCCTGGCGAACAACATCGTCGAGCCGCAGAGCGCGAGCGCCGACGGTGATGTCTGGGCGGACTGGAAGTACCAGGACAAGGACATCCGCCTGCGCGTGGACATGCTCGGCGAGGCCGGACGGCGCTACATCGCCGCGCGCTGCGCCAAGCCCGACATCCCCCCGATCCGGTATCTCTTCGCCGAGGAGGAGGCCGAGGAAGGCGCCAGCGAGTTTGTCTCCATCTGGCAGCCCTACCGCGAGGGCGACGGACCCTTCATCGGGCGCGTCGAGCGCCTGCCGGTTGAGGGCGACGCCGACGAGGGCGAGTTCGAGACCGTTGCGGTGCGCGTGACGCTCGCCGGCGGCCAGGTGGACACCTTCATCTACTCGCTCGACCCCGACGCCGAACTGCGCGTGGGGGAGATCGAGTTCTCCGGCAGCTTCGGCTACTGGTCGGAGCTGGGCGGCGAGCCCCGCTGCGCGCACCTGGCGGGCGGCCGCTACCTGCGCAAGGGGGACGTTGGCCTGACCATCGGCGAGCCGCGCATCGAGGCGACGGTGAGCGCGGTGGACCTGGCCGAGAGGACGCTGACACTCGATCGCGACCTGCCCGCCGGCGTCGCCGGGCGGATGATCTACCTGCAGGGCGGACCTCACCGAACGGCCTACCACATCGCCGAGGTGTTGGAGCCGGCGAAGGTGGTGCGGCTGGACCTGAACTCGATCATCTTCCGCTCGAAGGTCGAGAGCTTCGCGGACGACGGCGGCCACCTCGTCTCCGAGCTGCCGCCGTCGATCGAGGCCAGCCGAGGCTTCAAGCCGGGCTACTACGACGGGGCCCTCATCACCGGTGAGGACCTGCGCGCCCGCTACCGGGTCGATCACGTGGAGGGCGAGAAGGTGTTCGCCGACCGGCCACTCGACCCGAATGACTTCCCGGACGCCGATGGCGATGGCCGGGTGGTATTCAGCATCTACGACCACGGGCCGGGCGACTCGGCGACTATCTGTCGGAACGCGTTCGAGCCGTGGCAGTGAGCCCGGCCCACGGACGGGAGGACGTGAGTCATGCGACCTCATTACCGGGCGATCCTCCTGTGCGCAACGGTTGCCGTATCGTGGCCGGCCACGGCTGATGGGCAGCCGCCCAACCTGGTCGTGAACCCCGGCTTCGAGGACGGGCTCTCCGGCTGGGAGGTGGTCAACCCGGTCGGAGCCGCAGCCACTGTCGAGGCATCCCGCGATGATCCACGGGCAGGCGCTCTCTGCCTGGACTGCGGTAACACCGACGAGGCCGACCTGCAGTCGGTGGGCGCGCGACAGGTCATTGAGGTGCCCGGCGGTGGCCGCTACGTCCTCTCGCTGGACGTCCGCCACACCGCCCTCCGCTCCTCCGGCGGCGTGCGCGTGTCGGCCCTCGACGCCGACGGGCACCGGCTCCTGCGGACCTGGCCGACGCCGCTGTACAACTGGGAGTCGGGCTGGCGCCGCGTCGAGCGCACGGTCCGCCTACCCGCTCAGACCAGCCGGGTCGAGCTGTTCCTCGCGGTCAACGGCCTGGGGGAGGCCTGGTTCGATGACGTGTCTCTGACGGCCGCCCGCGAGCCCGACACGCCTGAGCACACCGAGCCCGTGCCCACCGGCATCGCCGTCACGCGGTACGACACTCGCGACCCGGTCATGGTGGTCCGCGTCCATGACCTCGATGGTGACGGCGTGGCGGAGGTGCTGACCGGGGACGTCGAGCACCGGCTCCGGGTGCGCTCCGGCGGCGGGACCCGCTGGACCTTCGACCTGAGCGGGCTGCCCTGCGACATCGCCTGCGGTGACCGCGAGGGCGACGGCCCACTGGAGATCGCCGTAGCGACCATGAACGCGGCGAGCGATGTGATGGTGCTCTCGACCGATGGCGAGCCGATCTGGACGCGCTCGATCGACGACGGGCGCTGCTCGCGCGTGGCCTGGGCTGACCTCGATGGTGACGGGAGCCAGGAGCTGATCATCGGCTCGGGGCCGCACCTGTGGGCCCACGGGGATGACCGGGAGCTTCGCTGGGAGCTGGACGTCGGCGGGCCTCGGTTGGTGGGCCTCACCGCCGGCGACATCGACGGCGACGGGCGCGATGAGGTGCTGGCGGGCTACTCGGCGCAGACGCTGCGCGTGGTCGCGCTGGACGACGACGGGCGCATCCTCTGGCGCTTCAACCCCGATGACTGGCCCGGGAGCGCCGCCATCAGCTCGCTCTTCGTGGCCGACATCGACGCCGACGGCGCGCCCGAGGTCGTGGGGGCGGGCGACGAGGAGGCCGTCTTCGCGCTCGAGGCCGACGGCACCGAGATGTGGCGGCACCTCAAGTCCCGTGGCCGGCGCGAGACGCTACTGGCCGCACCCGTCACCTACGGCGGGGAGACGCGCATCCTCCTGCTGGCGCGCAACCGCCTGCAGGTGCGTTCGGGCGATGGCGCGCTCAGGTTCGAGAGCGACAGCGGTCTCACGTTCATCGGCGCGCACGCCAGCCCCCAGGAGCCGAACGCTGTCTACGTCGCCTCATCGGGCCTGCGCGACCCGCACTGCTACCGCCTTGAGTTCGCCGCCGACGGCGACAACGAGCTTCCCGAGCAGCGCGTGCCCGACCCGGTCGGCCCGGGGCTCGACCACGCCTTCGCGGCAGTCAGCGATCTGCCGCTGATGCCTCGCCCGGCCGCCGCGAGCCGCACATTCCACGTGCTGCTCTACCGCAACAACCGCCAGCAGGTCGAGGCGGTGTGGGACACGCTCCGCACGCGCAGCGGCGAGAACGTCGAGTACGAGATCCTCAGCTACGTCAAGGAGCTGCCGGTCGAGCTGCACCGCTTCCCGATGAGCAGCCACGAAGAGATCCTCGAGTATGCAGGGTTCTTCGAGGAGCGTGGCATCCCGTTCTGGCTGTTCGTCTGCCACGGCTGCCGGCCGTGGATCACGGTGGAGACCGCCGCCGAAATACTCGCCGCCGCGCCGCAGACGTGCAGGGGCTTCTACTCGGCCGAGGACACCTCGCACTACGCCACCGATCTCTTCTACGACTGGCTGGCGTGGGTCGGCGAGATGATCGAGCTCTGCCACCAGCACGGCAGGCGCGTGATCCTGAAGCAGATGTTCGACGCCTGGTCGCTGGTCGCCAGTGACCGCGAGGTCTACGATGTGTTGTTCCACCACCCGGAGACGGTCATCCCCATGTTCGCGACCAACAACGCGCACGCGCCCGAGCTGCAGATCGGCGGCATGGTGGGCCTCTGGCGCGCCGGCGCCTGCCACGACTGGGGCATGTCCAGCCAGCACTGGGCGTGGAACTGGGGGCGCGACTGCTCGTGGCGGCTCGAGACCGCCGACATCTGTCCGCCGGACATCATCCTGCGCATGGACCTGGCCGCGGCCTCGCTGGGCTGCACCTACTTCCATGTGGAGGGCGGGCAGCGCTGGCTGAGCCGCGATGGGGAGGTCGAGCCGGAGGCCACGCGCCACCGCGAGCTGCTCTACCGCATGATGGACCGCAACCTGATCGTGCCGCCCGGCGCCGAGCGGCTTGAGGGACTGTCCCCGCTGGTCATCGCGCGCCGGACCGACCTCGGCGAGCTGCGCGGCTTACAGGTAGGCACGCCGCGGGGACGGATCGGCACTCGCTTGCGCGACGGACTGCTGGGCGTCGGCGCGTCCATGCAGACGGTGCGCGAGGACTATTTGCCGGCGCACGCCTACGGGCTCCGCCACTACTTCGACGGCTTCTTCCCGGCGACTGCTTTCGGATGCGTGCCTCTCGTGCCCGAGTGGCTCGCCCCGAGCGGGCGCGTCATCCGCACCGATGGGGCCCAGGTGAGCGTGGGCGACCGCACCATGGCCGCTACCGAGGCCATGCCCGAGGTGCTTCGGGTGCTGGAGGCTGCGGCCGCCAAGCTGCCCTTGCAGACCGGCGACGCCTTCCTCTCGGCCCAGCGCTGGGGCGAGGAGCACCGGCTGGTCCTCGTCGATCCCGGCTTCCTTGCCCCCAAGGGGAGCCTGGCGACGGTTGTGCTGCGGCTGGAACGCCCGCCCGAGACAGTAGTCGATCTGCTGACGGGCGAGAGTATTCCGCTCGCGCATGGGACGCTGACCGTCCAGATCCCGCCCGGCGGCTTCCGGCTGCTGTCAGTGCCCGCTGGCTGAGCCCCCGGCCCCGAGCAGCTCCTGCGCGAAGGCCTCAACCTTCGCGACGTACCCGTCCCCGTCCTCACCTCTGACGTGGCGGTCGATGAGGCTCAGGGTCGCGATCGGCGGCGTGCCACAGGACCGCTCCATGAGCTCGTACGCGCCCCTGTCGCCCGAGCCGCCCATCGTCGCGACGAAGGCAACGCGCTCCAGATCATCGGCGAACTGCTCGCAGAAGGCCCTGGCCGCCGGCGTGCAGGTGAAGGCCCACACCGGCGTGCCGATGACCACCAGATCGAAGGAGCCCACATCCGCCTGCACCGGCTCGATCTCCGTCTCCCTCTTGAGCGTGGCATCCCTGCCCGCGCTCAGCCAGCCCGTCATCCCGGCGCGATCGGTCCGGTCGATCAGCTCTTCGACGACGGCCTCGACCCCCTCATGCTTGGCGAGTGCCGCCGCGACCGCCTCACAGGCCTTCCTCGTGACGCCGGATCGCGAGTAGTAGACCACTAACGCGCGCATCGTGGCACCTCCACGCGAACTCATCCCCGAACAGGAGCGACTTCCCCGCCCCGGCTCGGAGCACCTGTGCGCCGGGCGGCGAGGAGTGCGGGCTCCCGCGGTGAATACTCGTCTGACCATAGCTCTGCAGAGAATGGAGCGTTGCAGTGACAGGGAGCACAGGTCTCCCCGCCGCCGACCTGCGCATCGTCCGGGACCTCGCCCGCCGGGTCATGGAGCTGGCGCAGAGCGAGGAGTACGAGCGGCGCCGACAGCGGTGGCGCGATGTCAACGAGCTGCGGAGGCCCGACCGCGCGCCGGTGTGGTGCCGGCCCGCCGGCGTCTGGCGCGAAATCATGCCGGAGAGCGACCTGCTCTGCGAGCATCCGTCCTGCCGCAACGTCGAGCGAGTTCTGAGGCGCGATCTGTACAAGGAGTGGGTAGGGGACGATCACATCCGCGAGCCGTGGTGGCCGGTCAGTGCCGTCATCCGCCCGCAGGAGGAGCCGACCTGGGGGCTGCCCGTGCACCAGTCCATCGGCTCCACCGAGCAGGGCGGCTTCCGCTACTACCACCCGATCGAGACGCCCGAGGACTACGAGAAGCTGCGCGTGCCGACCTTCGTCTATGACCGGGACGCCACCGAGCGCGCGGCGGCGCAGATGCAGGACATCCTCGGCGACGCCATGCCCGTGCGGATCGAGGGCCGTCCGCCGCTGGTGCCTCAGCTCGGCGCCTACCTGGAGCAGCTCCGGGGCATGGCTCCGCTGATGGAGGACCTCGCCTTCCGCCCCGACCTGGTTCACCGCGCCATGGCGAAGCTCACCGAGGGGGTCCTCAACGCCATGCGTGCGGCCGAGGAGGCGGGGGTGCTCACCCCCAACAACCACGAGCCGATGTTCTGCTCCGATCCGGTCAATGATCCGCCCGCGGAGGGACCGGTCGGCCTGCATAACCTCTGGGTGGCGGCCAACTCGCAGGAGTTCGACACCGTCGGGCCGGCGATGCACGAGGAGTTCCTGCTCAGCTACCAGAAGATGCTTTTCCAGAGCTTCGGGCGCGTCCAGTACGGCTGCTGCGAGTGCCTGTCGAACAAGACCGACATCGTGCTGGGCATCCCGAACCTGCGCGTCTTCGTCTCCAGCTTCTGGACCGATCTCGAGGAGGCCATCGAGGCCTGTGGCACGGACTACTGCATCATGTGGCGGCAGTCCGCCGCCCAGGTGACGTTGCCCGACACGCTCGACGACCACCGCGAGCACCTTGAATGGGGCCTCTCGCGCCTGCAGGGCCATCCGTATCAGGTGGTCCTGCGCGAGTTGGAGACCCTCAACGGGCGCGAGGGGCGCCTGCGCGACTGGGCGCAACTTGGGATCGAGATCGCCGAGAAGTATGCGTGAAAAGCAGAGGATGGGGGGATCGGGAGCGGAGATCGCCAGCAGGCCGCGAACGGTTATTCGCGGTCGTTGGTAGGACAGGCTTCCCAGCCTGTCGGTCGTTCCCCCGGAGAGACGCCAACGCCACCATTGCCAACGGCATTGACAGGCAGGAATGCCTGTCCAACGTTAACGGCCTGATGGCAGGAGGACGACCATGCCTTCCGCCTTACACCAGGACCTGCAGCGCTTCTACGCGGGCGCTGATGGGCAGGTCGAGGTCGAGATGGACGGCTACTTCGCCGACGCCGTCCGCGGCGGGGTCATCTACGAGGTACAGACCGGCTCCTTCACCGCCATCCGCGACAAGCTCCATGCGCTTGCGGGCGAGCACCCCGTGGTGCTGGTGTATCCCCTGCCGCGATTCAAGTACATCGCGCATATCGACCCGGACACGGGCGAGGAGCTGTCCTGCCGCCGCTCACCCAAGCGCTGGCGGTCGGTGGAGGTCTTCGACGAGCTGGTCCACGCCACGCGCCTGCTCGCGCGCGAGAACATCGCCCTGGAGCTGATCGTCGTCGTGGAGCGCGAGCTGCGCTGCGATGACGGCGAGGGGAGCTGGCGGCGCGGCGGCACCTCCATCGTCGGCCACCAGCTCATGGCCATCCTCGATCGCCACCGCTTCGAGCGGCCCACGGAGCTCGCGCGGCTGCTCCCCGAGGGCCTGCCGGAGGAGTTCACGGTTGCGGACATCCGCGAGTGCGGCGGGATCCGCAGGCGTCTCGCCGGCAGGATGGCCTACACTCTGCGCGAGGTCGGGGCCATCAGGCAGGTCGGGAGGCGTGACCTCCAGGGAGCGCGTTCTGACCGCGTGCGGCCATGAGGAGCCCGACCGCGTGCCTCTGCAGGTCTATCTGACGCCGGAGATCAGGGCGCAACTGCAGGACCACTTCGGTGACCGCGCCCTGCTGGAGGCGCTGGGCGACTACGCGGTCATCTTCGGCGGAGCCGGCATGCCCGACATCGTCAACGGCGTCTCGCGCGGGCGGGGGATGGAGCGGGTGCTGATCGACATCATGACGCGCGACCCGGTCGGCGTGGCGATCATCGACCGGCGCGTCGAGCACTACCTCGAATACTGCCGCCGCGGGCTGGAGGCGGCCGGTGGGGCGATCGACATCCTGCACATCGGCGAGGACTGCGGCGACCAGCGCGGGCGGCTGTTTCCGCCCGAGGTCTTCGACAACTTCTTCGTCCCGCGCATCCGGCCGTTCATCGACCTCGCACACGAGCACGGCTGCCTGGCGATGCTGCACTCCTGCGGCGACACGCACGAGATCATGCCCACCTTCGTCGAGATGGGCCTGGACATCCTCGACGCCATGCAGCCCGAGCCGGAGGGCGTGGACCCGGCGGCCATCAAGCGCGAGTTCGGCGCCGACCTGACGTTCTGCGGCCTGGTCAGCACGCAGCGGACGCTTCCGCACGGCACGGCTGAGGACGTGCGGCGCGAGGTGCGGGAGCGCATCAAGGTCGTGGGCGAGGGGGGCGGGTACATCCTGGCCCCCGCGCACTGCATCCAGCCCGACACGCCCCTCGCGAATGTGCTCGCCCTGTACGATGAGGCGCTCAACCGCTCTTGAGACGGAGGCCGTGTGCGTGTTACGTCTGCTCCCCATCACGGCGCTAATGATGGTCGCCACTGAGGTGCTCGCGATGATCCCGACCGAGCCCATCGAGATCGGGCATGAGCCGCAGTACTTCGTCGATGACTGGCTGGTGGACAACCGCTGGGCGAGCCGCTCCACCGAGAACGTGGTGCGCGCATTCCATCAGCCCGTGAAGCACCCGGACAACCCGCTGATTGCCGGAACCGGCGGCTATGTACAGGTCCTCCGCGACCCGGCGACCGGCCTCTTCCGCATGTGGTTCCAGACCCACGCAGACGTCTCGGATGAGACGGGCCAGGTACCGCGAATCCCACTCTACGCCGTCGCCTACGCCGAGTCCGATGACGGGCTTCACTGGGATCTCCCCGACCTGGGCCTCTACGACTGGCCGGGCGAGGAGCGCAACATCGTCTGGCGGGGCCACGACGGGCGGCGGGCCTCCAGCCCGCATATCATCGATGTGCCCGAGGAGGCGCGGAGGGGCTACCGTTACGTGATGTCCTACACGGGCATCGGCGGGCTGCACCTGGTCGGCTCCCAGGACGGCGTCCACTGGGACCCCGACAGCGTCATGCGTATCGCGCACTTCCACTCCGACACGCACAACACCATCATGTGGGACGAGCGGCGCGAGGAGTTCATGCTCTTCTGCCGCGCCAAGGAACGGTACGCCGACGGGGAGGAGATGCGCGACAGAGGCCGACCGCGGCGGGTCGCCGGGCTGCGCTCGGAAGAGCTGTGGACGGACTGGCTGGCGGATCAGCACCCGAGCATGCTGATCATCCCGGACGAGCTTGACCTGCAGCGCGGGATGAACTTCTTCTACGGGATGCCGGTGATGCGCCACGCGGGCATCTACTGGGGCTTCCTGTGGCCCTTCAGGATGAACACCGACATCATGACCGAGCTGGCCTTCAGCCGCGACGGGGTCAACTTCGAGCGCCTGCCCACGCGCCCCATGCTCATCGAGCTGGGCGAGGAGGGCTCGTGGGACGATGGCATGGTCTTCGGAGCCGCCGGGTGGGTCGAGGTCGGCGATGAGTGGTGGCTCTACTACTCCGGCCATGACGGCCCGCACCGCAGCCGCGACCGGACCGCAGGGATCGGCCTGACCACCATCCGTACGGGCGGCTTCGTCTCACTGAGAGGGCCGGACGGCGGCGGCGTGGTCGTCACCCGCCAGATCCTCTGGCCCGGCGGCGACCTGGTCATCAACGCGGACGCATCGGGCGGAGAGATCGAGATTCGCGTCTCCGACCCCCATCGCGAGCCCGTTTCCGGGTATGATTATGCTGACTGCACACCGTTCAGCGGCGATAGCGTCGCCCACGGGGTCACGTGGGGCGAGCGCTCGCTGGCCGCGCTGACGGGACGGGTCATCCGGCTGGAGATCGCCCTGCGCAAGGCCGATCTCTACACCGTCCGTGCCGCCCGTTGATCTGAGGGGAGGACGTTCCGATCCTCGCGGTGCTGCTCGCGCTGGCGTTGCTGCTGCCGTTGCCGACGGTCACCCGGGAGGCCCCCGTACCGGTCGAGCAGCCGCGCGCCCGGTGCAGCCCGAGGAACCTCGTGGCCTGGTCATTTAGCATGCGCGGCCGGCGGCTCGTGCTCTCGGTCCTCGGCTACTACTACCTCAGGCACAGCCAGAGCCGGCCCCCCGAGGGCCATGTGTTCACGCTCGCCGACGGCCGGCAGGCGACCATAACACGCACCGAACTCCTGCACGGCGTCATGGACCCCGCGGGCGGCGCCGACGCAGTTCTCGTCCCCAACGCGACGCTGATGGAGCAGTACTACAACTGGGCCGCCGGGGAGGCGCGTCCCGGCGCGGGGGATGGCCCGGCATAGCCCGCGTGCTACTGCAGCGCCACCAGCGCGCGCAGCACCCGCTCTCGTGCCTCGTCGGGCACCGAGCGGTCGCGGTCATCCGCCCACCGGTGGGTGCCCTGGCTGTACGTGGCCGCCACCTGGTCGGGCAGGGCCTGCAGCAGCGCGCGGGCCTCGCGCACGGCATCGGTGCTCTCGCCCTCATGCTCGGCGAGGGCCTCGCGCAGCATCCACAGGTATGTGTAGTCCTCGGCGCCCTCGCGCACGGCCTCCCATTGCTTGCTGTCCGCGAGGTGGTTCCCGTCGTCCGCGTAGACCATCGAGTAGCTGGTGCCGCCGCACTTGAAGTTGTCCCAGCTCGAGCGGGTGCCTGAGGCGTCCACGTAGCCCCAGTAGCCCGAGCCGGTGGCGCCGAGTTGCCAGGCATGCCAGAACTGCAGCCGGTGGTAGGTGATCGGGTCCAGCAGCTTGTGCGGGCCCGAGCACTGGTAGACGAAGAAACGCTTGCCCTGCGCCTGCAGGCCCTGGTAGAGGTCGATGGCCTTCTGGCCGCCGCGGTACAGCCGCGGCAGGTTGGGGCAGAGGATGTCGCTGACCTCGTACAGCTCCGGCAGGGCCTGCGTCGGGTCGGGCCTCACGGGGTCCTCGAAGACCTGCAGCTCGGGCACGGCGGCCTTCAGGGCGCGGGCGAAGTCCACGATTGTCTGCTCGGTCGCCTCGGCGTGCGGTTCATCAATGATGAGCATGGCCCAGCGCTCCGGCGGCACGCCGCGCTCGCGCAGGTGCTCGGTGATCGCCGTCGCCCACTCGCCGAGCGCCACGCGCCAGCGGTAGCTGCCGCGCTTGGTGCCGCGGAAGTTGCCCGAGCCCACGTTCGCGTACATGCAGTAGCAGCGGGCATTCGGGAAGCGGTCGATCCACCGGTCCAGCTCACCGAAGTCCATCGGCCGGGTGATGTGCCCATCGGCGTCGATGGCGCCGTCCTCCGGCCACGGGATGACGCCGGGATTGCACCACGGCGCGTCCACGAAGTGCTCGTCGAGGTTGCGGGCCATGGCCTCGAGGTCCGTGAAGCCCGGCGCGTAGCTGACCCTGTCGCCCACGTAGTCCCACGCGAAGACCGAGACCGGCGGCCGCGGCAGCTCCAGCGGCACGACCTCGACCGCCAGCGGCACCTCCAGCGTCGTGGTGGCGATGTCGATCTCTATGGTCCCTTCATACCGCCCTGGCGGCACATCCACCGGATGCACGCTCAGCCAGACCTGCTTCGTCATGCCCGCCGGCACCGGGATGCGCGCCCGGCCGGCCCGGTCCAGACTCGCCACCGGCAGCGCGTTGGCCACCACCGCGCGGTCCTGGGTCTGCACGAACTGCACCTCGTGCACGGTGATGAAGCTCGCATCAACGCCATCCAGCGAGAGCGCGATCCGCGCCATGGCCGACTGGTCCATGTAGTTCGTCAGGTTGAATGCCGCCGAGCGCCACTCGCCGTTCATGACCGGGACCTGCACGCGCGCCCCGTCGCCGTCCGGCGCCGCTATCGGGTCGAGCATGTCCCAGCGGTTGCTCTGCCACACCGCCAGCTCCGGGTGCCCCTCCGCGCGCCTCAGCGCCGCGTTCACGGCGTAGATGCGGGCCTGCAGGTCGGTGTAGGGCATGCCGCGCCAGAAGTCAACGTCCGTGACGTGTGCCGCGCGCACCTCCTCCGCGAGTGCGTCGAGCCGGGCGCTCAGGTCGGACTTGACGTCGCCGCCCACATCGGAGCGCTCGATGGCGGCCCGCATGTCCTGGATGTCGTACATGCAGCGCACGCCGACGATGCCGTCGAGCCGGCGCGCGGCAACGAGCTGGTCGGTGCTCTCCACCGGCTCGCCGGGCGGGGCCTCAGCGGGTGGGAACTCCCCGCGGTAGACCTCGATCTCGTCGCAGAATAGGAACTTGGAGCCCGGGCAGATGACCAGCCGCACGTAGCGCCCGGCGGCCTTCAGCCGGTCGGTGAAGTAGCGGTGGATCACGTAGTCCTGGGGCGCGGGAAGGCCATGCTCGGCGCTGAGCGCGATCAGCTCGCCGTGGTAGCTGAAGCTCTCGCCGTCGTCACTGGTGAGCACGAAGATCATGGTCGGCCAGCCGACGCTCGCCACGCCGGCGGCGGTGTTGAAGGAGAGCCCGGTGATGGGCTCGGTGCGCCCCAGGTCGATGGTCAGCGTCAGCGGCCGGCGAAGCTTCCAGCCGACCGTGCTCTCCTGCACCCAGAAGTAGCCGATGGTGTGGCGGCCATCGGTGAGCTGCGTGGCGTCTCCCTCGTCGGTGCAGAGGGAGTAGCCGGGCTCATCCGACCAGTCGTAGCCCTTGCCCAGCGCCACGTTCTCGCCCGGTGGCGGGCCGCAATAGCCGCCGGGGATCGGGCGCTCGGAGACGGCCTCGCCCGCGGGGAGCACCGCCGGATCGTCGATCCACGACGCGCCGGCGCGGCCGGCGCGGCCGGGCCCGAGGTCGCCGTAGATGCGCAAGAGCACGTCCGTGGCCGCGCCCGAGTTGAAGCGCACGCTCGCCTGCGTCCAGGCGGTCGCACCCTCGCCGGTCACCGAGGCGATGAAGTTACGCTCCCCGGGCACCAGGACGGCCACCGCCGGACGCGTCGTCCCGTCGCA
>JALGUJ010000117.1 GCA_029820945.1 Candidatus Zipacnadia bacterium | reverse complement strand
TATCTGCGCCCTCCGCTCCTCCAGCTCGGTGTCTGTGCTGTAGCGCAGTTGGTTGATGAAGTCGCGAGTTGTCTTCGCATCGTCAGGCATGCTCAAGTCCCTCCCGCGTCACGAACTGGGTCTTGACCGGGAGCTTGTGGGCCGCGAGCCGCATCGCCTCCCGCGCCACCTCCGGATCGACTCCGGCCATCTCGAACATCACGCGCCCGGGCTTGACCACAGCCGCGTAGTACTCAGGCGCGCCCTTGCCCTTGCCCATCGGCATCTCCTGGCCGCGCTTGGTGACGGGCTTGTCCGGGAAGATGCGGATCCAGACCTTGCCGCCGCGCTGCGCGCGCCTGGTCATGGCCACTCGCGCCGCCTCGATCTGCCGGGAGGTGATCCAGCCGGGCTCGAGCGCCATCAGGCCGTAGTCGCCGAAATCCACGTTGCAGCCCCGATGCGCCTTGCCCTTCATGCGCCCGCGCTGTTGCTTGCGGTACTTCTGGCGCTTAGGCATCAGCATCGCTGCTCGCCTCCTCGGCGCTGTCTTCTTCTTGCTGCTCGTCCTCCGACGGCCGCGACTCCTCCGCCGCAGTGTCCTCGACCGCCGCCGCCTGTTCCGTGGAGGCCGACACGCTGGCCGTCTCCTCGCTCTCAGGCTGCGCCAGCAGTTCGTCCATGTCGGGCATCTCCGCCTCTACTTGCGGCTCCTCGGCGACCTCCGGCGCCTGCTCAGCCTCAGCCGCCTCCTCGGCGACCTCCGGCGCCTCCTCAGCCTCGCTTGGCTCCTCCGCGGCCTCTTCGGTGACCTCCGGGGCCTCTTCAGCCTCGGCCGGTTCCTCAGCGGCCTCCTCCTCAACGGGTTCCTCAGCGATCTCCTCGGCGGCCGCCTCCGCCGCCTCGGCGGGCTCCTCGGGCTCTTCCTGGGCCTGCTGCTGGCCCTCGGGCGGGGAGACAGGCGGCGGCAGGATCTCACCGTTGCACACGTAGACCTGCACACCGATGTGGCCGTAGCCGGTCACCGCCTCGGAGAAGCCCCGATCCACGTCCGCGCGCAGGGTGTGCAACGGGACGCTGCCCACCGGCCCCATGCGCTCGGTGCGAGCGATCTCCGAGCCCATGAGCCGGCCGCTGACGGCCACGCGGATGCCATCCACGCCGACGCGAACCGCACGCTCCACCGCCTGGCTCATGGCGCGGCGGATGGACGCGCGGCGCTCGATCTGGCCGGCGATCTCCTCTGCAATGAGCTGCGCGTTCATCTCAGGGTTCTTCGTCTCCTCGACATTCACGCGCACGCGGCCGGTCATGACCTCGGCCAGGTCCCTGCGCAGCCGATCCACGTCCGACCCACCACGCCCGATGATGATGCCGGGCTTGGCGCTCTCGATGGTGATCGTGGTCGTGCCCGCGGCGCGCTCGATGACGATGTCCGAGATTCCCGCGTGGTGGTGCCGCTGGCCGATGATCTTCCGGGCCTTCAGGTCCTCGACCAGTTGGTCGCGGTAGGCCCGGCCCTGCGCGAACCACTTGCTGCGGGTGTCTCGGATGATGCCGAGGCGGAACCCGTATGGATGTACTTTCTGACCCATCCGCTTCTCAGCTCCCTGACTGGCTGCCGGCGCCGGCGGCGCCGCTCTGGGCTACCGGCCCATCTCCTCGTCCTCGTCGTCGGTGAGTATGACGGTGACGTGGCAGGTGCGCTTGCGAATCCTGTCGGCCCGGCCGCGCGCGCGCGGCTTGATGCGCGGGATCGTGAGGCCTTCGTCCACGTAGGCGGTCGCCACCCGTAACTCGTCGGCCTCGATGCCGAAGTTGTTCTCGGCGTTGGCGACGGCCGATTCGAGGACCTTCTCCAGCTCGCGGCAGGCCGGGCTGGTGTGCACGGCCAGGATGCCCCGGGCCTCGCCGATGTCCCTGCCCACGATCAGCCTGGCGTAACGGCGCACCTTCCGTGAACCGCGCCTGAGATACTTCGTCTGTGCCTTCACCTGCATCGCGTTATCTCCCCACTACTCCCGTCGGCCGGGGGCGACGCCCGTGGTCCGCTCTCCGGCAGCGCGACCGGGCCGCATGCCACGATAGGTTCGGGTGGGGGCGAACTCGCCCAGCTTATGTCCCACCATGTTCTCGGTGATGTAGACCGGCACATGCTTGCGGCCGTCGTAGACCGCGATGGTGTGCCCGACCATCTCCGGGAAGATCGTTGAGCGGCGCGACCAGGTGCGGATGATCCGCTTCTCGCCCTGCCGGTTCATCTGCCGCACCTTGCGCAGCAGGTGCTCATCCGCGAACGGCCCCTTCTTCAATGATCTTGCCATTGTGTCACGCCTCGCTCCTTGTGGCAGGCCTGTGTACCATCGGCTCAGCGGCCATAGCGCCGCCGCACGATGAACGCGTTGGAGGGCTTGCCCCGCTTGCGCGTGCGGGCGCCCAAAGTGCGCTTGCCCCACGGGCTGCGCGGCGAGTCCAGGCCGATTGGCGCCTTGCCCTCGCCGCCGCCATGCGGGTGATCGACCGGGTTCATGGCTGAGCCGCGCACCGTGGGCCTGACGCCCAGCCAGCGCTTGCGGCCCGCCTTGCCCAGCGACACGTTGCCGTGGTCCACGTTCCCGACGCGGCCGACGGTCGCCCGACAGCGCCTGTCCACCATGCGCATCTCGCCCGAGGGAAGCTGCAGCAGCGCGTAGCTGCCCTCCAGCGCCACGAAGCGCGCCTCAGCCCCGGCGCTGCGCGCGATCTGCGCCCCTCGCCCGGGGGTCAGCTCCACGCAGTGCACCACGCTGCCCAGCGGCATGTTCTCGAGCGGCAGGCAGTTGCCCGGCCGGATTGGGGCATTGGGTCCCGAGACGACGGTCGCACCCTCGCTCACGCCGTCGGGAGCGATGATGTAACGCTTCTCCCCGTCGGCGTAGTGCAGCAGCGCAATGTGCGCGGAGCGGTTCGGGTCGTACTCGATCGCCGCGACCTTGGCCGGCACGTCGTCCTTGTTACGCTTGAAGTCGATCTCGCGCAGCCTGCGCTTGTGCCCACCGCCGCGATGGCGCACGGTCACCGTCCCTCGCGAGTTGCGCCCGGCCTTCTTGTTGCGCCGACCGCTGGTCAGGCTGCGCTCAGGTGCCCTGCCCCTGGTCTCGGAGCGATCTGCACTGACGTGCTGCCTGCTGCCGGGCGTCGTCGGCTTATGGTGCTTGAGTGGCATGGATCGCACTCTCCCGTCGGTCGGCGTGCTTGAACCACTGCGGCCACGCCGCTATCCGCCCATCTCCACCAGGTCGATCGAGTCGCCGGGCGCGAGCGTGACGATGGCCTTCTTCCGCTCGGCCGTGCGCCCCGTGCCATGGCGGTAGCTGCGCCGGCGCTGCTTGCCCCGAAGCCGCATGGTGTTGACCTTCGTGACGGACACGTCGAACAGCGCCTCGACGGCACGCCGGACCTCGACCTTGTTCGCGCTCGGATCGACCTCGAAGGTGTAGACGTTGTCCCCCTCGGACATCCGCATGCTCTTCTCGGTCACCACCGGCCGCCGGATAATCTGGCGGTAGTAGTTGAGCTGTTCGGTGCTAAGCATTCGCGCTCACTCCCCGGCTCAGCGCCTCGAGACCGGCCTGGCTGATGATGATGGTCTCCGCCCAGATCACGTCCCGCGCGTTGATGTGCGGCGACTCGCGCATGATGAGGTCGGGGATGTTGCGGCCGCTCTTGTAGACCGCCTCGTCCCGAGCCTCGTCGGAGCCGAGCAGCATGAGGACTCGGGCGCCGGCCCCGAGGTCCTCGAGCATCGCTGCGAACCTCCGCGTCGATATCTCCTCGACGCTGACCTCATCCACGATGAGGATCGCGTTCTCGTGCATCTTGGCCGACAGCGCGGCACAGAGGGCCTGGCGGCGCATGCGTCTGGGGAGCCTGGGCTTGCGCCGCGGGCCCCTCGGCCCGTGCGCGACCCCTCCGCCCACGAAGATCGGCGCCGACTGCGCGCCGTGTCGCGCGCGCCCGGTCCCCTTCTGCCTATACCACTTCGTCTTGGTCAGCCTGACTTCGCTGCGGCTCAGCGTGCGTGCCGAGTCCTGGGACATCGCCCGCTCGACCGCCACCACGGCCTGGTGGATGAGGTCGTGGTTGACCTTGGTGGCGAAGATCTCATCGGCCAGGTCCACCTGGCCCACCTTCTCGCCGTGCCTGTCGTAGAGGGCCGTCTCAGGCATCAGTCGCTCTCTCCTTCGGCCCCTTCGCCCTGCGCCTGGGCCCTGATCTCGAGCAGTCCGCCCCGCGGGCCGGGGACCGAGCCCTTGAGCAACAGCACGTTGCGCTCGGCATCGACCGCAACCACCTGCAGGCCCCTGGTAGTGCAGCGCTCGGCGCCCATGTGCCCGGGACTTCGCTTGCCGGGGAAGACGCGCTGGGCGTCGGTCGCGCCGGCCGACTGCGGGGTCCGGTGCACCTTGGAGCCGTGGCTGGCGGGACCGCCGCGGAAGCCGTACCGCTTCATGCCGCCGGCGAAGCCGCGGCCCTTGCTCGTGCCCGTCACGTCCACGGTCTCCCCCTCCCTGAAGATCTCGACCGTGACGGTGCTCCCCGGCTCCAGCTCCTCGTCGGCGCCAACGCCGAACTCGCGCAGGTGCCTGTGTGGCTCGATCTTGCGCGAGAGGAAGTGCCCGAGCATCGGCCCGTTCAGGCGATTGGGCTTGACCTGATCGAAGCCGAGCTGCACGGCCTCGTAGCCGTCGGTCTCGGCGGTTCTTCGCAGCACAACCACGCAGGGGCCGGCCTCGACGACGGTCACGGGAATCGCCTTCCCGCTCTCGTCGTAGATCCGGGTCATCCCCACCTTCTTGCCCAGCAATCCTGTCGGCATCGCATTCACCATCTGAGCGCGTCGCTGGCGGCCTTACGACGTGTAGGTCTTGATCGCCACGTCCACCCCACCGGGCAGGTCAAGCTTCATCAGCGCGTCCACAGTGCGCGTGGTGGAGTCGAGGATGTCGATGAGCCTCTTGTGGATGCGCATCTCGAAGTGCTCCATGGTGCGGCTGGCGCGGCCGAGGGCGGTGGGCTTGACCACGCAGTGCACGTGCTTCTGCGTGGGCAGCGGGATCGGCCCGGACACCCGCGCGCCGGTCCGCTCGGCGGTCTCCACGATCTTCTGCGCCGACCGGTCCAGCAGCTTGTGGTCGAACGCATTGAGCTTGATCCTGATCTTGTTGGCATTGGCCATGAGCTGCTCCCTCCGGGCCGTTGGGCCCATCCGGCGGCGGGTTGCCTCGTCAGCCCACCAATTGCTCCTGCTGATCCTCCGGCACCGGCTCGTACCGATCCGGCTCCATGGTATAGGTCGCGCGCCCCTGGGTGAGCGAGCGCAGGGCGGTGGCGTAGCCGAACATGTTGGCCAGCGGCACCTTGAGCTCAATGGTGCGTATGTCACCGGCGGCGGTCTTGACCTGGATGATCTGCGCGCGGCGCGTGGTCAGGTCGTTAAGGACGTCGCCGAAGTACTCTTCGGGGGTCACGACCTCGGCCGCCATCACCGGCTCGAGCAGTACGGGCCTACCCGCCCGGAAGGCGTTCTGGAAGGCCCGGCTGGCGGCGACCTTGAAGGCCACCTCCGAGGAGTCCACCTCGTGGAACGACCCGCCCAGGATCGTGCACCGGACGCCGACTGCCGGGTAGCCCGCCAGCGTCCCCGCGCCCATGGCCTCCTTCACGCCCGACGCCACGGCGCGCTTGAACTCCTGCGGGATCTCGTCGCCCTTACTCTGATCCTCATAGGCCAGCCGCTCATCGGTGCTCATGGGCTCGAGCTGCAGGATGACATGTCCATACTGCCCCCGGCCCCCTGTCTGCTTGACGAACCGGCCCTCGCCCTCCGCCGCGCGAGTGATGGTCTCGCGGTAGGCGACGCGCGGGCGGCCGGTGTTAGCCGCCACATCGAATTCACGCTCGAGCCGATCCACCACGACCTCCAGGTGCAGCTCGCCCATGCCCGCGATGAGCTGCTGACCGGTCTCCCGGTCGGTCTCCACCCTGAGCGTCGGGTCCTCCATCTCCAGGCGCCTCAGCGCGGCCCCGAGCTTGTCCTCGTCGGCCTGCGACTTGGGCTCAATCACCATGGAGATGACCGGCTCAGGGAAGACCATCCGCTCGAGCACGATCGGCGCGTTCTGTGCGCAGAGGGTGTCTCCCGTGGTCGTGTGGTCAAGTCCCACCACGGCGACGATGTCGCCCGGCCCGATCTGCTCGATCTCTTCGCGCCGGTTGGCGTGCATGCGCAGGATCCGGTTGATGCGCTCCTTGCGTCCGGTGTCGGCGTTCAGCACGCGGTCTCCCAGCTTGACCGAGCCCGAGTAGCATCGAAGGTAGGTAATGTGCCCCACGAAGGGATCCACGGCGACCTTGAAGGCCAGCGCGCTGAATGGCTCGCCGGGATCGGGCGCTCGGGACAGCTCCTCGCGCGTCTCGGGGTGCTCGCCCACGACAGGCGGGACGTCGATGGGGGACGGCAGACAGCGGACGATAGCGTCCAGAAGCGGCTGGATTCCCTTGTTCTTGAAGGCGGCGCCGCACAGGACCGGCACCAGCTCGCAGGCGATGGTGGCCTCCCGGATCGTGCCCCACATCTCGTCCGGCGTGGGCTCCTCGCCGGCGAAGAACTTCTCCTCCAGGTCCGGGTTGATGTCGGCCAGGCTTACCACCAGGTGCTCGCGGAAGGCGTCCACCAGGTCGCGCATCTTCCCGGGCATCTCGATCTCCATGGGCGGCTCGTCCTCCCGGCCGGAGAACTCCCACGCCCTCTGCTCGATGAGGTCGATGATGCCGCGGTGCTTATCCTCATTGCCGATCGGGAGCTGGATCGCCACGGCCTCGGCGCCCAGGCGTCTGCGCATCTCGTGCAGCACGTCATGGAAGTCGGCGCCGATGCGGTCCATCTTGTTGACGAAAGCCAGGCGCGGGACGTTGTACTTGGTCGCCTGGCGCCAGACCGTCTCGGACTGCGGCTGCACCCCGCCAACCGCACAGAAGATGATGACGACACCGTCGAGTACGCGCAGCGACCGCTCCACCTCCACCGTGAAGTCCACGTGCCCGGGAGTGTCGATGATGTTGATGCGATAGTCCCCCCAGTTACAGGTGGTGGCGGCGGAGGTGATGGTGATCCCCCGCTCCATCTCCTGTGGCATCCAGTCCATCGTGGCGTCGCCGTCATCGACCTCCCCCATGCGGTGCACCTTGCCGGTGTAGTACAAGATGCGTTCCGTGGTGGTGGTCTTCCCCGCATCGATGTGCGCGGCGAAGCCGATGTTCCGGGTTTTCTGCAGCGTTTGCTCGAACGCCACTTCGGTTCACCACAAGCGGGACGGCAATGATCCATCCAGAAGCGCAGCATCAGCCGGTCGCCGTGCGGCTTTCCCCCAGGACCATCGAACGGCTACCAGCGGTAGTGGGCGTACGCCTTGTTCGCCTCGGCCATGCGGTGCATCTCCTCGCGGCGGCGCACCGCCGCGCCCTCCCGATTCGCCGCGTCCATAATCTCGGCGGCGAACCGATCGACCATGGTGCGCTCGCCGCGCTCCCGTGCGGCGTTGACCACCCAGCGCACCGCAAGCGTCATCTGGCGGCGCGTATCGACCTCCACGGGCACCTGATAGGTAGCGCCGCCGACGCGCCGCGGACGCACCTCCACGTTCGGCATTACATTTCGCACGGCGTTCCGCAGAACCAGCAGCGGGTTCTCCTCCATGCGCTCACCGACGATCTGCATGGCGCCGTAGAAGATCTTCTCAGCGGCCGACTTGTTGCCGCCCTGCAGGATCTTATTGATGAACCTGGTGACCAGGCGGCTGCCGAACACCTCGTCCGGCTTCAGTTCGCGCTTCTGAGCAGGGCCCTTCCTTGGCAATCGGATGCACCTCTTTCAGCTCTGGCGCCAGCAGCATCGAGGCGAGGGGGACTAGCCTGGCTTCTTCGTCCCGTACTTCGACCGCGCCTGGCGGCGGTCCTCAACACCGGTGACGTCGAGGGTGCCGCGGATCACGTGGTACTTCACTGAGTTCAGGTCCTTAACTCGACCACCCCGCACCAGGACGATGCTGTGGGGCGCCACGTTGTGGCCCTCGCCCGGGATGTAGGCCGTGACCTCCTGGCGGTTGAAGAGACGAACGCGGCACACTTTGCGCAGGGCGGAGTTGGGCTTCTTGGGCGTCTGGGCCCAGACCCTGGTCACCACGCCGCGCCGCTGCGGAGCGCCGTCAACGCGCGTGGACTTGCGCCTGATGGCGTTCCAGTTGAACTTGAGGGCGGGCGCCCTGGCCTTCTTCCCCTTCTTCTCCCTGCCCTTGCGCACCAGTTGGCTGATAGTAGGCATGGTTCGCTCCTCTTACACTCACTGCTGCCTGCGGTCAGAACCCCCCGAATGCGCGGCCGCAGGGACACAAAAAAGCCCCTCGCACCGGAGGGGCCATGAAGACATTCCCCGATGAAGGTGCCTGCTACCTCAGCAGGCACCACAGTTTCGGTGAAATCCTTGCTGTGGCGTGTGCCCCTTTGTGCAATGCGGTGCTGCTCACGAACGCGTCGCAAGCGAGCGCCTGATTTTCCCAGCCCCACCACATTAGGCCGCCGCGGGCAGTTCGCGGCTGCGGTTCCCCGGGTGCTCAGATGCAACCCGCTTACCCGTGCAGCGAGGAGTCATTATAGATGTGCTGCGACTGCATGTCAAGGCTCATTTGGGCTCTGTTCAGGGCAAAGTAGAAATGTCCGGTTCTGAGCAAAACAGAAATGCCCGGTTATAGTCGTCGTTGATAGTCGTTGCTGTTGCCCTGCGCCGCCTACGGGCGGCGGGCCGCCTGAGAGATGGATGGACCCTTCGCCCATGCTCTGATAGCCCGTCCGCCACGGTTTGCCTCAGCGCAGCTACTCCAGCAGGCTGACTCGGATGTCGGGAGCCGACGTGTTGTGCCGCGACCGGGTCGCACGGTGGAAGAGCCACTCCGTCGCCTGGCCCCCGGGATAGTCAAAGATCGCGTCGTCATGCCAGGCGCCTCCCGCGTCCCTCCACTGGACGTGGTCCACGTCCGCGTTCCCCTCGGCCACGAACATGCTGCGGAACGCGGCGAACGGCCTCTCGTCCGTCGGGTAGTACACCGCCACCGTCACGCGGGCCGCCGCTCGGCTCACGTCGCCCAGGTCCGGCACCGCGGTGTCGCCGGTCCGGTACGTCACGACCATTGTCCTGGTGGCAGAGAAGTAGGTGACGCGATCGATCTCAGCGAGCGGGCGCGCGCCAACCTCGACCGGCCCGACGATCACTGAGCTCCCGAAGCAGACTCTGTTCCGTCCTTCGGGCGGATGCGGGATCAGCCTCATGTTCCCGTCCATGTAGAGCACGAAGAACTGCGGCCACTCGTTGCTCCCGGCAACATTGCGGTAGATCCGCACGTAGTGCGCGTCGGCGACGGGTTGGCCTTCGTCCACCTGCACATCCATCCCCCGCGGCCGCCACCAGGCCTCGAGGCGGACCGCCTCCACGACCGTTTGCCCGTCGTCGAAGAGCTTGACCACGCCGGGGGTGAACTCTTAGCTGGGTCCGGGGTCATCCGGGCAGTTGCTGAAGTCGGGCGCGCAGTTGTCCTGCCCGACCTGGTAGCTCGGGTGAGTCGCCTCGACCGCGAACAGCTCCACATCGCCCGTCAGGGCAACACAGATGTTGTCCTCCTCCGCGCAGAGTGTTGTAATGGAATCGTTGCTGGCGGTGGCGGTCGGCGGCGCCGCGGGCGCCGGCGGCGTGGGCTGTCCGCCACCACACCCGCACATCCCGAGGAGCACCACCGCGCTCAGCGGCAGGGCTGATAGCGGCCTCATGGTCCTGCACCTCCCAACGGAGCTGATCAGCCGGTCCGCCCCATCGCCGCGGTCTCCGTGGCTGCAACCCCTCAGGCCCCCCGCTGCGCGTCCGGCGCGACGAGCCGCCATCCATCAGGCACTCTCGCATGCTGCCCTCTTAGCGCAGGGCGACGGTCCGGCTGATCTGCTTCGAATCCTACCGTCCCAAAGAGTACTACGCAACTACGCCCGCGTACAGAGACTGGAGCGCAGGGCTATCTCGAGGCAGATGCTCTCACCCGGACCCCAGCGGCAGTCGGGCGCGCCTGGCCTCTGCGGCGGAGTGCCATGAGCAGTAGACCGGCCGCACGTCCGAGAAGAGCGTGTGCGGCGCGGTGAAGAGGGATACGTCGCGGATCACTCGATCACTTCGACTGGCCGCTCACCCCTCGCCGCGCGGCGGGAAGGCGCTTCGCGACTTCGTCGAGAACCGAATGGTCCTCCTCGGCCTATTGTTGGTAGAGGCCGCGGCCTCGGTGCTGCTCTGCCTCGACGTCGAGGTCTACTACCTCGTCGAGCGCTTCGAGAACGTGGTGGAGCTGCGCACGGAGGACCGGCGATGCTGATCCCCCTGGATTCGGTGACTGAGCGGGACCTGGACCGTGTTGGCGGCCATGGCTGTGGGGAGGATGTCGCATGCCGGGCTCACGGTTCCGCCGGCTCTGTGCCTTGTGGCCGATGCCTACCGCGAATACGTGGAGCGCACAGGTCTGCTGGCGCGGATCATCCTGGAGCTCAGTCGCAAGGCCTTCGACGAGATGCGCTGGGAGGAGATCTGGGACGCCGCACTGCGCATCCGCGGCATGTTCCTCCGCGAGCCCATGCCGGCGGCGCTCGAGACGGCACTGCGGGAGAGCGTGCAGCAGACGTTCGGCGGCTCGCGCGTCGTGGTCAGGTCCTCGGGCCTGATGGAGGACACCGCCGGGGCCTCCTTCGTGGGCCTGCACGATTCTTTCGTCAACGTGCGAGGCACGGACGCCATCCTCGACCACATCCGCCCTGTCCGGGCTTCGCTGTAGTCTGACGCCGCCCTCATGTACCCGCAGGAGCCGGGGCTCAACGTGGAGACGAGCGCGATGTCTGTTCCCGTGCAGGAGATGGTGATCGGCGAGAGGCCCGGCGTCGCCTTCACGCGCGATCCCACGGAAGGAGACAAAGCGGTCATCGCGTCGGTCTGTGGCCTCAACCAGGGGCTCGACGACCGCACCGTCGAGCCGCATCGTGACGGTCGGGGAGTGATCTCCCGCGGCCCGGCGCCGGTCATGTCGGCGTTATCAGCGCACGAGCCGCGCAAGCTCCCGCCGTGAAGCGCTACTCTGCGCCGAGCCAGTACACCGCGTTGACCAGCAGCGCGGCCTCGGCGGGCGAGATCTCCTCCGCGAACTCGTAGCCGTCATCGCCCTTGCGCGTCCGGCAGCCCATGTTGATCCCACTGAGCACTACCCGGCCCGCGCCCACCGTGCCTGCCACGACCGTGGCGTCGCCGCCCGCGTTGCCCTGCCGCTGGCTCCTGACCACGACGACGCCATCGGGCCCCGGCATGAGCTTGATGTAGTCGGCGAAGCCGGACTGGAACTGCTGCCCGACCTGCATGGCGGTCTGCTGCAGATAGGCGGCGAAGGCCGGATCATCGGCTCGGTCGGGGAAGCGATCGCGGATGGCCTGGCCGGTCGCGACGGGATGATCGGCGACGACCTCCATGGCCGTGATGGGCACGTAGTCGGGCGCCTCCGCCACCTCCGGGAACATCGGGTGGCTGACGGGCATGTAACCCACCGAGTGATGCACCAGGAGCGCCCCGCCGCCTCGCTCCACGAATGCCCGTACCTGCCCCTCCCAGCCGTCGCTGAGATTGGGCGCCGGCGCGTGAGAGCCCATGTTCGGGACGATCAGCACTTCGTAGCGGGCCAGCGGGGCGGCGTCGAGGTCGTCCACGCGCTCAACGGCCAGGCCCTCCTGCTGCTGGAGCGTCGCGACGATGGCCCCGCCCCCGAGGTCGCACCCCCCCAGCGGCGATCGCTGATTGCGCAGGACCGCCACGTAGAGCTTCGACGGGTCCTTCTCCGGCAGCTCCGCGCGCGGGGGCGGCTCCGGCTCGAGCCGCAGGAACTCGGTGCCGGGATGCAGCGACTGGTGGAGTGTCGGAGCGCACACCGGCCCCCCGAAGTCCGGCATCGGGTAGGCCTCGGGCGAGGCCAGCAGATAGAACCTGACGCCTCCCGGTTCGACCTCCACGGGCAGGCCGCCGGCCAGCTCCACCTCGCGACCGCGCTCGACATCGACCGCCCGGGCGTCCCGAGCTGCGGGAAGTCCGCTGAGGCCGACTTCGAAGCGGCGCGGCTCACTGACATGCCGGTTGTAGACCGCGACCACGCTGCGCGTGCCGTCGGTCAGCGCGCTGACTTCGACGTCGCGCTCGACGCCTTCAGGCACCGTGAACGGTGGCGTGCCACCCAGGTGCAGCACCAGCGGGCGGATCAACTCCGGCGGCGCGTCCAGCAGCGCGAGGTAGCAGGCGCGGCCGGCCCCAACCTGGCGCAATGTGACCGCCGGCTGTCCACCGACCTGCGCGACGACGTCCCCCTGCGCCGCCTCCACAGCCACGCGCGCCGAGCTGAACTGCGCCGCGAGGTCGGCCAGCGGCTCCGCGCTCCCGGCCACGTCCGCCGGCCCCTCGATCCGCTCGCCGAGCGTCACGCCGCAGAGCCGCGCCAGCGTCTCATCGCGACCCGCCTCGCCCTCGACGAGCACGCCGCCTCCCCGGCGAACCCACTCCGCGACGGCCTCGGCGACCTCAGCCTCCAGCGTGGGCTCACTGGGCACGATCAGCAGCCGATAGTCGTCCAGCGCATCAAGGCTGAAGTGGCGCGAGAAGAGGATCTCGACGGGCAGGTTGCGCAGCAGGACGCGCTCGCGGATGCGCCGCTCGTAGTCCAGCAGCCGGCCACTCTTCTCGCCGCGCCGCAGGCAGGCCTCCCAGCCGGCGCGGCTGCGCAGCACCGCCGCGTAGCGGACCGGTCGGGCCCCGGCCAGCACCTGCCCGAGCCCGGTATCCCTGAGCATGCGGAAGGCCTGGTGGCAGGCGGCGGCCGCCTCGGGATACATGCGCGAGAAGTTGATCGAGAAGTACCACAGCGCGTTGCTGCCGTACATGAGGTGGTGCCTGAGGTTCAGCGCCACGTCATCGGCCTCATACATGCAGCCGTTGACGGTGAACACGGGGCGGTCGTTGCCCTGCGCGCCGCGGATGTGGGCCAGCATGTAGCGGGTGTGATCCAGACTGGTGCTGTAGAGGTCGGAGTTGGTGGTGGTGACCCACTGCGACTGCGTCTCCAGGTCGTGGTAGGCCTCCAGGCGGAAGTGGTTGTTCGGGCTGGTCACGTGGAAGACGAAGGCGTCCGGGACGCGCTCGCGCACGGCGGCCGTCATGTCGCGGATGAGATCGTTGATGACGTTCATCTTGAAGAACATCCAGTTGTGCATGGCCGGCTCGGCAAGCCGCCCGAAGTCCAACTCCTCGGGCATCTCCATGCCGTACTGCTCCCGGAAGCCCTCCCGGCAGGCGTCGCAGTGGCCCGGGAAGGTGAACTCGTCCACGAGGTAGACGCCGTCGGGCTCGTATCCCGCCACCGTGGCAGCCGCCTGCACGAAGTCATCGCGGTGGGCGTAGGGGCAGCGGTGCTCGCGCTCGGGGAACTGCTGTGGCTTGAGGATCACGCCGACGCCCATGCGATGCGCGGCGCGAAGCAGGGGCTGCACGTACTCCGGCCGCCTGTCGTCGGCGATGATCATGTTCCCGCCCCGGGCGACGACCTCTCGCACCAGCCGCGGCATCACCTCGTCGGGCTCCCGGACGGTGGTGGTGGCGAGGAACCAGTGCAGGCCGCCGAGGATGCGCAGGTAGTCCCGGCCGAACTCGGGGACGCTCCGCGGCGGCACGTCGTGCCGCGTCTGCGCCGGGCCGAGAAGCACCGCAGGTGGGCTCTTCCACGCCAGGTATGCGCTCCGCACATCGCCGTGGTCACCGCGCGCCGCCACGAAGGCGCCGCGCAGCCGCCCGTCCTCGAGCCGGTTGCTGACGATGGCGGTGTGGCCATGCGCCGAGTGCACGTAGGGGGTCAGGCGACCGGTCTGCTGCAGGTCGAAGCATTCGCCGACCACCTCGCCGCGCTCGTCCTCGAAGGCCAGCCATCCCTCCTTCATGTAGGGCCGGATGTCGTCGAAGGGGCGGTAGAACTCGCCGGTGCGCAGTATCGCGCGCTTGAGGCCGTCCGGCGACTCATACCACATGCTGTCATGCGTGCCGTCGCCACCGGGAGCCCAGCCGGTGAAGCGGCTGACACCGCTCGACTCCTCGGCGGTGATCTCGTAGAACAGGCTCTCACTCCCGGCCAGAAGGGCGTAGCTGATGGTCAGGTCCGGTCCCGCGTAGGTGACCGTCTTGCGCACCGGGCCGTCCTCGACCAGCGACGGCTCCCAGGACTCCTCCTCGTCCTCCCGATAGCGGATGTGATTGCATCGCCCGCGGTCTATCGCCCCCCAGTGGGCAAGCTCGTTGTCCACGCGTGCTCCCAGCGGCGCCACCAGGCGCGGCTCCGGCACCGACGGGGCCAGGACCACGCGAAGCCGGTCGTTGCGCAGCTCGAAGCCATCGGCGGAGTGCTCCGCCGACAGCAGCGGGGCCGGCGCCTTGCTCTCGCTCGCCTCCGGGCCGCAGTACACATAGAGGAGCCGCTGCTCGTGTGGCGCCAGGTCCACCAGGGCCAGCACCTCCCACGTCCTGTCATCTGCGCTCAGGACCTTCACCTGGCAGGGGAGCTCGTATCCGGCCCAGGTGAAGACGCGCACCGACGCCGGGACGGTGCCCTCGGGGAAGCTCCGGCAGATGCTCACCGGCGCCCCGCGGCGCTCGAGGCCGATGGGCTCGCCGACGACCACGGGCAGCCGGGTCGGGGCCGACTCGACGTGCCACGGCGCCTGCTCCGCGCGCGCCAGGTAGCAGGGATTGGCCGCCGGCTCGCGGCGCTCGTAGGGGTCATAGATCGGCACGGCCTCGCCAGGCCCCGGAAGGGCGCCGAATGCCCAGGAGAGGATGTTCTCGAACAGCGCCTTCGGCATGCCTGGCTCGTCGCGGAAGAGCCCGTAGGCCTGGGTCACGATGATGGTGCCGGCGCCCGCCACGTCCTCGGCCAACAGCAGTGCCGCCCGGTCGGGCTTGCCCGCGGTGCAGAGCAGGCACTGGAAGCCCTCGTCCCAGTCCGACCACCAGCCGTAGGCCCTGCCGACCTTCCCGCGGATTGCGTGGGGCTCTGAGAGGATGGCGTGGTCGGCGCCCCCCGGCACGGCGACGTCGTGGTACTCCCCCTCCGGCCGACCGGGGTGCTGGAGGCCCAGGTCCTCGAAGAAGCCCACCGTGGGGCCCATCCCCAGGCCGTTGTAGTCGATCATCAGCAGGCCGCCGGCGGCCAGGAAGTCCCTGACCGCTGCGGCCCGCTCCGGGACGCCGAACAGGTGCTGCTCGGCGGCGTCGCCGGAGTACTGGCCGATGTACAGAAGCTGCGCCTCGGCCAGCGCCGCGGCGAGGCCATCGCATTCCCGGCCCTGGAACGCCCTGACCTCAACGTCGTAGAGGCTGAGCTCGCGTCCGGGGAGGGCCCGCCCCTCAGCGCTGTAGATCACCATCACGCGATCGCCCGCCGCGCCCAAATGCGCGGTGAGCGCGAGAGCGCAGAGAACCACTATGAGTGCGCGCGACGCGCCAGGCCTGGATGTCACAGGAGCCGTCAGTGTCACGTCAGCACCTCCGAGACGAGTGCAATGTGCCGCTTCTGCCTCTCGGCCAGCCGGCAGGAACAGGCCTCACATACGGCAGGCGTCCCATGCCATCTTCGCTCGGCCGCCGGCCATGACCTGCCGGATCGTCGCAGGACGCGGCGCCGCGGACGGTGAACTGGGCCGGCGTGGCATGACCGAGTTGGGGGGACTCGCAGCCCGGCCGGCTGCGAGCAGGATCGCGGCCTGATATGATCAATCCGCTGGCAAGCCGGATACACGATGAGGAGCGGCAATCATGTCTGAGCGCCCCGAGACTCCGCGACGGCCCTACCCGGGCCTGCCCCCGCTGGGCGGCTGGTACACCGATGAAGAGATCGACGCGCTGCTGGCGTGTGTGCGCGACTCGATGGACTGGCGCACGGGGTTCAACGGCCCGGAGATCATCC